>JBCCGE010000017.1:0-48016 GCA_039029455.1 Pseudomonadota bacterium | reverse complement strand
TCAGCAGGTGATAGAGCAGCACCGTAATCAGCTTAATTACCGCAATCAGTTTGAGTGTGATTACTTTTTGTAAAATGCCTTTGGTGAATGGAATAACGACGATCCACAGATTGTGGGACAGCCATTGGACAACGGCATCGCGGAAGTACCCCAACAGGAAAACTTCAGTGATCAGAACGACAACTGCGAACACCAGCAGGGCGCGATGGTTGCGAGTCAGGTTAGCGACATTGGCGATCACAAGATGATTGAAGCGCAGGTTTTTGTTGGCGATTACCGCAGGTTATCGATATATTCGCTGCATTCCAATATTAAATCCACGCGCAATAAAAATGTTTAATGTCGATGTTTCGACTGTCTGTGATTATCAGGCGAATGGCGCCGTTCTGATTAAAGGACTGTTTCGCGACTGGGTAGACGAGATCGCTGCGGGAATTGAGCGCAATATGCGGGAGCCAGGCCCCTATGCGGCCGAAAATCTCAAGCAGGGCGAGAACGGCCGGTTTTTTGATGATTATTGCAACTGGCAGCGGATTCCCGAATTCGTCAGGATCGTCGAGAAGAGTGATGTCGCCCATGTTGCGGCGCAGCTAATGCAGTCCGAATCGGTACAGGTTTTTCATGACCATGTACTGGTCAAAGAGCCCGGCACCAGTAAACCGACACCCTGGCATCAGGACTCTCCCTACTACTTTATTGACGGTGAGCAGAATGTCAGCTTCTGGTCACCCGTGGATCCAGTGACCGATGCGACTATTCGCCTGGTTGCCGGCTCCCATCTTTGGCCGAAGCCGGTGCTGCCTGTGCGTTGGCTGGCAGAAGACAATTTTTATCCTGACGAAGATGCCTACATTCCGGTGCCCGATCCCGATGCAGAGGGTATGGATATTCTGGAGTGGCAGATGGAGCCGGGAGATGCGGTGGCATTCCATTACAAAACGCTGCACGGCGCGCGGGGCAACCTTACACAAAAGCGACGTCGCGCGTTTTCTCTCAGACTGGTGGGAGATGATGCGCGCTATATCAGTCGTCCGGGAAGGACATCGCCACCCTTTCCCGATCACAACATGACTGATGGCGATCGACTCCGTGAGGACTGGTTCCCGGTGATCTATCCCGATTCCTGAGTCAGCGAAATCGTATTTCTTCGGGTCAATATCACGATTTATGAATCGTGATCGTCTGCACTGTCGGCGACCGGCAAATGCACCTTGATCTGAGGATAGGGAATATCGATACCTTTGGATTCTAAAACCGTTTTTGCCCGGTCGATAAAATCGATTCGCGCATCCCAGAAATCTGAAGTTTTAACCCAGGGCCGGACCATAATGTTAACGCTGCTGTCTGCAAGTTCGGCTACGGCAACCCGGATTGGCGGATACTCCAGAACACGATCATCATCCGACACCATCTTAAGAAGAATCTCTTTGGCGCGATCTACATCGCTCTCGTAGCTGATCGAGAACACCAGATCGATTCTGCGAGTGTCTCGAGCCGAGTAGTTCACGATGTTGTCCTTATATATATTTCCATTCGGCACGATGATTTCCTTGTTGTCCGGCGAAGTCATGACTGTGCTGAACACAGTGATCTTTTCCACTGTGCCAGCAGTTCCGCCGGCTTCAATGTAGTCGCCCTGTCGAAACGGACGAAATATCAGCATCATAATGCCGGCGGCAAAATTCTGCAGTGAGCCTTGCAGTGCAAGACCAATTGCGAGTCCTGCAGCGCCCAACACCGCAATCATTGAGGCCGTATTCACGCCCAATTGATCGAGGGAGGCCACAACTACAATAATCAATAGTACGGCGCGGAGAATGGACTCAAAGAAATCGATCAGCATCGGATCAAAATCCGTGCGCGCCATGAGTCTTTTGTAGAGCCTCAGCAGATACCGGGAAACAATACGACCAAAAACGAAAACCAGAATTGCACTCAGGATATTTATCGTCCAGGGTGTGGCTTGTGTCTGGATCAGATCGATCAGTTCATCGACATTAAGCATTTGATGAGCGTGTATTTAAGAGTCGCTAATATTATACGGATTGAAGTAACGCCCGTTTTCCCGTTTAAATCGAATCTGTGATTCTCGCAACTCAACTGTGAGGCATTCTCTCGGCAGTTTGCGATGTCCTGCTGTCATCTCGCGGCAAAATTTTTGGTCCTCCCACACCCAGACTCCGGTTACAAGACCCTCAGGAAAACGGCCCGTTATCTGACCGGTCGAGAGGAAACGCACAGCGTAACCGCCGGGCCACGTTAGGTTCCGATCGACAACCTTCTGTCTGAACAGGTTTTCGTCAGTGACCACATCTCCCACGGTGGAGCATCCGTAAAGCAGGGTCGCGATAAAGAAGCCCCGGAACATCGGGTGCAAACTGGGCATGAGCCGATTCAAATTCAGATCGCAGACCTGACGAATGATCTGTGAGAGTTGTCCGCACAAAAAAGCTGGAAAGTTATACGGATTCGTATCAGAACCAATCTGGTTTTTCAATTGGCCATACCTGTGAGTCGAAAACCAAATGCATAACCAGTCTGGATGCGGGCATGTGAATTTCAAGGGTCGGACATGCTGATTATATTTTAATTTCATTTGGAAATTTTCTCAGACGAGCTCAATCCGGCATTTTGAACAACATTGCGTTGCTAGGGTCTATTGGATAGTCCTGGAAAAACACGTACCTATGAAAAATTCACTCTTGTCAGATTTGTTGGTGCCCGTGCTGGTTGCGATTTTCGCCGCAATTATGCTGGTGCAGTTTATGCAGAGTACGGGTCAGAGTGCGCATGCTTACTCGGTGAGCCCAAAGCCGGCGCCGGAGTTTACGCAAACCGATGCGGAGGCCTGGTTGGGTTCAGCGCCGCTGAAAATGTCCAACCTCCGCGGTAAGGTCGTGTTGATCGATTTCTGGACGTACGGGTGTTGGAATTGTTATCGGTCCTTTCCATGGATGAACGATCTTGAACGTCGCTATAAAGACCAGGATTTTCAAATTATTGGGATCCATACTCCGGAGTTCGAGCATGAGAAAGAGAGAGACAATGTCGTGAAAAAAATCGAGGAATTTGAACTCGATCACCCAACCATGATGGATAACGATTTCGGATTCTGGAAACGAATGGGGAACCGGTACTGGCCTACTTATTATTTGATCGATAAGAAAGGTCTGGTGCGATATTTCTTTATTGGAGAAACGCACGAAGGCACAGACAAAGCCATCGCAATTGAATCTGCAATAAAGACGCTGCTTTCCGAAACGTAAGCAGAGTAGACGTTCATTAAACTGACTGAATACTGCTGCGTGCAGACGAACTAAAGGATAAGTTTATTATTTAACGCTCTATCTGTTGAACTCAGATTTTAGATGGTGCCGAAGGAGGGACTCGAACCCTCACGCCGTGAAGCACAGCCCCCTCAAGACTGCGTGTCTACCAGTTCCACCACTTCGGCAATTTCTGTCGTCTCTACTCCGGGGTTGCGGGGATATCGGAGGCAGGTTCATCTTCACTCGGTTCGTCGGTTATGGAGTCGAGGGCGGATTCGGAATCGTCAACGGTAATTCCGCTGGTGACCGAGCCGTCCTGAATGATACTGCTGTCCCGATTTTGCTGGGTGTAGATAAAAGCCAGCGACAGGCTGGTCAGAAAAAAAGTTGTCGCCAGTATGGCAGTCAGTCGGCTAAGAAAATTGGCCGAGCCTCGAGCGCCAAACAGTGACTGTGACGACCCGCCACCAAACGCTGCGCCAGCGTCTGCGCCGCGTCCTTGTTGAAGCAACACCATAACAACGATCGTAACCGCGATGATGAGATGCACAACCAAAAGAATGTTTGCAACCATGTTTTTTTGTCTTCCCGCTGTATCGCACCGATACAGCTGAGTGTTAATTCATCTGATCTGCCGCCAGGCAAATCGCTCTAAAACTGTCCGCATCCAAAGATGCTCCGCCAACAAGCCCGCCATCAATATCAGGCTGTGCCATCAAATTCGGCGCGTTGTCCGGCTTCATACTGCCGCCGTAAACAATCCTGGTCGCATCGCCTTCGGTCTCATCAAGGTCGCGCAGCTGCTGACGAATCAACGCGTGCACCTCCTGGGCCTGTTCTGGCGTCGCCGTCAGTCCCGTACCGATGGCCCATACAGGCTCGTAAGCAACAACTATCGACGACAGTCTGTTACCCTGTGTTTCGTCGATCACGGCCGCCAGCTGTCGGCGCACAACGTCGAACGTCGTGCCGGCTTCGCGTTCATCCTGCGACTCCCCCAGACAGACGATCGGCGTCAAACCGGCGGACAGCGCGGCCTGTGCTTTCAGCCCAACCTCGCGTTCCGACTCGCCAAAAAGTGCACGACGCTCAGAATGTCCCACGATTACGTATTCGCAGCCCTGTTCGACCAACATCGACGCGCTGATCTGGCCGGTAAATGCTCCGGAGGGGTGGGAATCCACGTCTTGCGCTCCTAATTTAACCCCTGAATCACCGATGGAATGTCGAACCGATGAGAGCAGTGTAAACGGTGGACACACCAACGTTTCGACCGAATCCCACTGACCGGAGGAAATACCCTGAATCAGATCGATCGAAATCTCTATCGATCCGTTCATTTTCCAGTTGCCAGCGACCAGTGGTTTGCGCACGCCCTTTACCTGTTTGACATTCTTCATCTGCCTGTGGCCGACGAAAAAGGGGCTGGATATTACCGTCCGGAGAGCGTGAAATCAATTGCCTGTGACTGGGCCAAAAAAAGCCGGACAGCGAGCTGCCCGGCTGATTTCAGAACGCTTGTTGCTCGCTGGGATTATTTACCCAGCGCGATATTGATCGATACGCTCAACAGATTGGCATCCGTATCGGTGTACTCACCGCGGACGTTATCCACTGCAGCGCCAGGCATCGTGGAAACCAGATTAACCGACTCATTCAGCGGAACATCATCAGTGAAGATGTGGGCATAGCCGAAATCGATTCGGGTGCGCTCACTGGCCTGATAGCTGCCGCCGAAGCTGACCCAGGTCCGATCCGTATCCGGTATACGTGCGGTTCGGAATTCGTCGTCAACCGGGCTGTCGTCCACGGCGAGGCCGCCGCGAAGTGTCCAGCGATCATCCAGGTGGTAATTCAGACCGAGGCTCACCGCGACACTGTCATCCCAGTTCTCGGGCGTTACCGCATCGGGCAGTCCGTTATCAAAGCGGACTCGAAGCTCTTCGAACGAACTCCATCCCGTCCACCGTATGGTGCCCAGCAGGTCGACTTTATCACTGACTTTTTTGAAGCCGGACAGGTAAAGAGTCTGCGGCAGGGTTACATCCGCTGCAGCGCCGGCGCTGACACCCGCCAGCGGAATTCGCAGGTCGCCCTCGGCTTCAACGTCGACTTCAGAACGATAGCCGATGCCAAATCTACCGTCTTCATCACCAACCATCAGTCCCAGGTTAAATCCGATTGCGACATCATCACCGGTGATAGACGCGGCGGCATCCGGAGTCGTCGGACCGGTAAACTGAGCACGTGTCAGAGTGGTATCGGCAAGCAATACGCTGATGCCGCCGCCAACTGAGACATTGTCATTGACCTGGTAGGCGATATTTGGATTTATGTCCACTGTAATCAGTTCGGACTTGATCGCCTGGTAGCGGCCAACCCAATCGTCGTCGTATTCAGTAACCAGTCCAAATGGCGATGTTACCGACAGACCGAATCGCATGCCGTTGCTGAGATCGGTTGCGTAGTAAAGATTAGGAATCGCGGATGTGCCGCCGCCGTCACTGCCGGGACCGCGCGATGGGACGGTCAGAAATCCGAGAGGTGTCGCAAGTCTTTGGGTTGAACCCCGATTTTCGAAATCGGCGGAGGTCGAAAGAATGTGCAGTCCGAGTTCCAGTTCTGAGCCGCTGCGCAGCATCAGACCAGCGGGATTCGCGAACATATCGGAAATAGTGTCACCGGCGATGCCGTTTCCTGCGAACGCGCGTCCGAGGCCGGCAACAGATGTTTCACTGATCTGAAATCCGGCTGCGAAAGCGCCGGTACTGGCGAGGGAAGAAATCGCAATGACTCCAGCGCCAATCAGTTTGGATGTGTTTTTCATGTTTTTGCTCTCAATTAGTGGGTCTGTTCCTTCATTACAACGTCACGTCTCTCAGCGGCGCTGATAACCCGCAAGTATAGCGTCAGCGTCGAATAAACGACAAACCGGGTGCGTGCTGTCAACACCGCAGGAGCGTTAAAACAGCGTGAATTATGCGGACCTTGGAACCTGAAGTGCCGGGTCGATCCGATTCACGGCAAAAAGGGCAGCAATCAGAAGCACTGCCCAGGCTGAAAGCAGCAGATTCCAGCTGACCGACTGGTAGAGCAGTGCGGGCAGCCAGGAGCCCAGGGCGCCGCTCAGATAGTACACGGATACATAGATTCCGTTGACTATTCCCTTGTGTTCAGATGATCGATCGTTGACCATTCCGCTGAGCGTTGCATGCATCAGGAAAATGCCGGTAGCCATCACTAACAGCATCAAGAACAGGCCGGAGTAGCTCAGCGCGGTAAACAGAGACATTCCGACCAGCAGCAGGACAACTCCCAAAAGCAGGTTTCTTTTGTCGCTGCCCAGTCTTTCGGATATTTTTTCACTGCCGAGTGCGATCGGAATCCCGACAAGATAGCCAAGATAAAGCAGCGAAATGTTTTGCACGTTAATACTGGCACTGATATCCGCTAATCGAAACGGCAAAAGATTGAGTACCCCGCCAAATGTAAAAAACACCAGTGCTAAAGAGAGATAACTGAACCGAAAAAATGGTTTTTCGATTGCCCGTCGAATGGCGGTTCGATCCAGTCGAGTGAAGTCCACTTTTGCGTCTGCCGTGATTCGGAGCACCATGGGCACCATGAGAAAAAGTACTGCCCCCAGGACCACGAATACCCACCGCCAGCCGAACTCGGTCGCAACATATCCCGCCAGAATCCGACTCGAACATCCTCCAAGGATTGTGACCGCGACGTAGATCGACATCGCACGTTTTATTCCGTTTGCGGGTGCCATGCTTGCAGAGTAGGTCATCAGCGACGTAAAAATAGCCGGCATGATGAAACCCTGGATCAATCGAATTGCCAGCATCTGACCGAACGACGCGACAAAGAATATTGCGATCTGGCTGCACGCCAGCAATGCCATCGAGACGCACAGCATCGTTTTTGCAGGGATAGCCTGCAGAAAATAGCCGTAAATCAGGGGGGCAATTCCAAGTGGTATCAGTGTTACCGTAACCAAAAGGGCGGCGTCGGAAGTCTGCACGCCGAATTCTGATGCCAGCAGAGGCAGGAGTGGCTGCGTCGCATACAGTGTGCAGAAAGAAAACAGGGTTGCGAGCCCGATAATCCAGGCGTTTTTCTGCGTCATTTTCCGGTTGGAAAGCTGTGGTCTAGAGATCGATGTCCAGCCACAACGGGAGATGATCGGATCCTTTTGCATTGGTATCGACCGAGCACGATTGAATTCGCTCCCTGATGGTGCTGCTGACAAAAGCATAATCCAGTCGCGCGGGAAGATCGTTTACATCACTGGTGAATCCATCGTTCTTGTCATTGCCGCATTTTACCCAGGCGTCAACAAACCCATCGGTGGGCGTGATGTGTCCTCCGTAGTCACTGAGCGGACCCACCATACGTAAGTATTCCGGGGAATCGGGCTGACAGTTGAAATCGCCGAGCATAATTGTGTCGTGAGGTACTTCCTGTGTGACGATCCCGTCTTCCCAGTTCATACCGCTGACATCGCCGCTGACTGCGGCACCCTCGTGGACCGCGCTGCGGTGGATTTCTAGTAACCTGTCAATTTGCGGGAGACGGGTTTCAACTGAGAGATGGGTGAGATGAACGGAATAGACTCGAACATCACCCGCGGGGCATCGCACCGTTGCCTCCGTCGCTGAGCGCTGGATACTCAGCGGGTCTATGCTGCCCCGTTTGGGCAGCAGATGGTGTCGATTAGACAGTATGGGATAGCGGCTGAAGATTGCGTTGCCGAACTGCCGTCGGCGGTGTTGATCGGGCTTGCTGCTGCTATGGTGAATATCCACCCCGGCCCCATACACAACAAAATAGCCCGATAGCAGCGACTGCAGCTCAGCAAGCTGATCGCTTTCACCGGTTCTCGGCCAGAATCTGTCGATCTCCTGAAACGCGATCAGATCGGCGCCTTCGACCTCACTGGCAATGCGTTTAATGTCGCAAACCCCGTCGCGGCCTGTTCCATATTGAATGTTGTAACTGGCGATGCGCATGGTCAGGTTCCAAGTCGGTGCTGGTGTAATACATCATAATAGGGTAAAGCCTCCTCGACAATTTTTGCAGTGTCGGAGGACAAAACGGGACGACGATCCCGATACTCTTCAAATCCGGTCGACTGCCAGACCTTGTCGTACCAGTACTGTCCCCAGATGCCGTCGGAATCGCGCTTTCCGGCGGGCCATGCAATCATATCGGTACGGAACGGAATCTGCAGACGATCGCAGATCAGGCGCAACATGGTTTCCGGGTCAAACAGAAAATCCTGACAGTCGATGACCGGCGGAACTTCTCCCGTAATCTTTATCACGAAATCAAACAGCTCGGCTTGCTGAACAAATCCAAGATCGAACAATGTGAGATCCGGGCGCACTTTCTCATAGGACGATGCCACCAGTTCCGGTTTTCGGATTAGAAAACAGTTCGTAACGTTACCGAGCCATTGTCTGTCCATATCCGGCAAAAGGTGCATGGTCATATGCTTTTGGTAGAACACGGGCTGGCCTTCAGGTCCCGGGTTTGAGCACCGGATCGAAATTTCATGATCATCGCTGCCGTGGTGCTCGATAATTTCGCTGGCGCCCGGATGCGGGATTCCCGTTTTTTCCAGATAGCAGCCGTAAAATGGCTCGTCCCAAACTTCAGTGTCCGGTCTGTTTTCGAATGATCGCATCATCGCTGTTGAAATGTTGCGTGGTCCAGACCACATGGCAATTCGTGTATTGCTCAACATACAACGTCACCGGAATTGCAGTCTTTATCGATCATGTCCAGGTACAGTGACTGTAGTGATTTGACCATAGGGCCACGATCTCCGGCGCCTATAACACGCCCGTCTATTTCGCCAACCGGGGCAACTCCGGCAAAGGTTCCGGTTACGAAAGCCTCATCGGCACCATAGACGTCCGTCAGACTGAAGTTCTTCTCGAACACGGGGATATTGTTTTGCTGACACAAACGAATAACGTTGCCGCGAGTGATACCGCCAAGGCAGTAGTCGCCGGATGATGTCCAGACCTCGCCCTTGCGGACGATAAAAAAATGTGTGGAATTGCAGGTCGCCACGAAGCCATGTGGGTCCAGCATCAGCGCTTCGTCGGCACCCGCCTTAGTGGCCTGAATGCACGCGGTGATACAGTTGAGCTTCGAGTGACTGTTTAATTTCGGGTCCTGTACGTCAGGATATCCGCGTCGCACGTGCACCGTGAACAGCCGAATCCCACGGGTGAGAGTCTCCGGCAACGCGTTTTTGTACTCCGGAATGATCACGATTGTCGGAGGCGATACGGTTACTCTGGGGTCCTGATAAGGGGTTGCCTTGACGCCGCGAGAGACCATCAGGCGAATATGAACGCCGTCGCTCATTTTATTGGCTTTCAGAATACTGAAGAGGCGATCACTTAACTCCTTGCGCCCGACGTCCATTTCAATATCAATGGCTTTGGCACCTTCATACAAGCGGTCAAGGTGTTGATCGAGGAAGGCGATGCGTGATCCGTGGACCCTGAGCCCCTCCCAGATTCCGTCGCCCAGGACAAATCCACTGTCAAAGACCGACACGGTGGCGTTTGCGCGATGGACGTGTTCTCCATTTATGTCAATCAGGATATCTGCGTTTCTTGGATCATCCTGATAATCGTGGGTGCCTTTCATAATGCTGTGTTAGGTGAAGATCGGGATACTTTAAGCGAAATCGGTTTTTGAGTGACACAATCGTCCACAGCTTTTTCTCGGGTATCATCCGAATAAATATTCAACAGCCCTCATTGAGCATGACCGTTTCACTCAGAGCATTGGCAGAACAGCTGGGCAGTGGCCATTTAAGCGCTGTGGAACTGGCCCGACAGACATTGGAAAGAGCCGACGCCTCCCAATCCGTTTTCACTCGAATTAACGACAGTCTCATTTCGCAGGCCGAACAGAAGGATAAATCCCGCGATCAGGGAAACGCTGCGATCTTTGATGGCATTCCCCTTACGATCAAAGATTTGTTCGATATTCGCGGTGAAATCACTCTGGCGGGCTCCCGGGCACTCGAACATGAGGTGTCGCCCGCCGCAGAGGATGCGTCTGTGGTCGCCACGTTGCGGTCCGCCGGGTTTCTGTTTGCCGGTCGGACCAATATGAGTGAGTTCGCCTTCAGCGGAATGGGCATGAACCCCCATTTTGGTACTCCTTTGAGTATCTGGGATCGTCAAACCGGACGGCTTCCGGGCGGATCATCATCCGGAAGCGCGGTCAGTGTGGCTGAGGGCATCGTGGCCGCAACAATGGGTTCGGACACGGCCGGCTCGTGTCGTGTTCCCGCCGCATTTAACGGAATAGTTGGCGTGAAGCCGTCCTATGGGCGCTATTCGCTTCAGGGAGTCTATCCTTTGTCGCCAAGTTCCGATGCGCCCGGTCCGCTGGCCGTGGACGTAGATAGTTGTTTTTTGATCGACAGATTCCTCACGGGTCGGATGGGCGACAGCGAGCCGTTGCCGCGGCTGCCCGATGTGAGTCTGGCACAGATCAGGCTGGCTATTCCAAAGGCTTCTGTAATGCAGGGGCTCGACAGCGAGGTTGAAACTGCATTCTCGAACGCGGTTGAGTTACTCAGAGCAGCGGGTGTGGAAATTATCGAAACAGAGATGTCGGTGATTTCGGATGCGATGGAAATGTTCCTGAAGCGGCCTGTCGTTCTCTACGAGGCCTGGAACGCACACCGCGAACGTCTCGAAAGGCACGGCGATCTCTATGACCCCTACGTCCGGCTGCGGATGAGTCCAGGTGAGCACGTATCATTGGAGGAGCAACAGGAGCGATTGAGGGAGAAGTCGCAGATTCGTCGTCGTTTTGAGTCGACCATGCACGCACAGTCACTGGATGCCGTGATTTACCCGACAGCGCCCGTGATACCGCCGCCGATTCCGCACGATGTGCCGGTTGAGCAGCTCGGTTCAATCAATTTACCGTGCCTGCGCAATACGGCAACAGTCAACTATCTGGATGGATGTTCAATCAGTCTGCCCTGTCACGCTAATGACGGGCCGCCAGTCGGGTTGATGGTGTCTGCGGTTCACGGGGCGGATGACCGGCTTTATGAAATCGCCGCTGCAATTGAGCGCGTGCTCCGACGGTAGCAGGACACGGTCTTTTGCAAGGCATTGATGCGCACATCTCGCTGGTCCTCAGGAGTTTTCGCAGACCACACTATCTGAGACGGACAGTGGCGTCGCTGCTGGCCAGCGATTATTTGCTGGCCAGCACACGGGTGCTGCTGGACGATTGTTCTGATCATCCGGTAATGCATGATATTTTTGCCCAGCTTGATGCTGCAGGTTTCGATGTTTACATAAACCCAGTGAATGAGGGCGCCCAATCATTTGTTACCGCAATAAGCCTTTCGAGCGATCAATCCGATTTCATTTGCTATCTGGATGATGATGTAGCGATAAAACCGGACTTGTTGCGCACGCTCCATCAGAGCTATTTGACGATTGAGAAAGATCAGGCAGTACCCAGAGACAAGTTGTTGTTGACCGGTTTTCATTGTGATCCGGATCACTCAGTGGAGGGGCGACACGCGACGCTTGTAGACTATGGCACCTATGTTGAGAAATTCAGCTGTGGCGGGGTCAGCTATTTCTTTCACCGCGAACTTATTGATACGGTGGTGAGCGCGTGGAGGCGAGACCTGGACTGGGGCGTTGTTGACGCGATGCATCAAAAAAGCGGAAAAATATTCGCGATTAAACCCAGTCTTATCGAGCATATTGGCGAGGTCGGACTCCATTCCATGCCAGAGAACTATGATCGGGCAGTGGACTTCTAGGCGTCAGCGCGCCAATACACCCTGAAATTCGTACAAGGGTGCAAAATCTCTGTGCGCTGTTTACTGGAATGAAAAGTACGTTGAGCGCAAATTCCCACCGTGACCTGAAACACAGTCTACAATTTTGGGATAGCTTCTAGTACATTGTTTGATCGCCAAGTATATCCAGCTCAGTATGTCTGACCACAATCATCATCACGAACGTTCACTCAGTGAAATAGAAGATCGGGTCCAGAGGCTTGAAGCGCTTCTGGTTGAAAAAAATCTGGTCAATCGAGAAACCATTGATGCGTTAATTGACACCTACGAAAACAAAGTCGGACCAAGAAACGGCGCACGAGTCGTTGCGCGTGCCTGGACGGATGCGGAGTACAAGACGCGGCTGCTGGCGAATGCGACCGATGCGATTAGTGAAATGGGGTACCAGGGCAGGCAGGGGGAGCATATGGAAGTTGTGGAAAATACTGACACGGTCCACAACATGGTAGTTTGCACTCTCTGTTCATGTTATCCATGGCCGGTGCTGGGACTCCCCCCGGCATGGTACAAAGCGTCAGAGTATCGGGCTCGCGCGGTGAGTGAACCTCGAACGGTGTTGAGAGAATTTGGAGTGGACATTCCCCAACAAAAAGAAGTCAGAGTGTGGGATTCAACGGCGGAAATTCGCTATCTGGTCCTGCCTCAGCGTCCGGCTGATACCGAATCGTTGAACCAAGAAGAACTCGCGGCGCTCGTCAGTCGTGATGCAATGATTGGCGTTGCTCTGGCTGGGGAAGCACGATGAACGGCGCTCACGATCTGGGGGGCAGTCATGGTTTTGGCGAAATAGACCGTCGGCAGCAGGTTAACTTCGAACACTTTTGGGAACAGCGCGTGTTTGGCCTGACTCTGGCCTGCGGCATGCTGGGACAGTGGAATCTCGATCAATCGAGATACGCCAGAGAAGATATGCATCCCGTGGATTATCTTTCATCAAGCTACTATGAACACTGGCTGCATGGATGTGAGCGACTGATGAAAGAACGGGGACTCGTTACTGACAGTGAGTTGCAGAGTGGAACTGCTTCCAAAGACAATGCGGTCATGCTTGAGGCTATTGAACCGGATTGTGTCGATCGGATACTCAAGTCCGGCGGGCCGACTCTGATGGAGACGGATCAATTGGCGAAATTCAAACCCGGCGATCATGTTGTCGTGTGCAATTTTCACCCAAAGTCTCACACCCGC
The DNA here is from genome assembly GCA_039029455.1 of Pseudomonadota bacterium. Classification (GTDB taxonomy): domain Bacteria; phylum Pseudomonadota; class Gammaproteobacteria; order Arenicellales; family Poriferihabitantaceae; genus JBCCGE01. The sequence continues at coordinate 34,684 of JBCCGE010000017.1, read as the reverse complement.
GCACCGCGCTATATTCGCGGTCACCGCGGGACTGTTCAGGCGCATCGTGGTGCTCATATTTTCCCCGACCAGCATGCGCTGGATGGTGGCAGGATTCCAGCGCATTTGTACAATGTGCGATTCGAGTCCGAAACGCTCTGGGGTGAGGATGCCGCAGAAGCGGGATCGGCCGTATATGTTGATGTTTTCGAGCCCTATCTCGAATAAAAGATGGATTCAGATTTTGATATTGGGTCGCTTTCCGGCCTTCCGCTCGAAGAAGATGAGCCTGTGTTTGACGCTCCCTGGCAGGCGAAGGCGTTTGCAATGTGTGTGACCCTTCACGAACAGGGACTGTTCACGTGGCCGGAATGGGCCGAGAGACTGGGTCAAAATATTCGCAAGTACGAAATAAAAAGGAACATCGAAGGCAGTGATGATTACTACTCAATCTGGCAGACCACATTGGAACAGTTGGTGGATGAACGTGCCTGATACCCGCTCGAAAGAGATTAATTTTTGCGAAACTGATTGTCTATGGAACTAGAGTTTTTTGGTGCGGCCGGCGAAGTAACCGGTTCCTGTCACATCATCCGCGTCAACGGCAAACAGCTTTTGCTTGATTGCGGAATGATTCAGGGGCGGCGAAAAGATGAGGCGAGAAATCGCGATCCTTTCCCGTTCGATGCAGAGAACATAGATGCGGTCGTACTGAGTCATGCTCACATCGACCATTCGGGTCGACTACCTCTCTTGGTAAAACGTGGGTTTACGGGCCCCATTCACACGCACAATGCCAGCAAGGACCTGTGTGGAATATTGCTGGAAGATTCAGCATCGCTGAGTGAGCGCGATGCCGAGCGAACCAACAGACGGCGCGAGCGTCGCGGCAAACCACCGGTTGAACCGCTCTATGCTGTTGCTGATGCCAGGCAGGTATTGAAGCAGTTGACCGGATATCGCTATCGACAGGTATTTGAGGTTCTGCCGGGCGTCAAAGTTCGGTTTCAGGATGCGGGCCATATTATTGGGTCGTGCATTGTCGAAGTATGGCTGGAGGAAAACGGGGAGCAGCGCAAGCTCGTGTTTAGCGGAGACATTGGCCAGTACGATACGCCGATTCTGCAGGACCCGGCGGTGGTTGAAGAAGCCGATCTTCTGATCATGGAAAGTACCTACGGTGGGCGCGTGCACAGAAACCGCGAGCTGACGTATCAGGAACTTGGTGAAGTCATTAGTGACGCACACGCCGGGCAGGGCAACATTCTGATTCCGGCATTTGCGATCGGTCGCTCTCAGGATGTGCTGTACGCCATGGGTCGGCATTATGAGGAATGGCGCATGGATCGCTGGCATGTGTTTCTCGACAGTCCGATGGCAATAGAAGCCAGTCAGGTCTACTGGGATTACCCGCACCTATATGATGATGAGGCGACGAAATTTCGCAAGGGCATACACGACATGCCGTCGCTGGACAACCTGCACCTGACCCGTTCCAGCGCAGAGTCGATGGTGATCAATCGGGTGAAAAGTGGCGCCATCGTGATTGCCGGTTCCGGTATGTGTAATGGCGGTCGGATACGGCATCACCTCAAACACAATTTGTGGCGTCCGGAGTGTCATGTGATCTTCACCGGTTATCAGGCCTACGGATCTCTCGGGCGGAAAATTGTGGATGGCGCGAAAACAGTCAAAATTGCCGGACAAAGCGTGCAGGTCAAGGCCCACTGCCACACGATTGGTGGTTTGTCCGCCCATGCGGACGAAAATGACCTTTGTCGCTGGGTCAGTGGCTTTTCCAATACCCCGGATATTTATCTGGTGCATGGCGAGACGCGAGCGGCCAACGATCTGGCACACGCGCTGGAGCGGAAGTTCAAGACAAATGTGACTGTGGCGGACAGTGGACTGACTGTGCCGCTGTCCTGAACTTTATTTCATCAGAGATCTCCGGACGCGGAAACACTCGTGATCCCGCTCGAATACCGTGAATAGTTACTGGGTTTTGTTCGGTGCGTGGGATACAGTACGCGATCTAGTAAGAACTTCTATCCAAAAAATGACTCGCTGTTTTACCCCAGTTCCTGCACTGCTTGTCTTGCTTTCTGCACTTCTACTGACGATTCCCGCCGTTCACGCAGCCGATGGCGATGTGGATTTGTCATTTGATGCCGGTGAAATTTTGAATCAATTCAATGTCGGCAGAAAAGTTGTGGTCGACAGTAGCGGAAAGATATTTGTCTCAGGCGAATTTGTAGACATCGAAGGACATCGAACGCGCGGTGTTGCCCGGTTCAATTCTGATGGAACCATCGATACCACGTTTACCGCAGATGTGTTTAATGAACGCTCTGTGACGTTTTTTGCACCCGTTACGATGGCGGTATTGTCGGATGGAAAACTGTTGATTGGAGGAGAGTTTACTAGCGTTGATGGAGAGGCGCAGTCGTTTCTGGCGCGCCTCAACACCGACGGCAGTCTGGACACCAGCTATACGCCTGATGTTAGTAGTTTTGTCGAGTCCATACATATCGGTATTGATGGAAAAACCCTGATTGGTGGCCGGTTCAGCACAGTGAACGGTGTGTCTCGACTGTCGCTGGCGCGATTGAATGCCGATGGCACGCTGGACACGAATTTCGTCCCCGCTGCGATTGATGCCACGGTATTCGTGGTACGTCAGCATACGGACGGGTCCATCTATATCGGCGGTGTCTTTGACCAGGTCGGAGGGGTCGCGCATGAAGGCATTGCCCGACTAAATTCAGATGGCTCGCTGAATTCGGACTTCTCGGCACAGGCAGACTTTTCTGTTAATGCATTCGACATTAGAGATGATGGGCATGTCATAGTGGGCGGTGATTTCGGCAACATAACGACCACGGCCGAAAACGGCACGATGACAACGACGCCCCGCAGTCGAATGGCAATATTGTCGCCGGATGGTGAACTCGACCCAGACTTTGATCCAGCTCCGAATTCCTCGGTCAACGCGATTGAAATACGCAATGACGGGTTAATTGCCGTCGGGGGACGGTTTAGCCAGATTGATGGAGCAGCCAGTGGACGATTTGCCGTGCTTGAGGCAGACGGTGATGTTGTTGGAAGTTTAAGCGACGACTTTGTCGGGTTTAACGTCGAGTCGGTCGCCTGGCAGTCCGATAATAAGCCGGTGTTCACCATTGCAACGTCCGTATCAGTGGATGGTGAGCTGGCGCAGGTGGTCTTGCGTAAACTGCTAACGGGCGTTTTGGATACATCGCTCGTGCCGCAGGCGCTGGGATTAAATACCGATATTCTTGCCATTGCTGAGGACTCGCGTGGACGGATACTTATTGGTGGTCGATTTATTACGGTAACCGGGCAGTCCCAGCCCTTTCTTGCGCGGCTGGACAGGTCTGGCAACTTGGATCCCGACTTTGATCCTGCGTTCAATGGCGAAGTGGAAGAGCTGACAATTTTGCCAAACGGCAAGATTTATGCAGGTGGAAATTTTACTCAGGTGAACGGCGAGAACCATCAGCGTATCGTGCGCCTGAACCCGGACGGCACGACTGACTCTGGCTTTAACGGTGTTGCCAATGGGTTTGTCTCTGAGCTCATCGTTCTGGATGACGGCAGGGTTCTGATAGCCGGGGGCTTCAACCTCTATAACGGCACCGCTGCCGGCCGGGTGGCGAAACTGCTACCGAATGGAGACCTCGATCCGGCCTGGACTGATCCGGAGGTGAATTCATCTATCGTATCCATGGCCGTGACAGCCGACGGAAACATCATCATCGGCGGTCTGTTCTCCTTTGTGGGTGCGGAGTCCCGCACCCGACTGGCGTTGCTGAATACCAACGGTTTGCTGGATCCCAATTTCACCCCGGCCGCGGATTCTACGGTGGAGGATATCGCGGTGCTGCCCGATGGCGATATTCTCATTTCCGGTAATTTTGACGACATCAATGGTGTCGCCCAGGAATCGCTGGCAAAGCTGAACGCGGATGGTTCCCTGGATCAGACCTATGCGCCGACCTTTAACACCCGTGCACGAAGGATACTGTTGCAACCGGATGGGAAACTACTGGTGGGCACGCCCACCAACGGAACTGTCAATGGAGAACTTAGCGGTGGTGTGGCCCGTTTGTTGCCGGACGGCAGTCTGGACGAGTCCTTCGATGCCTATCCTGATAACCTGATTGCACCGCCCTTCGGGCGCCTGTTCGCGCTGGCGTTCCAGCAAGACGGCAAGCTGCTGGTCGGTGGAACGTTCTCAGAATTTGCCGGTGTCGATCGCTCATACATCGTGAGACTGGAAACCGGACTGCCGTCGTTCAGCCAGACGTTGTGTTTCCCGGTCAAGAGCGCCGATGATGCGATTTCTGTGGTATGCATGTAACCTGTCGATTGAATAGATTTCCGCACTGTTGGAAGTCTGAATATCTTTAATTTAGAAGAAATCTGATCGGTCTTGGTGAAGAAAGATTCGACTCGAACTGACCAGACGGGCTGCGTTGACATACTGCGTCACGGCCGCACCATGCAGCCCGATATTTTTCGGGGCAGAACGGATGATCCCCTGTCCGAGGCGGGTTGGGAGCAGATGTGGCTTGCTGTTGGTGATGACCGTTGGGACGCGGTGATCACATCACCGCTCAGTCGATGCAGTGATTTCGCCAGACAATTCTCATCGAAGACTGGTGCTGAGTTGACTGAGGACGAACGTCTTCTGGAATATGATTTTGGAGACTGGGACGGAAAAACGTACGACGTCGTTATGGCAGATCAGGCCGCAGAGGTTGAGGCTTTTTTTTCCGATCCCTACTCACGTCCTCCGCCAAATGGTGAGTGCTTTACAGCATTTACCGAGCGTGTGCTGGAGATATGGCATGAGGTCTGTCGACAAAGATACCATAGAGCAACCCTGCTGATTACGCATGGCGGTGTCATCATGACTATGCTTGCCGATGTGTTTGGTGTGGATCGGCTGCATGGAAAAATTGAGATGAGCTATGCGTGCCGATCTCGAATTCGCATGGATCAGTCGGGAGCCCGCCCTCGTCTGTTGTTTCACCGTTGATCGCAACCATCTGACACCGTCGTCTCGATGTGACATATGTCACATACTTCGGTGTCGCTCCAAAGTTACAGTTTGCCTGCCCCTGGAACGGGTGTTCGGTGAAAAATGCCGAGCCAGCTATGCAAAAGTTTCAGCTGCAGATATCGGTGGGGACTGTTCATGTAGCTCTGTGCGAACAGTTGGAGGTGTTGCGCCAGAAGCGCAAATTACTGCATCGAAACTATTGCGTGGTTCTCTCAGGTAACCAGGATGTTGAAACCCGGGCTTTGGCCCGGGTTTCTTTATGGGATTGAAGACGTGGTTCGATGCGCAGCGAGATACTCTGATTCTGAGCGTCTTTTGGTTGCCGTAATTCGCATTCAGAACCGAACGCAACTCGACTCGCCGGTATCAGACTTCTGATAGTGGACGAGCATGGGCTATTCCCTGTTGTGGAGATTAGTTCCTGGACTGAGGCATAAGGATGCTGCGGATTTCTTCCGCATCCGCATGAAAATCTGGGTGACTTTGTGGGATATAGTGGTCGTCAAGCCATTTCCGTAAATCCGAAAACTCCTCTCCTTGCATTGCCCTTCGAGCCATCGAAAGAACGCGAACCAGATGTTTCAGGTACACAGATTTCTGATCCCGTAACCACAATCTGACGAATATTCCCGCAACCTTAAGATGTCTCTGGGCGCCCCAAAACGCCATGTGCAGGTCGAAAACCCGGGTCGTTTGCGCTGAGGCATTGAGGTCCGCTAGGTGTTTTTGATAGCAGGTACTAACCGTGTCGGGATCGATGTCACGTCGAGCATCTTCAAGCAATGACACCAGATCGTAAGCCGGAGAACCGATCAAAGCATCCTGATAATCCAGCAGTGAGCATGTGTCATCCACAAGCATCAGGTTGTCGACGTGAAAATCCCGATGAACGATGACTGACGGCAGTTCGGGAAGATTCTCAAATGCAGTGCGCCAGATGCATTTAAAGTCTTCTCGGTCATGATCTGAAACCAGATTGCCGGTCACCGCCGGAACGTACCAGTCGGTAAACAGAGATAATTCAGTCCATGTGATATCAAAATTGTAGTCCGGCAGTAGTATTCTCCCAGCTTGATCGTCATTGAAGTTTTGCAGCGTGTTCAGAGCGGATAACGCTTTCGAATAGAGCGCCAACTCGTCGACCCCATCTGCCAGCAAGACTGAGAACGTTGCTCGTCCAAAGTCCTCTAACAGTAGCAGGCCCCGATCCGGATCACGCTGATAGATTTCCGGAACCCGGACACCGCTCCGGGCGAGCAGTTCCGTAACGTGGACAAACTGATCGACACGCTCCAACGGCGGAGGGGCGTCCATTACGATTGCAGAATTTTCTCCCTTTTGCGCGCGCCAGTAACTTCGAAACGATGCGTCCTGGGGAAGTTTATTCAGTTGGGCGCCTGCCCATATACCGGAATCCACGAATTCCCTGACTTCAGTAGCTCTCACTGTCAGGGTTTTGAATACGGGCTGTCGAGATTTTTGCGCATTCTCTCCTGAAGCTGCAGAAGTGTTTTCTCGTCAGAGATGGCAACCCCATCCCGATCCGTTATGAAAAAGGTGTCTTCTGCTTTCTCGCCTACGGTGGAAACTTTTGCCGACAAAAGTCGAATCTTGCTGTCTTTCAGCGTGCGGGCAACCTGATAGAGCAGACCGGGTCTGTCTTTGCAGACGATTTCCATCGTGGTGTAACTGACGTTCTGAGAGTTGATGAAGTTGACTTCGATCGGTACCTCAAACTGTTTGACCGCACGGGGCAGAATCCTCTGAGCAGGTCGGTAATCCTGTGGATTACTGAGGATGAACTGTCGCAGATTTAACGTATGCTCCTGCAACCACTTGCTGCTGGATCCCTGCTGATTCGTATCGGCCACGATAAAGATCAGCAGCGTCATGCCGGATCGTGTCTGGTGTATACGGGCATCCATGACATTGACCTCATGCTTGTCCATTGCAGCCGTTACATAAAGCAGCAGGTTCTCGTTCTCCGGCGCCATTACGAGGATTTGTTGAGCCTGTATTTCCGGGCGGTGCCGTACCGCGACCAGCGGAACTTCAAGCATCTTTGCCTGACTGATAACGCGTGCGTGCCAGGCGCTGGTTTCGGGGCCGTTGCGTATAAAGTACTCCTCGTTGAGCACGGACCAGAGCTGATTCAGCGCCTTATCCGATACTTCACCCTTCACCAGAGTCCGGATCTCCTGCTTGCGGGCGTCGATTCTTTCCTGAATCCCAACAGTGTTATTGAGTCCGGAACGTATCCTTCGCGAGGTTGCTGAGTACAGGTTTGCAAGCAGACGCCCCTTCCATTCGGTCCAGACTTTCGGGCTGGTTCCACGTATATCCGCAAACGTTAAAAGATAGAGATTGTCCAGGTGCTCCTGATCGCCCATCAGCTCTGCAAAACGATCAATCACCCGAGGATCGGATATATCTTCCCGCTGGGCAGTGCTCGACATAACCAAATGGTGTCTTACCAGCCACGAAACGAAACGGGAGTCATATTCAGACAATTCAAGAGAGTGACACAATTTGAGCGCGATCTCCTCGCCAACCTCGGAATGATCGCGACCACTGCCCTTACCAATGTCGTGACACAGTGCGGCGAGGAATAATCGTTCACGCTTGTTCTGCTTGCTGATCAGTTCTGTGAGCAGTGGAAACTCATTTCGATGTTGCGCGACCATTAGTCTGCGAAGGTTGCGGACGACGAATAATGAGTGGGCATCAACGGTGTAGACATGGAAAAGATCATGCTGCATTTGCCCGACGATTTTTCCGAATTCAGGGAAGAACCGACCGAGTACGCCGTAAGCATTCATGCGACGTAAAGAGTGGGTCAGACCTTCCTGATGTTTGAACATTTCCAGAAACAGCATCCTGTGCGCCAGATCCTTGCGATATTTATCATCAATAAGCTGCAGGTTCTGCCGGAGCTGACGCAGCGTGCTTGCCCTGACGCCTTTGAGTTTAGGGTTCAGCTGTAATACGTAGAACAACTCCATGATAGCCAGCGGCGAGCGTTCGAAGGTGTTTTCAGCCGTGGTTTCAACAAATTCTCCGACGGATTGAAAGCGTCTGTTGATATTCTTGATGCGAGGCTTTCGCCTGACCAAAATGGCTTCCTGAAAGTGCTGCAACAGCAGCTCGTTCAAAACCTGCAACTCCTTTACGGTGCGATAGTATTTTTTCATCATGCTTTCGACAGCAAGATGATTTTCGCCCTGTCTATACCCGAGCTGCACAGCCAGATCGTTCTGATAGTCAAACAGCAGTCTGTCCTCAGCGCGCTTTGCTAGGATATGCAGACCGTTTCTGAGTCGCCACAGAAAATTTCGGCCTTTAATCAGGGTGTTGTACTCCTGTTGCGTCAGAAACCCATGTTCTACAAGCTCGCCGAGATCAGATGTATTGAAATAACGGTTAGCGACCCATCCGATCATGTGGAGGTCACGCAGTCCTCCCGGACTCTCCTTGATGTTGGGTTCAAGGTTGTAAGCGGTATCTCCGTATTGCAGATGCCTGCTTTCCTGTTCGGCCAGTTTGTGCTTGAAGTATTTCCCCGCTGGCCAGAGATTGCCCTGACGCAGTCTGGAATCAAATTCCTCTGACAGTGCGTGGCTTCCTGTCAGGTATCGGGATTCCATCATGGTCGTCATCACCGTGATATCGGTCTTTGCCAGAGACAGGCACGCTTTGCAGGTTCTGGCGCCGTGACCAATTTTCAGACCAAGGTCCCAGCACAGACGGACGAAAAGCTCCACCGCCGGTGCGGGTTCTTTACTGGCGTTGTCGGGAAGTAGTATCAGCAGGTCAATGTCAGAACCGAGGTTCAGCTCTTTGCGTCCATATCCTCCCACAGCCAGCAAACAGGCCGATCCCAGGGTGCTGTGTTGCATGTCGCTGAAGCGCCACACTCTGAGCATGAGCTGGTCTATAAACCAGGTGTAGTGTCTGACGGACGTCGCCGAACTTCCGCCTTCAAGATGAAATTCCCACAGACGAATGCGGGCATTTTCCAATGCATCCCTCATGGTGTCTCTGAAATCAGCTTCAGAGGAATGGGTTGCTAACCGCTCATCGAGTTCCCGGGTTTTGAGCAGGTCGTCGTGCAGTAATCTGCTCATTCCACTGCCTCAGCTCAATCAGCTTAATGTGAGAATCTCACAACCGTCGTCTGTGCAAAGCACCGTATGCTCCCACTGGGCCGACAGACTTTTGTCCCGAGTCACAACGGTCCAGTTATCCGCCAGCAGCCGGGTTTCTTTATTCCCGGCATTGAGCATGGGTTCGATCGTGAAGGTCATGCCGGGAAGCAGCTCCAGCCCGGTTCCAGACTTGCCGTAGTGAAGGACCTGAGGTTCCTCGTGAAAGACACGTCCTATGCCGTGTCCGCAATATTCCCGGACCACTGAGAACCCGTTCTTTTCAGCGTGTTGCTGTATGACATGCCCGACGTCGCCCAATTGCTTTCCGGGTTTGACAAGCTCGATACCCCGAAACAGGCATTCCTGTGCGATCTGACACAGACGTCTGGCACGGATTGAAGGTTCACCAACAAAGAACATGCGACTGGTGTCACCATGATATTCGTCCTTGATCACGGTCACATCAATGTTAACGATATCTCCCTTTTTGAGCTTCTTATCGGAGGGGATGCCGTGGCAGATAACATGATTGACAGAGGTGCAAATCGATTTTGGAAATCCTCTGTAGTTGAGCGGGGCCGGCACGGCGTCGTGCTCGTTGACGATGAAGTTGTGGCAAATAGTGTTGAGTTCATCCGTGGTCACACCGGGTTGCACGTGCTCTTCAACCATATCCAGCACCTGCGAGGCCAGACGGCCTGCGACCCTCATTTTTTCGATTTCAGAACTGGTTTTTATATTTACAGCCATTGCATTAACGTAGATTCATCTGGATTGAGCCCTCAGGACGACGGTAATCTCCAACGGGCGGGGGGATTATGCCTGCATTGAATGCTTTTTTCTTTCAGGAATTTTGGGTAAAATCCGCGTCCCTTAAATCCGACCGCCCTTGGGTGAGTCGGGGAAATTCGCACACGGCGCAATGTATTTCTGGGTGCTGACTGGCCATTCGGGGTGATTTTACCTCGAAGAAATGGTGGTTCAGTTGAAATGCAGTAACCGTGGAGGCCTAACCCACTACAACTTGAATCTTAAAATGGCTGATATCACACTGCGACAGCTGCTGCAGGCTGGCGTGCACTTCGGGCACCAGACTCGTTACTGGTCACCCAAAATGGCTCCTTATATTTTCGGAGACCGCAATAAAATCCATATCGTTAATCTGGAAAAAACCCTGCCGATGATGCAGGACGCGATGAACTATCTTGGTACCGTGGTCGCGCAGGGTGGAAAAGTCCTGTTCGTCGGAACCAAGCGACAGGCCGGTCGTATTGTTCGAGAAGAAGCGGAGCGGTGCGAGAGTCCATTCGTCGATCATCGCTGGCTGGGCGGTATGTTGACGAACTACAAAACAGTCAAGAATTCGATTGCCCGATTGAAGGATCTGGAGCAGAAAATCGAATCGGGTGCGACCGCACGAATGAGCAAAAAGGAAGCGCTCACCATTGAGCGTGAAAGAGCCAAGCTGGACAAGACGCTCGCAGGCATCAAAGACATGAACGGCTTGCCCGATGCGCTGTTTGTGGTTGATGTCGAAGAAGAATACATCGCAGTGGCGGAAGCCAACAAGCTGGGGATTCCGGTGGTAGCAGTGGTCGATACCAACTGTTCACCGGATGGCATCGACTACGTTATTCCGGGTAATGACGACTCTTCCAAGGCTATTCGTCTGTTTCTCGCTGCCGCCGCGGACGCGGTGAATGAGTCTAAAGCAGCGGCACGTGCGGTACGTCCGATCGTTAGCAACGATGAATACATCGAACTCGACGATGAGGGTGAAGTCATTCCTCAGGAGGAGTCGGCCGCGCCAGCTGAGAGTGAGGCGGCGGCAAAGCCCGAAGATGGCTCGACAGATGTAGAAGCAAAAGCAGACTCAAGCGACGATTCTGACGACGCACCCGAAGTCAAAACTGATGCGCCGGCAAAGAAAAAAACGGCCAGTAAAAAGAAGACCGTTGCCAAGAAGAAGGTCAGCAAGAAAAAAGTCGTCCGTAAAAAGAAAGATGCTGAGTCCGCGTGACGGCTCGGTTGCTGACATATTGAATTTTTGAACATACAGGTAAACGAGAAATGGCAATTACCGCTGCATTAGTGAAAGAGCTGCGCGAGAGAACTGGCGCCGGGATGATGGATTGTAAAAAGATGTTGACGGAGACCGGCGGGGATATGGATGCTGCGATCGAAGAACTGCGCAAGAAAGGCGCGGCTGCAGCGGAAAAGAAAGCCGGGCGAATTGCCGCTGAAGGCGTTATTGCGTCGGCAAACAGCGGCAATCAGGGCGTTCTGGTGGAAGTCAACTGTGAGACAGATTTTGTGGCCAAAGACACGTCTTTTACGAATTTCAGCAATGAGGTTGCGGAAGCGGCGCTCGCTGGCGGATTTAGCGATGTCGAAAATCTCGCTGCTGCGCAACTCGCTAACGGGTCGAGCGTGGCTGAAGCATTGCAGGAACTCACAACAAAAATCGGTGAGAAGATCAGCCTTCGACGAATTTCCAGTCTGGGTGGAGACAGTTCGATTGTCAGCACCTACCTGCATGGAAACCGCATTGGTGTGATGGTTCAGCTGGGAGGTGGCGATGATACTCTGGGACGTGACCTCGCGATGCACATAGCGGCCAGTCGACCGCTGTGTGTTTCGGAGGACGAGATGGACGCCGATGTGCTTGAGAAGGAGAAGCAGATTTTCATGGCGCAGGCGGCGGAGAGTGGCAAACCGGCAGACATAATTGAAAAGATGATTGGCGGTCGAATGAAGAAGTTCCTGAAAGAAAATACGCTGTTAGGACAGCCGTTTGTTAAAAATCCCGACCAGACGGTTGCGGATCTTTTAAAGAGTAAAGGGGCCCGGGTTGAAAAAATGATTCGCTTCGAAGTTGGTGAAGGCATGGAAAAACGCAGTGATGACTTTGTCGCTGAGGTTATGGCGCAGGCCGGCAATTGATCCACCTTTTCATCGGGTGTCTTTGAGCACATGAATACGCCGTCAAAACCCGCATGGCAGCGTATTCTGCTCAAGCTCAGTGGAGAGGCTTTGGCGGGTGACGACAAGTTCGGCATCGACGGAGAAATTCTCGGGCGCACCGCGCAGGAACTTAAGTCGATCGTCGCTTTGGGTGTAGAACTCGCCGTCGTCATTGGCGGAGGTAACTTCTTTCGCGGCATGAGCGCCGCTGCCCAGGGCATGGATCGGGTGGGTTCGGATTACATCGGCATGCTGGCTACCGCAATGAACGCGCTGGCTCTGCAACAAGCGCTGGAGGCTGCTGAAGTTCCAACACGAGTTTTGTCTGCTCTGCCCATTTCAGGTGTTGCCGAACCCTATATACGCGCAAGGGCACTGAAGCATCTTCGTGAAGGCCGGGTGGTTGTATTTGCCGCAGGTACCGGAAATCCGCTGTTCACCACCGATACAGCGGCCAGTCTGCGTTCGCTGGAGATTGGTGCCGAAATCATGGTCAAGGCAACCCGAGTGGACGGCGTTTATGATTCCGATCCGGAAACGAATCCTCAGGCGCTTCGGTTTGAACGTCTACAGTATCAGGATGTACTGTCCAAGCAGCTTAAAGTCATGGATTTAACCGCGATCACGCTGTGTCAGGAGAACGATATGCCGATCCAGGTTTTAAACCTGCACGAACCGGGCAGTCTGCAGCGCATGGTGATGGGAGAGCGCGTGGGCACGCTGATCATGGACAATTCTACAGCCAGCTAACTCCCCTGCCCGGGATACGTTGTGAATCTGCTACTATCACGCCCGTAAATTCAGTGCATTCAGCAGGGTGCCTCCACCGAAGCACGCATGATAGTTGTCTTGCGACAATGTTGTCCAAAGTGCCAATTTCGTCCCTGTATTCACCACAGAAACGAGACAAAAATGATTGACGATATTCAAAAAGACGCGGAAACCCGGATGGGAAAAACTGTCGATTCCACGCGGGATGACATGGCAAGGATTCGCACCGGCAGGGCATCGACGGCGTTGCTCGAGCATCTGACGGTGGACTACTATGGCAGCGCTACGCCAGTTTCTCAGGTCGCGACAATAGCGGTTGCTGACGCCAGAACCCTGACCGTGCAACCCTGGGAAAAGCAAATGTTACCCGTTATTGAAAAGGCGATTCTTGAATCTGATCTGGGATTGAATCCGATTACCGCAGGCGAAACTATGCGGTTGCCGTTACCACCAATGACCGAAGACCGTCGACGGGAACTTGGAAAAATTGTGAAAAACGAAGGTGAGAATGGAAAGATTGCGATTCGAAATATTCGTCGCGATTCGATAAATACATTGAGGGATCTTCACAAGGAAAAAGACATCACTCAGGATGAACTCAAGCAGGCGGAGTCTGCTCTTCAGGCCATCACCGACCGATTCGTAGCCCAGATTGACGAAGTGGTTACAGAAAAAGAAAAGGAAGTCATGGAAGTCTAGTCAGGCTGTCCTAGCCCCCTCCTTACTATTCACAGTTAGCAACCCCACTGCCGGAGCAGCAACTTGACCAGCGGCTTCCTCAATCAGAACGTGCCCAGACACGTTGCGATCATCATGGACGGAAACGGTCGGTGGGCAAAACAGCGTAATTTGCCGCGCATAGCCGGACACCGAAAAGGCGTAGAGGTACTCGATACACTGCTGCCGCATTGTGTTGATCGGGGCATCGAATGTCTGACTTTATTTGCTTTTAGCAGCGAAAACTGGAACCGACCGCCAACTGAAGTCAGATTACTGATGGAGCTTTTGCACTCAACAATCGACGCTCAGATGCAGAGAATGCATGAAAATAATGTGCGACTTCGAATAGTTGGTGAACTTGCGAGCTTCTCGGACAAACTGCAAACCAAAATAAGGCAGGCGGAAAATCTGACCCATAAAAACGATGGTCTGAACGTGACCATCGCGATGAATTACGGGGGGCGATGGGACATCTGTCAGGCAGCTCGTAGAGTCGCAATCGCGGTACAGGCAGGGGAGCTATTGGCGGACGAAATTAATGAAACGGTCTTTGATACCTTTATGACAACTTCCGGAATTCCGGAACCGGATCTGTTTATTCGTACGGGCGGTGAAACGCGGATCAGCAATTTCCTACTTTGGCAGCTCGCCTACACCGAGATGGTGTTCACGAATGCTTATTGGCCGGACTTCGATGAGACCGAACTTGACAAGGCAATTCAGGCTTTTGTTTCCAGGCAACGGCGATTTGGAAAAACCGGTGAGCAAATAGAGGCATCGCTGTGATTCAGCGTGTGATCACCGGACTGATTCTCGCACCGATCTGCATCTATCTGGTGCTTGCTGTACCAACATCAGTTTTTGGATCGCTATTCTTTTGCGTGCTGGGCATTGGGCTTTACGAATGGCGCAAGCTGGCGGGGGAGACGAACGCCGTTTTCTGGTCCCTGCTGAGTGTGCTTCTGATTGTATTCGTGCTGCTGATGACGCGGTTTGATCAATCACCCGCGATTGTTGTTGCATTTCTGGGCACTTTATTCTGGTTGATACAGTGCTTTTTGATGGCCCGTTCCGGTCTGGGCAATCAAAAAAATCCAATGCAATCCATGATCGAAGCGGTGATTGTCATCGGTGCCTGCTGGGTTGCTGCGGTGGCTGTGCATCGGCTTGACAATGGACCTTTACTGACGGTTATCATGTTTTCAGTCGTCTGGTCTGCGGATACCTTTGCCTATTTCGTCGGTAAACGTTTCGGCCGTCGCAAACTGGCGCCGGAAATCAGCCCCGGAAAAACGATCGAGGGCGTTCTGGGTGGCGTTTTTGGCGCCCTCGTCATCAGCGGGTCGCTGGCCTATTTTCTGCTCGATTTTCGTGGTCCGGCGCTTTATCTGTGGATGACCGCCACCGTCTTTTCTGCTCTGGTCAGCGTTGCAGGTGATCTCTACGAGAGCTGTCTCAAGCGGCATGCCGGACAAAAAGACTCGGGAAACATTTTGCCCGGCCACGGCGGCGTGCTGGATCGTATCGATGGATTACTTGCCGCAACTCCTGTTTTCGCACTATTCTGGCTCGTGCTGCATCCATATGTCTGATCCGGACGTTGTTTCCATTCTCGGTTCGACAGGCTCTATCGGGGTCAACACGCTGGATGTTATCCGTCGTCATCGCCATCGCTTTCTGGTTGAAGGTCTGTGTGCTCACCGCAACATAGATCTGCTGGCGCAGCAGATTCAGGAATTCGGACCGCGGAGTGTGGTGATTTCCGACTCAGCTGCGGCGCGGGAATTCCATCGGACTTATCCCGATATTGCAGCTAAAACATCGGTTCACAATGGTGCCGAAGCAATCAGTGAAATGGCTGCAGGAGATGCGCAGACGATAGTGTGCGGCATTGTGGGTGCTGCGGGGCTGCCGTCCACACTGGCTGCAGTCGAGGCCGGCAAGCGGGTGCTGTTGGCGAACAAGGAGCCGTTGGTGATGATGGGGCAATCAATTCTGTCCGCTGCCCGTCGATCAGGCGCCACACTTCTTCCGGTAGACAGCGAGCACAATGCGGTATTCCAGTGTTTGCCCAGAAACACATCGGTGAATAACGCGGGGTCGCCGTTGCCGTATCACACAGAAGGCATACGACGAATCATTCTCACTGGATCCGGCGGCCCGTTCAGAACGAGGGACGCGAGCACTTTCGGCGATATTACGCCGGATGAAGCCTGTACGCATCCGAACTGGGACATGGGGCAGAAAATTTCAGTCGACTCCGCCACAATGATGAACAAGGGGCTGGAAATAATCGAGGCGTGCGTGTTGTTTGATGTACCTGAAGCGAAGATTGATGTCATTATCCATCCCCAAAGTGCGGTGCATTCAATGGTGGAATACGACGATGGTTCCGTGCTGGCACAGATGGCAAGTCCGGATATGCGGGTCCCTATTGCCAATGCGTTATCCTGGCCGCAGAGAATTGAGTCTGGTGCAAAATGGATTGACTTTTTGACGACCTCGCGACTCGATTTTGAGGCGCCTCAGGAAGATCGATTTCCGGCACTCTCGATCGCACGACAATGCGCCCGACAGGGCGGATCGGCACCCGTTATACTCAATGCGTCAAACGAGGTCGCCGTGAATGCATTTCTGGACCGTCAAATTACTTTTGACCAGATTACCACGGTTGTAGAAAAGGTACTCGATCAGGCTCCGATTCTGCCGTGCGAAACCCTCGATCAGGTTCTGGCAGCGGATCAGCACGCCCGTGCGCTGGCTTCCAGCAGCATGGTTTGCGCGGAGTGTTAGAAAAATTGTAATCGCCGAAACGGAATTACAGTACTGTAACCAACTCGCGGAAGTGGGTGTGATGAAATTCATAAAATTCAAGGTTCAATTTAATTTATGAGCGGTTTTGGTTATTCGCTTTTCGGCTTTCTGGTTGCTATTGCGATACTCGTTACTATCCACGAATTCGGGCACTTCTGGGTTGCCCGGAAATTAGGCGTCACCGTTACAAAATTCTCGGTAGGCTTCGGAAAAACTATTTTATCCTGGCGCCGCAAAAATGATCCGACGGAGTACGTTATCGGCCTGATTCCCCTGGGTGGTTACGTCAAAATGGTGGATGAACGAGTGGAAGAGGTACCGGAAAGCGAGCTTGATGGCGCTTTCAACCGAAAGCCTCTCTGGGTAAGGACGGCTGTGGTATTCGCCGGTCCGGCATTTAACTTTTTGTTTGCCATCTTTGCGATCTGGATGGTTTTCCTGATCGGGGCTCCGGATCTGAAACCAATCGTTGGAGATGTTCAGTCCGATTCTCTGGCGGAACGGGCAGGATTTGAATCCGGAGATACATTGGTTGGCGTTGATGGACGGGATGTCTTGACCTGGAGCGACCAGCAGTTTTATCTCATGCACCAGGCCATGAAAAGCAAAACGGTCGATGTTGCTGTGGAGGGCAGTTCAGGGGAAGCTCGACAGATCGAGCTGGATTTCGCTCAAATTGACCAATCTTTGATCGGTCAGCGACCGATAACATCTGTCATTGGAATCTGGCCGCCTTCGCCTCCCGCAATTCTGACCCGGCTGGTACCCGGTGCGCCCGCGGACACCGCCGGTCTTAAGTCGGATGATGAAATTTTGCGAATTAATGGTGAGTTGATAGGTGACTGGAGTGAACTCGTGAACACCGTATCGTCCTTGCCTGGAGAGACTCTTGCTATTGACTTCCTGAGATCAGGTGTTGAAAGACAGGTTGAAATGACGACCTCCATCGTCGAGGCGGACGGAAAAAAATACGGGCAGATGGGTGCATACCATCCAGCTTTCGAAAACACGGTTTATCAGCTGGGTCCATTGGCGGCGATTCCCGCATCGCTGGATTACAACTGGCGTATGACTGTCATTACCCTGCGCTCGCTCTGGAGAATGCTGACAGCAAGAATGTCTTCCGAAAATCTGTCAGGCCCCATTACGATTGCCCGCATGGCAGGTGACACAGCTGAATCCGGATTGATCGATTTTCTCAAGTTTCTGGCCATCATCAGTATCAGTCTGGGCTTACTGAATCTGTTGCCCATTCCTGTGCTTGACGGAGGGCACCTGCTCTACTTTCTAATTGAGGCCATAAAGGGCAGTCCACCTTCAGAAACTTTGATGATCCGGGGGCAGCAGCTGGGCATTGGTCTGCTGATCCTATTGATGAGTGTTGCCTTTTATAATGATATTATGCGGCTGTTAGGCGTAATCTGATCCGGGATTGTGGCTGCGTTTTAAAGTGGTAGCGGCCGAAATAAATCTTGCGGCAGATTTCGAAGCATTTTTGGGTATGAGCCCGAGCCGATGTCGGATGATTCCCATTGAGATACAGACTCGGAAAGCTGATATTCGGCATCTGATACCAAAATGTCATGATCCTGAAACAACGGTTTGCGTCCCGGAGGATTCAGCCAGTCGGAGTTGGGACACGCGTCTGTCTGATTTGGCAGCTAAGAGTTGAAGCAACGAATTAAAACTATGAACAAAATAATTAAAACACTTACCGTACTGGGTGCAATCGTCGCATCGTTATCCGTCCTGAGTGCGCATGCGATCGAGCCGTTCATTATTTCCGATATTCGAGTGGAGGGTCTGGAGCGACTCGATGAGGGGACAGTGTTCAATTATCTGCCATTGAAAGTTGGCGATGAAATGAACGACGAGGAAGCTCAGATCAGTATCAAGGAGCTGTTTCGAACAGGTTTTTTTCGCGACGTAAAACTTGAACAGGATGGCGGCACACTGGTTGTGCAGATTCAGGAACGTCCATCCATTGCAAAGCTGACGATCAAAGGTAACAAAGAACTGGAGACGGAAGCGTTGCGGCAAGGCCTCGAAACCTCTGGAATCGTAGAGGGCAGGATATTCAATCAGGGCAAGCTGGAACAGGTCAGTCGGGAAATCAAGAACACCTATCTTTCGCTGGGTCGTTATTCTGCCGAGGTGACTACAGATGTGGAGGATTTAGGTGATAACAAGGTAGCGTTGTCTATCGATATCAATGAAGGACGAGTCGCTCGAATTAAAAAAATTAATATCATCGGCGCAACGAAAATCAGCGCTTCGACGCTGAAGGACGAGATGGAGTTGCGGGACCGAAGAGGTTTTTCGCTGTTCTCCAAGCGAAATCAGTATTCGCGACAGAAACTGGAAGCCGATGTTGAATCCATTCGAAGCTATTACCTGAATCGCGGTTATCACGATTTTGAAATCACCTCGACAAATGTTCAGATCAGTCCCAACAAGCAGGATATTTTTATCAGCATTTCGCTTTCCGAGGGCGAGCGCTATGTTTTCGGTGGTGCCGTTGTTGAAGGCGCTGAGTCGACCGGTATTTCGGGTCTGGACAGTCTGATACGCATTCAGCAGGGTGAGGCATTTTCGCAACAGGAGGTCAGCGCAAGTCGCGCCGCTATTGCAGACAGACTCGCCGATGAAGGTTACGCATTTGTAGAGGTTAAGCCGATCTACGACACCGACCGGGAAAATCTGGTGGTATCAACGGTGTTTTCTGTGGTGCCTAATCAGCGCGTATATGTAAGGCGTATAAACATCAGCGGTAATGCCTACACGCGAGATGAGGTTATACGACGGGAACTCAGACAGTTTGAAGGCGCCTGGTACTCGGCGGCGGCTTTACGAAAATCACGTGGCCGATTACAGCGACTAGGCTTCTTCACCAGCGTGCAGATTGAGACTCCGGCGGTTCCGGGCACTACCGATCAGATTGACGTGAACGTTATCGTCAGTGAGCGTGACACCGGAAGTATCCAGCTGTCGGCGGGTTATTCTGACTCCGATGGCACGATTATCGGAGCGTCTTACCAGCAAAGAAACCTGCTTGGTACCGGCCGTGAGCTGACTGTTGAGATCAGCAATTCAGACGCATCACGGGTGGCCTCTGTAGACTACGTAAATCCCTATCACACCGAGGACGGTATCAGTCGTGGCTTCAATCTGACCACCCGTCGTATCGATTCATCAGAGGTCGACACCGCAGAATATGTTCTCAACACCGACTCTGCCGGGATCAACTACCGTATTCCGATTTCCGAGTCGAATTCAATTACTCTCGGAGGCACACTGGAGTTTCTTGATCTTGAATCAACAGATGAAACACCACCGGAAATTCTCCGCGTGATTGAAGAAACGCCGGAAGCCGATAATGTCGTTTTGACCATTGGTCTTGCCAAAGACACCCGTGATGATTTCTTTTTCCCGACACGAGGGGCCAACGGGTCAGCTTCACTGGAAATCAGTGTCCCCGGCAGTGATTTTGAATATTACAAACTGAATTTGCAGGGTGCGGCTTACTACCCCTTGACAGACAACCTCACCCTAAAAGGTTCTCTCGGACTGGGCTATGGTGATGGTTTTGGAGACTCTTCCGAAACCGGACTGCCGTTCTACAAAAACTACTTTGCCGGAGGCTCCAGATCTGTTCGAGGATTTGATGGCCGTTCTTTGGGGCCCCGTGACACAGGACCAACGCCGGCACCCCTTGGCGGTGACCGTCGCGTACTGGTTAATGCAGAACTGCTGTTCCCGCCATTTGGCGAGTCTATTGATAAGGATAAGCGAGTAGGAATCTTCATCGATGGTGGTCAGGTTTACGGTCCTGACGAGGATCTGGACCTTGGGGAACTGCGTTATTCAGCCGGGTTGGCGTTTAACTGGTTTTCACCTCTCGGTCCTTTCAGTCTGAGTTACGGCATCGCGCTTAATGATGAAGAAGACGATGAGCTGGAGGAATTCCAGATCTCGTTCGGTACCGTATTTCGTTGATGCCTTTTCGTTGCTAATCAGAAACTCAAAACTGTACTATGTCGTTTAACAGAATTTTTCGATACTCAGCAGGCGCCCTGCTGCTTGCACTACATTCAACTGTCATTGCAGCCAATCTCGCTTATGTTGACGCGCGCCGGCTGGTTGAAGAAGCGCCGCAGGGCAAAGATCAGGCACAGGAGCTTGAAGAGGCATTTAGTGAGAGAAGCCGCGAACTCCGCGGCAAGATTGATCAGTTCCGGGAAGAAGAAGCCAATCTTGAAAAAAATGCGATGCTGATGTCTGCGGAAGATCGCGATGCAAAAACTCGTGAACTAAGAGAATTACAAAGGGAACTGCGGCGGGATCAACAGGCCTTTAACGAAGAGTATGCGGCACGCCGAAACGAAGGGCTGCAGAAACTTGAACGTACAATTTCCGAGGTGGTGATCCAGGTTTCGGAACAGGGTGGATACGATCTCGTTGTTCAGCAAGCCGTATATGCAAGCAAAGAAATTGATATTACCGATCTGGTCCTCAAGGAACTCGAGCGTATTTATAGCCAGTAAATGTCCGTAAATGTGTCCCGCCCAGTTACATTTACACCGCACAGGAGAATCGCCCGCCATTCAAATCCGGCGCTACGCGCGGTGAACACAGTGTTGTGTCACTGACCGATATCAACTAATGACCTTCGAGTACACCGCTGCGGATATTGCTGATCGGATTGGCGGAGAAGTTGTCGGAAACCCGGATGTCCGAATTACGAATCTATGCAGTTTGCAGCATGCCGGTCCGGGCAGTGTGACGTTTGTTTACGACGAGAAAAATCTGGCCCGGTGCAAGCCGGATGCCGATGCGGTGGTTATCGCAATGCGGACTGTTTCCAATGTGCTGTCGGGTACCCGAATCATTGTTGCTGACCCTCATCTTGCATATGCACGAGTGAGCCGCTTGTTCATCGATGTGACGCAGCGGCCACCATTCAACGAGGGTGTCCATGATACCGCTGTGGTCGCCGATTCGGTACAACTGGGAGAGGGCGTCAGTATTGGGCCCTGTGCGGTAGTCCTTGAGAACGTTTGCTTGGGCGCAGGGGTAGCGATCGGAGCCCACACCTCGATCGGGCCAGGCAGTGAAATAGGCGCGCACTCAGTCTTGAACGATCATATATCTGTGTTTGCAGGCACTCGAATTGGCGAGAGATGTGAAGTTTCGAGCGGAACCGTAATTGGAGCAAGCGGATTTGGCTTTGCTTGGGATCGGGACGCTCAACGTTGGGAGCGCATCGAACAACTTGGCCGGGTAACGATTGGTAATGATGTGGAAATTGGTGCCGGATGCACAATTGATCGTGGCGCGATAGATGACACCGTGATCGAGGACGGCGTAAAAATGGATAATCAGGTGATGATTGCTCACAACGTTCGGGTGGGAGCGAACAGCATACTGGCAGGCTGCGTCGCAATTGCAGGCAGTACAGTTGTTGGTCAGAGATGTCGATTTGGTGGCCGATCTTCAGTGTTAGGGCAGTTGGAAATCTGTGATGATGTTATTATTCATGCGTTGACGACGGTAACGCGGTCTATTCGTCAGAGTGGTGATTACTCGTCGGTAATTTCGGCAAAGCCCGCGCCAAAATGGCGCACAACACTGCGCGCTCTTGATCGAATTGCTCGCGAAAAAAAATGAGAGCTTTCCCCGTAAAGACATCCGGTCAAGTGGCGGTGTAATGGTTATCCGGAACCGCTGCACAGGCTTTTGGCTGTTGAAATTTTACTGACAGGAAAAAGAGAAGAATGGCAGATCAAAAAGAAATCGACATACACGGCATTTTGAAAATGCTGCCTCACAGGTATCCGTTTTTACTGATTGACAGGGTTTTGGACTACGAACTCGATACCAGTTTGACAGCGATTAAGAATGTCACTGTGAATGAGCCGTTCTTTCAGGGTCATTTTCCGGAGCGTCCTGTCTTCCCGGGAGTGTTGATTCTTGAAGCCATTGCACAGGCGTCTGCGATTCTTGCAAGCATGAGTCCCGAAGTTGATGAGGATCGCAACAAGAACATGATTTTCCTTTTCGCCGGTATCGACAATGCTCGATTCAAGAGGCCTGTTGAGCCCGGAGACCAGCTTACAATCAATGTGAACCAGACCCACTATAAGCGGAAAATATGGAAGTACAGCTGTGAGGCCTCCGTAGATGGGAACCGGGCCGCCGCTGCAGATATTATTTTTACTTACCGTCTGGTCTAGTTTCGATGCCGACGATACATCCGACGGCAATAGTTGATTCGGGCGCCAGCCTTGATGAAGGGGTCGAGATTGGAGCCTATTCAATCGTTGAGTCGGATGTTGTTATCGGAAAGGACACCTGGGTAGGACCACACGTAGTAATCAAAGGCCATACATCAATTGGCCAGCGGAACAAGATTTATCAGTTCTCATCTATTGGTGAAGCGCCACAGTATTCCGGTTACGCGGGTGAACCGACCCGCCTCGAAATCGGAGATGACAACACGATCAGAGAGTACTGCACGCTGAATCGGGGCACTGCAGGGCATTTGGGCACGACGTCGATCGGCAGTCGAAATTTCATTATGGCTTACGTGCATATCGCACACGACTGCCGGCTGGGTGATAACATTATTTTTGCAAATGGTGCGAGTCTGGCCGGACATGTTGACGTCGGTGACTACGCTATTATGGGAGGGTTCTCACTCGTCCATCAGTTTTGCAAAGTAGGTGCACATTGCATCACGGGTATTGGTGCAATCTGTTTTCAGGACGTCCCACCCTACATTGTCGCGGCCGGCAATTCAGCCAAACCTTTCGGAATAAACGTAAAGGGGCTTAGACGGCGGGACTTTTCAGAGCAGACAATTGCTGCGTTGAAGCACTCATACAAACTGCTGTATCGCAGTAATCTGGATTTTCAGTCGGCGATAAGCCAGATTGCCGAACAGCATGGAGATTCTGCAGAGGTAAGGTTGTTTAACGACTTTTTGAAGCAGTCGGATCGCGGAATCATTCGATAAAGACACGATGCCCGTCGATTCATTGAAGATTGTCATCGTTGCCGGTGAACCTTCTGGAGACAATCTCGGCGCCGGGTTGATAGCAGCGATCAAGGCCTCTGCACCGAATACTGAGTTTTTGGGCGTTGGTGGTGACAAGATGGAAGCCGCGGGTTGCCGATTGCTGTACAGGATGGAGCGCATCGGGGTCATGGGGGTCGACGGTCTGTTCGTCAAGTTGCCCGATATTCTAAAAATTAGACGTGATCTCGTTTCGGTATGTCAGCGTGAGCGTCCGGATGCGTTCATTGGTATTGATGTGCCTGATTTCAATATCGGTCTGGAACTGAGACTTAAGCGACAGGGTATTGCCTGCATCCACTATGTCAGTCCGACGGTCTGGGCGTGGCGCGGCTACCGCATTCACAAAATAAAAAGGGCAGTCGACCTTATGTTGACATTGTTCCCTTTTGAAGAAAAATTCTATAAAAAGCATGATGTGCCAGTGAAGTTTGTCGGCCATCCGATTGCTGATGAGCTTGACCATTTTGATCCCGATCCATTTCGGCAACAACATAAACTTGTCGGTAAACCGCTGGTCGCCTTATTGCCCGGAAGTCGGCGTCAGGAGGTCAACCGGCTGACCGAGCTACTGATCGAATCTGCCCGGGCTCTTCTAAAGCGATTTCCGGAGAGTCGATTTGTTTTACCTATCGCCAATGCAAGGGTCAGAGAGGCTTTTTATAAACATGCCGGAGACCTCTCAGGGTTGCCACTTACGATAACGGAAGGCGGCGCACGTGAAGCTATGCATCTCTCGGATATTGCTGTTTTGGCGTCGGGCACGGCAGCCCTTGAGGCAGCGTTGGTGGGCTGCCCGCATGTGGTCGTTTACAAAGTCTCTCGACTTAGCGAGATATTGATGAAACCTCTGAAACACGTTGAACACTACAGCATGACAAACCATCTGCTGGAGCAACCGAAGATCCCGGAACTCGTTCAGTCTGACGCAACTGCGGACAAGGTGGTGGCCGCGGTGATCAATCTTCTGGAGGATAAACACGGTCTTGAAGATCTCAAACGACAGTTTCAGGCAATACGATCGCAGCTTAAAAGAGATGCCTCCTATACAGCGGCCTCAGCGGTGCTGGCGATGGTTGCAGCCGGGAGTCAATCGTGACGATGGAGATGATTGCGGGGGTTGATGAAGCCGGTCGTGGCCCTCTGGCGGGTCCGGTCTGTGCCGCAGCTGTTATTCTGGACCCGGAGCACCCCATTGTCGGACTTAACGATTCTAAAAAGCTAAGCGAGTCCCGACGGAACGAACTGGATATTCAAATACAAGACCGTGCACTGGACTGGGGTATCGGCTGGGCCACAGTCGAGGAAATCGATGAGCTGAATATTCTGCAGGCAACACTGTTGGCGATGACTCGGGCGGTCGAAGTGTTAAAGATCACCCCGCATTTTGTCAGAGTAGACGGCAATCGACTGCCTGCCTGGCGTTATCGCTCGGAAGCTGTCGTTAAGGGCGATTCTTTGCACGCGGAAATTTCGGCGGCGTCAATTCTCGCCAAACAGGCTCGGGACAAACTGATGTTATCGTTTGCGAAAACTTTTCCGGACTATGGGTTTGATAGCCACAAAGGGTATCCGACCAAACAGCATCTCTCAGCCCTTCGATCTCACGGCGCGACGCCAATTCATCGGCGATCGTTTTCACCCGTCAGCAACCTGGACTCCCAATGAATCATCCATTTGTGCATCTGAATGTTCACAGTGAATATTCGCTGTCAGATGGCATTGTCAGAATAAAACCTCTGGTCCAAAAGCTTAAACAGTTTGGTCAGCCTGCGGTTGCGCTGACCGACATTTCGAATCTTTATGCGCTTGTTAAACTATACAAAGCCTGTTTGCAGAATGGAATCAAACCAATCATTGGAGTCGATGTCTGGATCGAGTCGCCGTTTGATTCTCAGGACAATGCTCGCGTCAAGTTTTTTTGCCAAAACGCAGAGGGCTATCGGAATCTGAATTACCTGCTGACGCAGGCTTATCTATCCGGAAGCAGGCAGAACAAGCCGGTAATTGACTGGCTCAATGTGATGGACCACAACGAGGGGCTCATCATTGTGTGTGATGATCAGCAAGGTCCGTTTGCGGGGCTTGCGGACCACGCTCTCGCTGATATCAGTTCGATTGTGGACAATATGGTCGATGTGTTGTCTCGAACTTTCAGAAACCGTGTTTATTTCGAAATCAGCAGAATAGGACGATCTGGTGAGGAAAACTATATCCGTCAGATTTGTGAGCTGTCGATGCGCAGCACAATACCGTTGCTTGCCACCAATCGGGTGGTATACCTGAATCAGGAGGACTTTGAGGCACATGAAATTCGCGTCTGCATCAATGACGGTCGAGTGCTTGAGGATTCCAGACGACCGCGACGATTTACTGATCAACAGTATCTTCGCTCAAGCGAGGAGATGCAGTCACTGTTCTCCGATCTGCCCGAAGCGCTCTCAAATTCGGTGGAACTGTCAAAACGATGTAATCTATTTCTAAACTTTGATCAGGATCATCTGCCGGATTATCCCGAGGTCGGTGACCGAGAGGTGGACGATGTTTTGCGCGATCAGTCGGAGAAAGGACTATGTGACCGTCTGGGCGTTGATTCACTTCGAGACGAATCCGGCAATGCTCTCGTGGATCAGAGTTATCTGGACCGACTTGAAACCGAGTTGAACGTAGTCTCACAGATGGGATTTCCAGGTTATTTTCTAATCGTTGCTGATTTCATCCGCTGGGCGCGAAACAATGATATTCCAGTCGGGCCGGGCAGGGGGTCCGGCGCCGGGTCTTTGGTTGCGTGGGCAACAGGAATCACAGAACTGGACCCGTTGGAGTACGGATTGCTGTTTGAACGTTTTCTCAATCCGGAGCGCGTGTCCCTTCCCGACTTTGATATCGACTTTTGCGTTGATGGAAGAGATCGAGTGATCGAATATGTCGCAGAACGCTATGGCAGAGACCAGGTCGCACAGATAATTACGTTCGGCACCATGGCGGCAAAAGCTGTTGTTCGAGATGTGGGTCGGGTCATGAGTCTGCCCTATGGGTTCGTTGATCAGATTGCCAAAATGATACCGTTCGAAATCGGCATGACCTTACAAAAAGCGCTCGATCAGGAAGAACCTTTGCGCGACCGATATCAGAGTGATGCGGACATCCAGGAGCTGATTGATATGGCCTTGCAGCTGGAGGGCATCGCGAGAAATGTCGGTAAGCACGCCGGGGGAGTTGTGATTGCTCCAAGAGCTCTCACTGAATACACGCCTTTGTATGCAGACAGTCACCTTAATCAGGCGATTACGCAACTTGATAAGGACGATCTTGAATCGATTGGGTTAGTTAAGTTTGACTTTCTGGGATTGCGTACGCTTACCATTTTGGACATGGCTGTAAAAATGGTTAACAGCCAAAAACACCGTGTTGGGGATTCACCTCTAGACCTTGACAGCGTCCCACTTGACGATGAAAAAACTTTTGAGCTGATTCAGGCGGGGAAAACCACCGCGATTTTTCAGCTGGAATCGCGAGGGATGAAGGAACTCATCGTGCGACTGCGCCCGGACGCATTCGAAGATCTGGTCGCACTGGTAGCCTTATTTCGTCCGGGACCATTGCAATCGGGAATGGTCGATGACTTTATCAATCGAAAACATGGACGTGAGCAGGTCAAATATCCCCATCCCGATGTCGAGCCGTTGCTTAAACCAACCTACGGCGTGATTCTTTATCAGGAGCAGGTGATGCAAATCGCGCAGGTCCTTGCCGGTTTCACTCTGGGCGGAGCCGATTTGTTGCGCAGGGCGATGGGTAAGAAGAAACCTGAAGAAATGGCGAAACAACGGGAGTTGTTTGCAGAGGGGGCAGCCAACAGGGGGGTCGATGTTGAAACTGCAGAATACATTTTTGACCTGATGGAAAAATTCGCCGGGTATGGCTTCAACAAGTCTCACTCGGCCGCATACGCACTGGTTTCATACCACACAGCCTGGTTGAAAACCCACTATCCTGCGGCATTTATGGCCGCAACAATGTCGACTGATCTGAGCAATACTGACAATGTCGTCAGCTTACTGGCAGACTCATCAGACATGGGGCTGGAGGTGTTACCGCCGGACATAAACACCTGTGAATATAGATTCAAGCCGGTAGATGACAGTTGCATTCTCTACGGTCTCGGGGCAATTCGTGGCGTGGGTGAGGGTGTTATTGAAAACATTGTAGAGGAGCGCGAGAGGAACGGAAATTTCAGTTCTCTGTTTGAATTCTGCTCGCGACTTGATACGCGGAGGGTAAACAAGCGGGTTCTTGAAGCTCTGATTCGCTCCGGTGCGATGGACCATCTTGGGAATCATCGGGCTGAGCTAATGCACAACGTGTCCGCTGCACTACAGGCTGCAGGCAAACAGCAACAGGATCGGGAAGCGGGACAATTCGATTTGTTTGGCTCGGTCGACGCCCCTGATGTGACACAGATAAATAAGTCGGTGCCCGAATGGAGCAAGGAACAGCGGCTTATCGCAGAGAAAGAGACCCTGGGGCTGTATTTAACCGGCCACCCTTACGATCGTTTCCAAACAGAGCTCGGGGCTTTCGTTGACAAGGGATTTGATACTATGGATCTGACCAAGCCCCGAGGCGGGGTTTTTGCAGGCTTGGTAATTTCAATGAGGGTCATTAACACCCGACGCGGAAAAATGGCGTTTGTTGTTCTCGATAATTCGCGACGACGTATTGAGGTCAGTCTGTACTCGGAAAAATACAATCAGTATTCGGACATTTTGCAAAAAGATTCTGTGCTTGTTGCCCAGGGCGAGTTCAGTGCGGATGAATACACTGGCGGTATTCAGCTGCGGGCGGAGTCGGTCTACGATATAAAGACTCTGCGCAACCGGTTTTTACGTCGCATTACGCTGATGCTGTGTGAAGACGAAATGAACAGCCAGTTTATGCTTCGGCTGAAAACAGTTCTGCAGGAATTTCGTGGTGGAGGTATACCGGTTTCTATTCAATACCAAAGGATTCGTGGTGAGAGTGGCGCGCTTGAACTGGGCTCAAATTGGAATCTAAACGCGAACGACGGTTTGATGCGATCTCTCAAGTCGGCCTTTGGTGAGGCCAACGTTGTGTGCGATTACGACACACGTTCAATCCGTTCCGGCCTTGCCGAGGAATCGTTGACAACACCCGAGTATGCAGCAGCCGGTTAGCTAGTGAACCATTCTCGAGTGCAGATGCGAGCGAACTGTGTATCTTGCAGATAGTCAGTTCCCATTCCGACAATGGTCTTCTCGTTCTCGATCGTATCCTCCTGCTTGGTTGGTGAGGCTGGGATGTGGATCACAATGGTTTTGAAGTTCTGGACAAGCATATATGGTCACAGACTTGTTTGCTGGATGGGCCCTGAACTGTCGGATAAATGCGCATCGAGTTCAGCGAGAATGTTCATTCTCAAACAATACACTTTGATCTACAAGCTGCTCACTCGTCGCATTACACCCAGTTTCAGTGCGCGCAACCACCGACCGTATCGCCTCGCGGTCGTTGTCAGTGACCGCAATAGCAGTTGCCGCGTTGCTCAATTTATCTATCCACTGACACAGTTTTGGCAAGGCTGGTTTGTTATATTTCGGTTGTCTGAAACCAGCGGTTAAACGGAGACGATTGTGTTGAGTCCCTTGCTACGAATAATCACATTGCTCTTGTTCTTTTCTATCCTTTCAGGTTGTGGGGGGAGCAGTGGCGACGAATCGAGTGGAACCGGCAGTTCCGGTCTCTCACTTCCGAATTCAAGTTCCGGAAGTCAGTCGTCTGATTTTGCCGGCACCTATACGGGAACGATATCAATAACCGTGACGATTGCAGACGAATCAGAATCTTTTACTGAATCAATTACGATCGTCGTCGATGCCGGTGGCAATGTCACCATTACGTCAGAAAGTGACAGTGGAGGGGTAAGTACCACGCTGTCAGGAAACAGTTTCATTGAAACTCTCGCGCTGACTGAGATGCTTGATGGCGCGGACTGTTCGATCACGTTAACCATTTCAGGTACTATTAGTGGGGACACAGCCTCCGGGCCCGTCAGCGGATCCGCCACCTGTTCAACATCGGGCTTCTCCGCAGATGCCGATGTCAGTGGCAATTTCAGCGCGAGCCGTTAATCACAACAACGATCATCCTATGCGGGAACCTGCAGTAAGGATGAGGTGACGGCCTTTTCTAGCTAATCAACTGGCGCAACTCTTCGTCCAGTTTGTCCAGAATCTCGTCGTACTTGAAGGCGCCAACCTTCTCTCCGCGTCTCTTGAGGTTGACGTATTTGGGTCCGCACCAAAGTCCTAGATCAGCATCATCGGTTTCGCCTGGTCCGTTAACCCTGCAACCCATGACGGCAATGGTTATGGCGTGTTCTTCGGCGTGTTGGGTTCGTTCCTTTACCTTTTGAGCAAGATCGATAAACGCCTCGTTTTCGACCCGTGAGCAACTCGGGCAGCTAATCAGATTCAGTTTGTTGTCATCGAAGTGCACCACCGTTCGCACTCGACCGGCGCGTATATCCCTGATTATGTTGTGACCGGCTGCGATTTCCTCGTGTTTCTGATCATAGGGCAGTGTCAGCGAAACGCGGACAGTGTCGCCAATTCCGCGACTGATCAATTGCTCGAATGCGATTCGCGTTTTCTCTATGCCAGCCGGCGGCATTCCGGCTTCAGTTACACCGAGATGCAGCGGGATATCAGGACGTACCTGCGCAAATGCCTGATAGGCCTGTATGACTTTTCTCGGGTCTGAATCCTTTAAAGAAACACAGAAACGCTGAAAACCGATCTGATCGAGCCAATCAGAGTGTTCCAGAGCACTTTCGACCATCGGTGTAACGGAATCGTCGTCCGTCTGGTTCGCCAGCTTTTCAGGATCAACGGAGCCTGCATTGACGCCGACCCGGATTGCACAATCGTTTTTCTCGGCAATCTCAACCAGGTATTGAACTTTGTCTTTCCAGGGTTTTTTTCGCTCGTGGTGGTACAAATGCCCGGGGTTGTACCGAATTTTATCGACGTGTGGAGCAAGCACCTCGGCGAGGCGATAGTTTTCCTGAAGATCGACACTAAGTACCGCGTCGGTCTGGGCTCTGAGTTCAATCAACGCCGCCGCATCACGCTTGTTGTCCGCCGCGATTCTGATAATGTCGGCGCCTGCGTCCTCCAGAGAACGAATCTGTTTGAGCGTCGCCACAACATCGGTCGTTGGCGTCGCGGTCATACTTTGTACAGCGATCTCATGATTCTGGCCAATAAATTTGCGGCCAATTTTTACCTCACGAGTGGGGTTTCTCTGAATCATCTGGTACTAAGGGGGTGATATATCGTCCGACAACGCTGCATAGGAAACCAACAAAGCGCGGAAGCCCATAATTGAGCGTCAACGGCGAAAACGGTCTTGCTGTTAGCCCGGGACCGAATTAGTCTTCTGATTATACGATGCCGTAGCCTCATTGGGTGCACCAAAACCATCAACATGTCACATCAAAATACTGTTCCAGAGAGCACTGCCAAGGCGCACGATGTGGAGCAGATCCGCAAACATCTCGGCGACGAATTCAGCAGCAGACTTCATTACTTTGCCTCAATCGAGTCAACCAATGCATGGTTGCAGGGAGAGATTGGTGCGCCAAGTGGTACGGTCTGTCTGACCGACTTTCAGAGCAGGGGGCGGGGCCGCAGGGGCAGGAGCTGGCTGGCGCCACCCGGCAGTTCGATAATGTTCTCGGTGTTGAATAAATTTACCAGGGTCGATCTGTCCGGGCTTTCGCTGGCTCTGGGTGCGCGTCTGGCGCAGACGCTGATCCTCAACGGCGCTGAACGGGTTGGGCTAAAGTGGCCAAATGACCTCATTATTGGTGATCAGAAAATGGGCGGGATTCTCGTAGAGCAATCCTCTGCCGGCACTATAATGGGTGCTGGAATAAACTTTCGGATCCCAGAAGAATTCATGGATAACCAGATTCAATGGACCGATATTTCGACGCACTACCCTGCGATGGATCGTGATTGGCTTGCTGCGAGCCTTATTGAAGCGACTTTGAATTGCCTTCGCGACTTCGAGAATTCGGGTTTTACGGACTTCATCCGAGATTGGGAGGGTTTGCATCAATATGATTCGAGAGAGGTGAATGTTCTCACGGGCAGTGTTAGAAGGACAGGAACAGTTATCGGTCTGGCAGCCGACGGCGCCTTGAAAATTCAGATTGACGGTCGGATAGAGAACGTCTATGCCGCGGATGTGTCCATTCGCTTGGCGCAGGGTGAGTCCGAGAATGGTGTATAAATCAGCATGTGAAATATGAATCGGCTGCTTATTGATATCGGTAACCGTAGATTGAAATGGCGCTACCTGTCACCCGGTCAGCAGCACAGCGGGGCGATTGAAACTGCACCCTCGGCGGTTATTGTTCAGCGACTGCAAAAATCCATTGGATGTTTGCGTGACCCCGACCGGATTGCCATCAGTTCTGTGGCTGACCCTGAGATTGCTGAGACGATTGCCAGGCACGCGTCGGAAAACTGGAATGCGCAGTCCAGAATTATGGAGTCTCTGAACCAACAGAACGGGCTGCACAATTGTTATGATCCACCGCAAACATTGGGGGTTGATCGATGGCTTGCCATGATTGGCGCCATCGAACACATCAAATGCAAAAAGACCGTCGGTAAAGGTAATTGCGAACAGGTTTCAAAAGGTCCGCTCGGCCTGGCTGTAGTCGATGCCGGCACGGCTGTCACTGTCGATCTGGTGCTGGTCGAAGACAACAATAAGGCCAGATTTTTAGGCGGCGTAATTTTTCCCGGTATAGAAACCATGCAAGACGCTCTTGTCCGCGAAACTATCCACATAGTACGAATTGAACAGTCGCCTGACGCTGAGACGGTATCAGATCGACAAGCGATTGCGTGGCGAGACGTAGATTTCGGCGCCGATCATACAAACGCAGCAATTTCTCAGGGGGCTGTTTGTGCTGTTGTGGGGGGTGTAGACTTTGCAGTAAGACAGTTCGGCACTCGTCTTGGCGACAAACCGCAGGTCTTTGTGACGGGTGGAGATGCGGGTGCGATCAAGCAGGGTCTTTGGGGACAGTGTGAAGTCTTTGAAAATCTGGTTCTTGATGGGATTCAAAGCATTGTTGCGGGGAATATGAACAAATGAAGTGGATCGCAGCGTTACTCATGGTGGCAAACGTGACTGTGTTTCTCTGGTTCAGCGGCAGGCATGGGAATATTGACTCACTGGCTGTTGAGTCCCGTCCGGATGTGAATAAAGAGGGGATGCTGCTTCTCGAGGAAATCGAGACGGAGGTCTCTGATCCCGGTTCGGATGACGGTTTGGCCACTGCCGTATTTGATGCTAGTGAGATCACCACGGTTTCGATTGCGTCGTCGGGCGCTGAAAAAATTGCAACCGGGCAATCGGATTTGGTTGAAGAAGGACCTTCAGAGTCCGCTGACTCTGTGCTGATTTCACTGGCCGCACCTGCGAACGATTCTGTGGTTGGAACCGGTGCCGGAGACGACGTTGTGTCTTTGGAGACGGAGTCTGAAATTCAGGTAGCGGCACTGAATCCACCGACAGTTGGAACGCGGGATTTGTCCTGCTACCGAATCGGACCGTTTAAGCAGATTGATACCTGGCAGTCAGAAAACAGCTGGATG
The DNA here is from genome assembly GCA_039029455.1 of Pseudomonadota bacterium. Classification (GTDB taxonomy): domain Bacteria; phylum Pseudomonadota; class Gammaproteobacteria; order Arenicellales; family Poriferihabitantaceae; genus JBCCGE01. The sequence goes on along the minus strand of JBCCGE010000017.1, from coordinate 1,429 downwards.
GATGAGTCGGGTTTTGCGTTCAAGCCCGTCTCCTCCGAAAGCCGGGAACTGAGGGCTGTCAGGGTCTTTCTGGGCCCGTTTGATTCGAAGCAGGCAGCGCAATCAACAATCAGTTCACTCAAAAATACGGATCTGGATCATTTCGTTTATGAGATAGAGGGTGGCAAGGCCAGGATTTCACTGGGATATTTTACTCAGGAGGAGCTCGCGGCCAAATTCGTAACTCATGTTCAGGGCAAGGGTTTTGATGCTCAGTCGCAGCCTGAGTATCGAATTTTAGGCCCCTACAACTGGATGGAAGCCAGCATAGACAGCGAAAAAAGAACTCAAATTCAGAATCGGCAGTGGTCCGAAGCCGAGGTAACAGTAATCGAGGTTGATTGCGCCGATCTCCAATCGGTTATCTCGTCCTGAGCAAGTACTGAAATAGCGGTCCGAGCAGCCAGCAAAATCCGCCTTTCGGTCTCAGGAATCGACTTCAAATTCCATCAATTTTTCATTGCATTAAGCGCCTCCTTTTGCGTAAAATCGCGCTCCCTTTTACGCGCACCAAATCAGGGCCGTTCCCGGACACTTCTTTTGAGTCTGTTACAGATCGTTAGCGATTAATTAAGTTATTGATTTTAATAACAAAATCAATATTTTACTTAATCTTTGACGCCCGAATAGCTCAGTTGGCCAGAGCAGCTGATTTGTAGAAGATTGCACCTTCAGGGGGAAACTCTTGGAGTGGAGGTGGCTAAAACGGGGAAACCTTACTCCAGATTGCCGAGTTTAAGTCGGTTTGAAGTCTGGACTGGCAATCCCGTGCTACCCCGAAACTCGGTACATGAGTCAGGGGGAGTGTAGAGACTTTACACCACCCACCTACGGTCACCGCTCCGGTGGCTATGGTGAAGAGAAAGTCCAGACTCCAAACGGAGCCGATTGCAAAGCACTAGGTGAGTTGCTATGGGTGCCGGCCGCGAAAGCGGTAGTGGGTAAGAATCAGCAGGTCGTGGGTTCGAATCCCTCTTCGGGCTCCAGCCTTTTAGCGGATTCGTCCGAAAAATGAGGCGACGGGCGCAAGAGCAATATAGCCTGATTTTCAGGCTGACGAGTTAAGTGGTGCTAAATCGGAGGGGTTCCCGAGCGGTCAAAGGGGGCAGACTGTAAATCTGCTGGCTCAGCCTTCGGAGGTTCGAATCCTCCCCCCTCCACCATTGTCGAATGGTCTGTTTGATTTGTCAGACCAATTTGTTCGACCGGGTGATATGGCGCCAATGGTGGATGTTTTGGATCGATGCGGGTGTAGTTCAACGGCTAGAACCTCAGCCTTCCAAGCTGATGATGTGGGTTCGATTCCCATCACCCGCTCCAGTGTGTTGTAAACGTGTTGATGACAAAGCTTAGTGTTGGTCATGAAGTAGAGTAATGGCCCACATAGCTC
>JBCCGE010000016.1:0-49773 GCA_039029455.1 Pseudomonadota bacterium | reverse complement strand
CTGCTGCTCGAACTCGACAAAATGGAGTTTCATGTTTACGAAACCGGTGAGCGTATCCAGGCGAGACACCGGCCGATAATTATTATCACCAGCAATAATGAAAAGGAACTGCCGGATGCGTTTCTGCGTCGTTGTTTCTTCCACTTCATCAACTTCCCGGATCGCGAGACGATGCAGCGGATTGTAGCGGTGCATTACCCTGATATTGGAAAAACACTGGTGGATGAAGCACTGGAAGTTTTTTTCGAACTTCGTGATGTCCCGGGGCTCAAAAAAAGACCATCAACCAGTGAGCTCATTGACTGGCTGAAATTGTTGATGTCCGATGATATTCCTGATGAAATCCTGCGGGATCGGGATCCTTCAAATGCCATTCCGCCCCTGTATGGTGCTTTGGTAAAGAATGAACAGGATGTGCAGTTGCTGGAGCGGCTGGCGTTTATGCACCGTCGGCAGAGTCGGAGCTAGAGCGGAGTCAGGACAAGCGGACAATGCTTACCAACCTGTTCTACACCTTAAAGTCGCACGGGGTTCCGGTCACTATTCGCGAGCACCTTGATCTGTTGAGTGCCCTCGAATCCAATCTGGTGTTTGCGGATCAGAATGATTTTTATCATTTGGCGCGCACCACGCTGGTTAAAGATGAAAAACACTACGACAAGTTTGATCAGGGGTTTGCCGCGTTTTACGAAGGGCTGGAATCCATCGAGGGACTGGTCGAAGCCCTGATTCCTGAGGACTGGCTGCGCGAAGAGTTTCTCAAGCAACTCAGCGACGAAGACAAAGAAAAAATTGAGAGTCTTGGTAGTCTGGATGAGTTGATTGAACAGTTTCGCAAGCGACTGGAGGAACAGCAGAAACGTCATCAGGGTGGCAACAAATGGATTGGCACCGGAGGTACCTCACCTTTTGGACACGGCGGGTACAACCCGGCGGGTATACGCATCGGCGGTCCCGGACGCCACGGTCGGGCCGTCAAAGATTGGGAAAAGCGGCAGTACAAAAATCTCGATGATTCCGTTGAGCTTGGAACCCGGAATCTGAAAATTGCCCTGCGGCGACTACGGAAGTTTGCCCGCCAGGGTGCAGCGGATGAACTTGATCTGGATGACACCATCACCAGTACGGCACGAAACGCCGGTTTGCTTGATATCAAGATGGTGCCGGAGCGTCATAATGCAGTTAAGGTGCTGCTGTTTTTTGACGTCGGCGGGTCGATGGATCCCTATGTACGTGTCTGCGAAGAATTGTTTTCGGCGGCGCGAACCGAGTTCAAGCATCTTGAATACTTTTACTTCCACAATTTTCTTTATGAATCGGTCTGGAAAGACAATGTGCGGCGATACAACGAAAAAATATCCACCTTCGATGTGCTCAATCGATACGGCTCGGACTACAAGGTGATATTTGTCGGTGACGCCTCAATGTCACCGTGGGAAATTGCCTATCCCGGAGGCAGCGTTGAGCACAACAACCCGGAGTCCGGAGAAGTCTGGATGCAGCGATTGATGAAGTCGTTTGAAAAAGTGGCGTGGATTAACCCGGTGAAGGCCGACTACTGGGACTACACCCATTCGATTCAAATGACCCGACATCTGGTTAACGACAAGATGTATCCTTTGACGGTCAAAGGACTTGAAGAGGCAACGCGTTTCCTCTCCGCCTGAACGAGACTGAGTAATCCAACAGGCGCGCGTTTTACCTTCTATCCGAAATTTGATTAAATACAGATCACAGCATAAACATCCGCAGCCGGAATCGGAAAACACAGACCGGTAACGTCCGGTAAGCTGCTAACAACGGATAGCACTATATCCGTGTGGTTCGTCGATCCGCTTAGTGCACCTGCAGCATTTTCATCGGCGATGGTGTCCCCTGAGATAGCATCATAAAAGCCCTTATCGGTCACCTCCGAGCATAGGGGCGTTTGTGCCTCGATACAGTCGTATGAAATTCGCCAGTTTTTGACCGGGTCGGGTTCAACAGCAATCTGATACGTACCGACTGCTTCGCCTTCGGGGATCTCAAATGTTTGGGTCAGTGAATTCAGACTCACGGGGTCTTTTGCCGATATGACAAAAGCCAGACCTCCCTCGGGTGCTATACCCTGAGTGAGTTCCAGAGTGCCGCTTATCGTTGGCGGGGTGGCAAAGAAGACATTGATGTCGGATAACGTCACGCCACCAGCGAGTGGTTCCGCTTCAACATCTGTGAATACCAGATTATTCGTGGCCGTAGAGTTGTAAAAGCTAACGTCGATATATTCAGAACAGGCAGCCGGTGTGTTCCCTTCATTGCAGGAGAATTGAATCACCCAGGATGCTGTGACGTCATCCGGTACCGGAATAGAATAATCGTCGATGGTTCCAAACTCCGGAATAAAAATTTGGGTGGCGAAGATTCCGAGAGCATTCACCCCGGTATCGCGCGCCGATACGGTCACGCTGAGTCCACCAGCTGGAATCGCACTGGCAACGGTGACATTGCCGGAGATCGTCTCTGCCGGCAGCATCCGCATGTTGATATTGTTGTAGTTCGATGCATCGGTAAATATATCTCCATTGCCAATGAGTTCGGTGGTGTTATTGGGGGCATCGTCGTCAAAGTAGCCATTGGTGAGATAGGGCGCACACTCCGGAAAAGTGGGGGTATTGCACAGATACGAAATCCGGAATGTTTCTGCAAACGAGCCGGGGTCCGGAACCGTTAGTCGGTAGGTTGCCTGAGATTCGTCATCCAGAATGGTGACATCTCGCGTAAAAACGAGTCCCGGTCCACTAAGTCCAGTGGCCTGCATCGAGACCCGGGTATCACCTTCTGCCATTGTGCCTGAAGGAGTTGAGATGGTACCGGTGATCAACTGACCCGGGAGTACTGTAAGAGTCAAACCCGTCGAGTCGACGAAAGTCGGGAGAGTGTCCTCCAAAGCAAATTTGTAGTGGGTAGTGCCAATGGCCGTTGGGTCATTGGAATAGAAACCGGAGAGAACCACATCAGCGCAACCCTCTGGTGTCACTCCCCGAGAGCAGCTAAATCCTATATTCCAACCCTCATCGGCGGCGTTATCTACGGTAAACGAGAACGGAAACAGGTTTGAAGAATTACTGCCTGCGGGCACATTGATTAAGGTGGAATCGACCAGCGCATTGCTGGTTCCATTTCTCACACTGAGAAAAAAAGTTGTTTCCGCGGTTGCGGTAACGGAGGAGTGGAATGTCAGATTGCCGGAAATGGTCACTGCTTGGGCCGTGCCGGTTGCAAAACCGGCGAGGGCACCAAACAAAATGACGATTTTTCTTAGGGAACAAACACGCGCAATCATCATCACACCTCACTTCATTATTAAATTTTGTCGACAGTTTAATAAATTGAAGATGAAAAAGGTAACTAACCGTGAAAGTTCGGATTTGTCTGAGCGGTCTGATGATGACAAGGTGAATTTTTGCATCGTGAAAACTATCAGTCCGATTTTTGATAAGGGAATTGTTATACTTTCTATAGCTTTTATTTATAGTTTTTATATTTCAATTTGAAATGTAAATAATTCAGATCCATTTCTTAATCAGCTTCCCATGTCAAACAGAATCGAGCATAGCGGTCTCAGCATTGATGCTGACCTTTTTTCAGTAATCAACGATGAAATCATGCCGGGAACCGGTCTCGATGCCGACATGTTCTGGGATGGATTGGCTGCGATTGTCACTGAGATGGGCGGTCGCAATGCCGACCTATTGAAAAAGCGCGATGACATTCAGATCAAACTGGATCGATGGCACAAGGAACACGGTTCGAGTTACACCATGGATGACTACCGGACGTTTCTTCAGGACATTGGTTATCTGGTTGAAGAAGGTGAGGATTTTCAGATCAGCACGCAAAATGTCGATGATGAAATTGCCACCATAGCCGGTCCGCAACTTGTCGTACCTGTCGATAACGCACGTTACGCCCTGAACGCTGCGAACGCGCGTTGGAACAGCCTGTACGATGCACTGTACGGCACCGACGTCATCCTTGAAGTGGAAGGCTGCAAGAAGACATCGAAATACAACCCGGTCCGCGGTGTGAAGGTGATCCAGTACGCTCGCGAATTTCTCGACAAAGCGGTTCCGCTTGCAGTCGGCAGCCACAGTTATGCCGTCAGGTATGTCGTTCGAAACGGCAAGCTGGTGGTCATTATGGGTGATGGCAGCAAGACCGAACTGGGTCATCGCGGACGATTTGCGGGCTACAAGGGCGATCCTGAAAACCCGGACAGCATTTTGCTGAAACATCACAACCTGCATATCGAAATAAAGATCGGTGAAGGGTATTTCATCGGTCAGGGTGATCTCGCCAATATTTACGACGTGGTGGTTGAGTCTGCGGTGACGACAATTATGGATTGCGAGGATTCGGTTGCTGCTGTCGATGCCGAAGACAAGATCAGGGTGTACCGCAACTGGGCGGGCCTGATGAAAGGCGATCTCAGCACGACGCTTAAAAAAGGCGATAGGACCATTGAGCGGGTGCTGGACTCGGATCTGGATTTTCTGTCACCAAAAGGAGAACCCATGACCCTGCATGGACGATGTCTGATGTTCGTCCGAAATGTAGGGCCGCATATGTATACCGATGCGGTAACAAAAGACGGCAATGACATTCCCGAAACCTTCCTGGACGCTATGGTCACCGTCATGGCCGCCATGCACGATCTGCAGAAGACCGATGGCATTCGAAACAGCCGCAAGGGTTCGGTTTATGTCGTCAAACCCAAGATGCACGGACCGCAGGAAGTGGCGGAAGCGGTCGCCATGTTTGGCAAAGTCGAAAAAATTCTGGGCCTGCCTGCCAATACCGTAAAAATCGGCATCATGGACGAAGAGCGGCGAACCACTGTAAATCTGAAGGAGTGCATTCGTCAGGCCAAAGATCGTCTGGTTTTTATCAACACCGGATTTCTTGATCGCACAGGTGATGAAATTCATACCTGTATGGAAGCAGGCCCGGTATTACCGAAGAACGATATCAAGTCGACGCCGTGGTTGTTGGCGTATGAGGACTGGAATGTCGATGTGGGACTGGCTGCAGGATTGCGGGGCAAGGCGCAAATTGGCAAGGGAATGTGGGCTGCACCGGATAATATGGCCGCTATGATCGAGCAGAAAATCGGCCATCCTCGCTCCGGCGCTAATACAGCCTGGGTGCCGTCGCCGATCGCAGCCACGCTGCATTCGCTTCACTACCACTACGTGAATGTGCAAACCTGCCAGGAAGAGATCGCTCAGGTTGCGCGGGCTGATCTAAATGACATTCTGACGATTCCAACGTTAAATAGACGAGAACTCACAGCCAAGGAAATCGACAGTGATCTGGAGAACAACGTTCAGGGCATTCTGGGGTACGTGGTTCGCTGGATTGATCAGGGAGTGGGTTGTTCCAAGGTGCCTGATATTTCCGATACGGAATTGATGGAGGACCGTGCGACGTTACGGATTTCGAGTCAGCATATTGCCAACTGGCTGCATCACGGGTTGGTAACCGAAGAGCAGATTCATCAGGCGTTTCAGCGCATGGCGTCCATTGTTGATATCCAGAACAGTAAAGATCCTAGCTATCAACCGATGGCTCCCGATTTCGACGGGGTCGCCTACAAAGCGGCGCTTGATCTCGTTTTCAAAGGTCGGGAGACGGCAAACGGATATACGGAAAGCGTACTGCATGCGCGGCGGCGGGAAGCCAAATCGCAGGCTTGACGGGCTGATATCAATCAGGAGAAAAACCGACTGAACCGGTTGCAACCTCTAGTTTGCGGAACCCGTGCCCGATTCGAGAGCGGGCCGCACAATACGATAGTAGTTGCCCGCCAGAAACTCACCCTCGATTTCATCTCGTTCACCGGTTGACCATTCAACGTGGATGGCCTGGATGCGATCATGGTTACCCAGACCGAAATAAGCCACCAGCGGATCAAAGGACTGATACCCCCCGCTGGCTTTCAGTTCCCGGTACTGTTTCCTTTCGCCGTCGTCACCGTAGTAGATGAAAACCTTGCTGCCGATGCCGAAACGGTTGCCCCGGAAGTCCCGAAGGTCTATTGCCAGACGGTGGTGTCGCTCTTCCTTGTTCTTGTGTACCCAAACGGGGCCGACGAAGCTGGCAGTCACAATGTCCAGATCTCCATCGTTGTCAATATCGACGGCAGCATGGGAGCCGGATGGCAGGTGATTGGTCAGACCGGCATCCACAGTTCGGTCGATAAAGTGACGGCCGCCGCGATTATGGTAAAAGATATTGCTCTCCCGGTTTTTTGAGGGGAGAAAACCATTGGAAATGTAGAGATCCTGCCATTCGTCATTGTCGAAATCAGCGAATTTGGCGTTCCACGTCCAGCCGCCGATTTCGATCCCGAGTTGCTCGCTAATATCTGCAAAGGTGTCGTCGGATTGGGCAGACAGCAGCACGTTGGTGTTCTGAATCTGCTGCATTGTTTTGAACTCCTCAGAACGGGAAGGAAAAATATTTTCTTTGCGCCAGGTTTTACAGAGTGTATTAAACGTTTTAAAGGGGTGGAGGTATTTGTCGCAGTCGAAGTCTCTGCGAAAGTCGAACGCAGGTCCAAATAAAACGGTGAGCGCAACGCAGTTTGCTTTTTCCCAGGGTTGCTGAATGTGTTCGCATCGAAGTGGATCATTGCCGCGTCGGGCTCTTGCAACGGTTTTGAAAATCGGTGCGTCAATCAGACATTTTTCCAGATATTCAGGGTCGGTGTGTTCCTGGTGACACATTTCCGTCTCGTCGACGACGAGCATCTGCTCCAGTTGGCCGGGTTGACTGCCGGTGATCTGGCCAATGTAGATTTCCGGTATTAAATCGTTGTTGATGTCGGCGCTGTCGTAGCTCATGGTGGTATGCGCCGTATGCGGAAACACCTCTGAATTTCGATCTTTTTGTATCAGTCCGTGCACATCGCCATAGTACAGATAGTCAGGCACATTGAAGTCGTTACCCACCATGTAGTCCAGCATCCCATCCATATTGATGTCGGACAACAGTCCTGACAACGTTTCCCCGGGAATTTCGGATTGCTGAGTTTCCACCCGATACTCACCATTTTCGTTGTACAGCAGATAGTTATAGGATTCTTTTGGCGCGGTTATCTTGAAGCCACCGCGGGTGGTGGTGTTGTTGCCAAATGCGATATCCAGATCGCCATCGCGATCCAGATCACCAAACGCCGGAGATTTAACCACCAGTGCACCACTCGTTGGCATCGTTATCATATCGCTCGCCAGAAAATCACCTTCACGATTGATGAGAATGTAATTGCCTTTTCCAAAAACGGATATGAATATATCCAGCCAGCCATCGTCGTTGGTATCCGCTAATCCCAGTGACGCAACGTATTCATCGGTTGCCAGCGGTATCTTGACAGACTGACGTTTGAACGACTTTCCTCCTATGTTGGCGTAGATATACAAACCGTTTGTATTGCTCAGAACAAAATCCTGCCAGCCGTCATTGTGAAGGTCGCCGGCAGCAACCGGGCGGTTAGTGGTGGCAAGGTAGGTTTCAGCCACCGTGATGTTATCCGGTATGCGTTCGATTCCCCATGTCTCACCATATTGTTTATCGAATAGCGTGTGCTCCCCGTGTCCACTGGGCGATTCCATAGGCTGAAAGTAGATTTCCGGACTCGAAATCCCGGTCGAAAACACGGGCATCCATTTGCGCCGCAACGATTCCAGTTCGGTTGTCAGTGTTGAATACGTATTGGCGCTGGATACGGTTTCTGATGTCGTTGCCTGCAGTGAATCCGGTGTGTGCTGCAGTGCTCTGACCAGCACGCCCCGTCGTTCGGGTGCGGTGTGTTTGTCGTACCATGTCAGTGCGCTGCCCGCTGCGACGGATGCCAGGATCACCAGCATGGTCAGTGCATTGGCGACCCGGTAAGAAATTGCTGATCCCACAATGAAGTAAGAATACACGCTGAAGGTGCCGAGACTGATAAGCAACACCATGACATACCCGATCGGCATTCCCGCTGCGAGCAGAGCGGCACAAATCACCACATCCAGTGCTATGGGAATGGGCAAAAAGACGCCAAATAATGCAACGCCAAACATGGCCAGCAGCATGCTGTGACCCGACTGCGGCAGCCATTCAGCGAGCTGTTCCCAGGGCACTGCGGTGATGGCTATTGCGCCGAGAAAGCCGGCCAGCAGCATAAACGGAACGGTCAGGCGAACTATTCGAAACAGATTTCGGAAGTACTCGCGTGTTAACCAAACGATGGCCGGTCGCCAGCGTGAAATAATGCCAACAGGAAGTGAGACATCGGCACCCGGCGTACTTTTCATCGCGTTCGCTATGTTCCGGAAATTCCCGGCGTCCATATCATTCGGGAATAGCAAACGGGTCATCAGCGGTATCGCCAACAGAATGAGGATTAGTGTGACTCCCAGTTTTACAGCGGCGACGTGCAGCGGAAGCAGCGTGAACACCATCGTGAGTATGATGATATTGAGCGTTGGCGAACTGATCATCGCCGCCAACGTGGTTTCCAGTTTTGTTCCAGCGTCATGCATACCACGAGCAATGGGCGCTGCGCAGTTCACGCAGACACCGAGCGGGGCACCAATAGCTGCTCCGAGCAGGGAACTCGAAAAACGCCCACGCGCCATGCGATGCTGAACCATGGGCAGGGCGGTCATCAGTATGGCCGCAAACAACAGCCCAAAAAACATGCCGCGCTTGTTGGTGTCGACCCAGTTTATCGTGGTGAAGATCACACGCTTGATCCAGGGGTCGGCGGGATGAATGGAAATTAACGCCTCAAAACCCAGCGGATCCTCTAACACAACGCCGCCACCCATGGAGGCTTTTTCGCCCAGATCAGGATAGCGGGATCCAAACCAGAAAAAGCTGGCAATAGTGATCAGCACTACAACCGAAAGGACAATTCGCTTGTCCTGTAACCATTCTGTCCGCAGAGAATTCACGTTTTGGTTGATCCAGACGTCTCTAATAACGTGCAAAATAAAAAACAGGGTCGAGAGCGACCCTGTTTTAATTCTGACTCACTATCCACAGCGAGTTGATTTCCCAGACTAGAAGGCCTGAGAGCAGTTGATAATGGTGGTTGCAAACTGGCACACACCGCCGCATTCGCCGGCATCAACTTCAACCACGGCAGTTTGTCCAACCAGGGCATCTACCTGGTTTTCACTCAGATCCAGGCTAAAGTCATCCTCAACTTCTGCGGCGCATCCTATGTCTCCCTGGTGAACACGACCTTCAAATGAATCCGATTGACCCGCAAGCGCGGCCGGCGAAAGGATTCGCCATGATCCGAGAACGCTGCCGCTGTCGCAGCACGATTCGGGCAAATCAATAGTAAAGCTGACTCCGCCGAATGAGCTATCTGACGGGCCTTTTGAATCATCACTGGAAACCAGATTATCATCCATAATTATTCCCGATCTGAATTGAACGCATACGAACATGCCGGGGGAAAAGGTCCCATTGCAGGTTTCCGGTGGCATGGTGGTACCGCCTGTCGGATCGCCCCCCGGACCGGTGGTTTCAGCATGTGCCGGCAGTACAACGGTTTCAACCACCGGTGCCTTCCAGACAACAGGAAGTGCGGCGCCTCCTGTCATGGCCGCTCCAAGAATCTTTCGCCGTTTGTTAGACGCGGGTGTGGTGTTGTTAGGTTGTTTCATGACGTTTACTCGTTAAGTGACGCTTTACAAAGGAGACTGGATCAGAGTGATTGCTTAGAACGCTTCGTTGCAGTCAATAATAGTGCCCGAAATGGTGCATACACCCGCGCACGCTCCCAGATCCAGTTCGATCGAAAGGGTCTGTCCTATCAAGTCCGAAGGATCACCGGGTACAGATATATCGGTTGTAGGAAAAGCCTGGCAGTCTCCCTCTTCTTCAAATGACAAGCTACCGGACTGTCCCGCCAATGCGGAAGGCGAAAGAATTCGCCAGCTGCCTGATCCACTGTCACAACAGGCGGAAGGAAATGCCAGATTAAAATCCACTCCAAGTTGATTTGGACCGATTCCTTTTACATCAGCCACATCGAAGAGTGGATTGTCACTTTCGACTCGGACGCAGAACGTTGGTGGGTCAGTAGCGCGACCAAGGCATGGAGGCAACGTGGTTGCAGGCGGCTCTGTGGTCCCGCCACCCGGGTCTCCGCCTCCACCGGTCGTTTCAGCATGCACCGGCAGCACAATCGAATCGACTACCGGAGCTTTCCAGACAGCGGGTGCGGTAATACTGCCGGCGGCAGCAATACCAAGAACTTTTCGTCGGACGGGGTTTGATTTTTCACCGTTTCCGATGGACTTATCTTTGGATGTATGCTCAGACATGGGACGCTTCACCTGAATTAATTTATAAGAATACGGTTCTGCAGGATGCGCCATAGCCTCTGAGCAGCGCACCCTGACCCTCACATCCAGTATCGTAAACAATACGGTGAACGGATACAACGCGTACGGTATCAGTTCTGCTATCGATTTCAGGCGATTTCCACGTTCAAATATTGCGCCTAACTATTTGTAAAAATGCAATAATTTTAAATTAAATGCCTGATGTGTCGTGGGTCAGCAGCTTCAATACTGATCTGTGAGTTGGTTAAACAGCACGACGTTGAAACCCATTCCAGAGTATTCGAAGACACGGACTTAAAGGCAGCCCGGATCAACGGTTCATGCATTTCGGAGCGGTCGTTTGTGTCCTAATACCCTCAGCGTTTATGCAGTATTTTAGATGCTCACGAGATTTACCCGGCGTGTAAACTAACCAGTGAATAACCCGAAAAAATCTTCTTTACGTCCAAAACAGTGTTAAGTGAATTAAATGGTGGGTGTTCGTGCGGCAACGTCTCTTTTTTATACATTACCCATCTCAACCCGTGTGATGTTGCGCCGAGAGCCTGCGATTGCGGGTTCTGTACCCGACACAACGCGTCGTACGTCTCGGACCCCGAAGGGTCACTGCAGGTTGCGGTTGACGACACAACCCAAGTGGAGCTTTGTCAGCATGGGAATTTGATTGCCAGATTCTGGTGTTGCGGTCGATGCGGCGACTTGTTATTTATCTCTGCCAGAATTGATGATGTGGACTACGCGTCGGTCAATGCCAATGCGCTGTCTCAGGACTATGGCTGGGCAAAAAATGAAAGCATTTCACCTAAATCGCTGTCACGCGATGAAAAGCTCGCTCGCTGGAAACAACGCTGGATTCGTAATGTTTGTCTGCCAGAAATAAAGGGGCTTTGTGCTGTAAACACATGAGGCCTCTATTTTTATTTTTTAACCTGTTAATCCTTTCTTCGATGCCGGTTTTGGGTAACGCGGATAATCTTAAGCCGTTCGCCAGTGACGGTTGCAGTGCGTTCCCTGACGGCACACCGGAACAGCGCAGTTTGTGGTTGATGTGTTGTCAGCGACACGATTTTGAGTACTGGCGCGGCGGCACCTACAGCGAGCGTCTTGAGTCCGATCGATCACTCAAACGTTGTGTGTCCACCGTTGGAGAACCTGAGATCGCGTTATTGATGCTGGCGGGAGTAAGAGTGGGAGGACTCCGTTTTTGCCGACGCCATTCCGGTGGGGGTATGGATGGTCGTATCCAAGATTCTATGGTGCTCTGGATCACGACGAACGCGCTCATGTTTTTGTGTCCGGGTGTGAAACAAACGCATTTGCCGAATTCGGACCTGCTAATGAGGTCTGGCTCAGAATGGAATGCGCTGAGATGCAAAAATCCCTGCAACCATAGCTAACGAAGTCTGCCAGTATCAACCCGATGCAGAGTTTTTGTACTTCGACTCCAGATGATCAAGGAACGCTTCGATTATGGGCGGTCTTTCGGATGCGTATGTTCTCAGCAGGTTGAGATTCTCCGTGAACCGCCCATCATAATAGTCGGCGTCCAGCTGCTCATACTTATCGATGATGCGGTTGATGTTTTCTGGTGTAAGTTCGTCCGCCAGTTTCTGTCGATAGGTGTCGATGAATTGCTGGCGAAACCGCGCCGATTCCTTTATCAGATGAAACAAAACGCGGCTTCGCACACAGGACTCTGTAGTCGAATCGATGTACAGATATTTCTCGGCGGACACATGATTCGCACCCTGATTGAACACGAAAAAAGCGTGGTCGAGATCCCAGTTGATGATGATCCACTTTTCTTTGCGGTCGGCGGTTTTATCAAGCATCACTTCCAGCCCCTGACAAAGATCATCATCGGCAATGTATGAAGACAGTATGGCCGCATTGATGATGTTCTCCGGATACATGTAGGTCGTGGCGGCGTCAAACGTGGCTTCACCTTCTTCCCCGAGTACACGTGCCATCAAAACCGAGTAACGGTGATAAATATCCGGATGGACATAGTTTTTTAATTCGTAATGCGCAAACCGGTCGTGCTTCAGCCAGTTTTCAATCATTTCCGGACTTGGGTGCTCAAGCGCGAGACGCATGCCCTCGTATTCACCATTCAGATACAGGGACACCATATTGTGCCGCGGAACCAGAGCACCGACCTCGCGGCCAATATCAAGTGCGACTGCATGAAGATAGGGTATAAATTCCTGCGCAATGGGGCCATTAGCCTGATCCGTGTATTTAAAGACAATTGAACTCAAATCAATATTGGCCTGCGAGTTCAACAGCAGCGAAGGATCAAGCCTGCTCGACCCGTATTGCTTTCTGGCATGGGCGCGGATGCTGTAAATCCCCCGGCTTCGGCCCTGGATTCCACCGTGCGTTCGAATACCGACGCGTTGTTTTTGAACAATGCGGCCATTATCGACGACCATGTCAGCAGGCACTTCCCACGATCTTCCTCTTTCAGTGACATTGTCCAGGATTCCCCGGGGACCGAATAAGTCATCCGGATCAACCATCAGGTCTACTTTGGTTAATGTGGGCGCTGCAGAATTCCACTTTACGGAGACCGGCATGTTGGCGACGTAGCGACAGTGCCCGCGATTTTTCTTACCTGGAAAAACACCACTGAATAGATGTGACGGCAATCCATGATCGAGTGCATAACGCAGATTCGGCGTGAATTGATTCAACTCCCAGCCAGTGAATCCCGGACTGAATTCCGACGTCCTGATTTCAGAGTCGGTGACAACACTGCCATTAACGGCCTTGTTGTCGACAACCAGATCGTAAGACCGACCAAATTGTGCGTCGATTGAAAACGATTTCAGGTGGACGGATTTTTCGCCTGATGAGTGGAATGTTAAAGACAGCGGCGTCTCAGGATCAACGAAAACCGGGAATGAATAGTGATTCAGTCGCGGCTTTATTTTCCACTCGCGAATCAGCGGGCGACGGCTGCCGTTTTCGACCGTGAGCCGAACCGTTTCAGGATACTTTGAAAATGCTTCGACTTTCAGTCGAACCTGATCGTGACGATCAAATGCAGACATTTCGGCATCCGACGTGCACAGACGGTGCGCCGCCAGATGAGCGGTTTCATCAGACACCCGCAACAAGCCGGCGTTTCGAAGAATCTCTCCCAGAACGCCTTTGCGAATGTAGGCTTCGTCAACTCCACTGGTTGCATGCACCGCTCGCAGGCCGGAGAAATACTTCTGATCGATAACAAGGCCGACCCCGACGACAAGCGCGACCAGAAGAGCGAGTGAAAATCTGCGCATCTAACCGCGATAGACCTCGAAATTCCACTGCGGGTATTGTTGCTGCAATCCATTGACCAGCTTTACGGTTTCAATATCCCGGTTCTTTATATTTAATGTCGCAAAAGTCCCGCCGCCTCCATGCTGTAACGTCGCGACGGAACAGTGCACCTGTTGCTGAACGAGCTGGGCCTGAATCGATTCAATATCATCCAGCGAAGCATCTGACTCTTCACTTGCTCGGGAGAGAGTGAGCACATGACCGCTGTGCACCCGCGAGGACATGATGCCGGTATTTTTCAACACTCCGAGTGCTGCAAAGGTCACCGCATACAAAATGACTGCAAACGCAATGTTGAAGGTCGCGATAGAAATAGAACAGGCAATGACCAGAAGGATGAATCCGATTTCTTCGGGTTCTTTAATGGGGGTCCTGAACCGCACGATCGAGAGCGCGCCCAGTAATCCCAGAGACAATGGCAGTGAGTACTGCACGGTCAGAAAAATAGTTGTAACCGCCGGACCCATGAGGGGAAACGATCGGTGAATGCGCGAACCTGTGGTTTCAGCGTCGAAAAAACGCGAATACAGGTGGGCGATCAGGTAGGCCATGATCACCGAGATAACCAGTACGATAACAAAGCCGATCAGCGTTACATTGCGGCTGTCCTGAGGGATCGTTGTCAGCAGCGATTTGAGGAATTCGTAATTGTCCATTCAGATTATTGTTTGTAATGGGTTAAAGCGCAGAACGCGTTGTAGTATTTTGAATACGCTGCTTTTTTAAGCTGCACGCCGTTCAGGCGCCTGAGTTTGGGGGGGAGCTCATCGAGAGGGCCTTTGAGTTCCAAAACCGAACTGGAAAGAGGAATGAAAGGGGTAATGAGATTACCGTTATCCAGAACCCTGGCGGCACGAACTTCATGGTCAACAGCGATTCTGGAGTTTGTCTGCCAATCTGTATATCTGTGTCGATGATAGCGAACAAGCAATCGGGGGCGAAGTAAAAGCCGGGAGTAGTCCCTAGCATGTTCGCCCAAAAGATCAGATATGACCGAACGAACGTCATCTCGAACAAGCAACCGTGTGATCGGCACTTTGGTTGTGCCAATCTCTATTCGCTGCTTCTGCCGAGTCGATCCGATCTTGGACTTCAGTTCCAGAATGTAGGGGGATTCATGATGGCTGGTGTTTGTATACCAGCGAACTCGAAGTTTGGTCTTCAAATAGTCGCTGGCCGCCTTTTCCCGGGCCAGTCGCCAGTCGTCTGTGTCGAAGTACACACTTGAGACGGTATTGAGATGATGCGTCGCGTCTGTCTGACAGATATGGGTCAGCGCCATCGTCAGGCGATGGTGATGCGCGGGGTGAAAAAGAAACTTGATCTCTCGACTGGAATTACGCACGTGATCGCTAACGGCCCGTGATTAGGAGAATGCTGGATTAGGGGCTCAAATGAATCACGCGATTATCGCAGTGGATACGCAGACGGTAAACCGCGGATCTCACAGGTGGCTCGAGTATCGTTTCCATGTTTACCGACGCTATCTGAGCTGACTGTCTTTGCTGCCTTTTCGATTGTATCCCTGATATGTCGTTGCCGCGGTGTCCGCTTCGGACTGGCACGGTACACAAAACTTAACACCGGGTACGGCGGCACGACGGGCCTCAGGAATTGCGTCCCCACACTCTTCACAGTGGGTCAGACTGTCGCCGGACGGGAGCTGACTTCGTGCGCGCTCTACCGCATCCTTTATGCTGGCGTCGATCTGATCCTGTACCGCGCCGTCGTGAGCCCATCCGCCCGCCATTTGAACTGCCTTTTTTGATAAAGGGCGAATTTTACCGTTTAATGCGATGCAATTCTGCTGCAGGATAAATCTTGAAAAACCGATCTAAATATCTGATTTGTAATAGACTTGGCGTCGATTTTGCTTAAGAATAGCGGTCAGGACCTCTAATTACGCTCACGGATAAAGCCGCAATCGATTGATTGCCCAGATATCATTTTCAGGAGGTTACATGTTTTCATCTAATCGCATTTTGCGGAATCTGACTGTTCCATCGTTCTTCGTATTGATTGCTCTAAGTTGTGTTCATTCAGTTCACGCGCAGACCATACACCTTAAAACCGAAACCTATCCTCCGTTCAATATGAACAACGAGGACGAAAAAATCATCGGCATTTCGACAGAAATTGTTGAGACGCTGTTTGAACGCTCGGGTGTGGAGTACACCATGGAGTTGTTGCCATGGCAGCGTGCGTTCAATATGGCGCTTGAGGAACAGAATACAGCCGTGTTTTCAACGACGCGGACCGCGGAGCGTGAGCCCAAGTTTAAATGGGTCGGACCGTTGGTGCAGAACAACTGGGTATTTCTGGCCAGAGAACGCAACGACATCGAAATCAGCAGTCTTGATGACGCTAAAGGGTTGAAAGTAGGCGGTTATCAGGGAGATGCCGTTGCCCTTTTTCTGGCGGATCAGGGCTTTGATCTTGATTTAACGCCTCACGATAGCCTGAATGCGAGAAAGCTGGCCCGCGATCGTATTGATCTTTGGGCCACAGGTCATCTGCTCGGGCCTTATCAGGCCAGTCTTGAGGGTCTGAGCGGTTTTGAACCGGTCTTCACTTTTCGAGAGACGATTATGGCGATTGCGATGAACATCAATACGCCCGACGAAATTGTCGACCGATTGAACAGTGAACTTCAGGCAATGCGCGCTTCGGGTGTTATCGCCGAGATTGAAGCTCGATACCAATAGGTCGATTTCCGCATCCTATTGACGAAATTGCCACTCCTTCGGCTCGCAATCACAGGGATAAGAAACGCGTTATTATGAGGAGGGCAACGACGGGGATAAGAAACACGTCACTATGAGGAGTGCAGCGCCGCTTTCAGAAAGGAGTTAGTGATGTAATTCCCGAAACTGCCCGGGGGTTACGCCGTTCCATTGGTTGTAGGCCCGGTAAAACGAATTGGGTTCACTAAATCCCAACATAAAGGAAATCTCACCCAAAGAAATCGTTGAGTGTTTGAGGTAATGATTGGCAAGCTCCTTTCGTACCTGTTGCAATACCGACTGATAGGATTCTGCCTCTGCGGATAACTTGCGCTGTAACGTTCGTTTGCTGACTGCAAGCTTGTCGCATACCCGTTCTATCGAGCTGTCGCCGGCCGGCAGTGTTTCAAGCAGAACGGCTTTGACGCGTTCGGTCATGGACGCAGATTGATTCATGTCTCTCAGTCTTTGATTCAGCGTTTGTTCGAAAAAGCGCCACATCGGCGAGTTCGATGTCATGAAAGGCCGCTCGGCATCCTCTGTCCTGAAGTGAATTTCGATGGTGTCCGAAATCTTCAGGTCGCATCCAAAATAGTCGCGATAGGGTGCTGCGTCGTCTGGCAATTCAGGCAGTGTGACGGTCTCAGGACGAAGTTTCACGCGAGTGGCCAGCCGCGCGACCTGCGTAAAGAACACCAGTTCAGTTAATGCAAGGCTTTTGGGTAGTCTGCCGTCAATCCCGTAGCAGTCTATCGTCAACTTTGTAAGCTTGTGGGTGCTTTCAATAGTAAGAGCAAGGGGGCCGATGAGCGGTTTGTATTTCTGTAGTCTGGCAAGCGCGGTGTTTAAGTTTTCGCTGCAGAGACACGCAAAAATAGCCGGATCAAACGCTTCCACGCTGAGTTTCCCGGCGACACGAAGGGCAAAATATTCGTCGCCTGATGCTGTTTCGAGTCCTCTCCAGAGCTGGAAATACTCAGCGGGTGACAGCAAAACCTCATCACGGTTGAACAGATCGGCCGGGAGCTGTGCGCAGGTCAAAACATCCGCCACATCGATCCCTAGATCACGGATCAACAGCAGCCAGTTCTTTGCAAAAACAAATTTATTTGCCCGTTTCATAGAAGGAAAAAAGTCAGAACCAGGAAATCAGGATATCTCCATGGTTCTGCGAGATATTTTGAGTACCAGTCTTCGCGGCAGTAGTGGAATGATCCAGTTGATCATAAACCTGAGTCCGAATTCATTAAACGCTACCAGCTCACCGTTTTGCATCGCTTTGTAGCCGCATTCTGCAACGGATTCTGCACTACGTGCGTTTTTCCACAGATCATTGCCGTGCAGATTACTTGCGGCAACAAATCCTGTATCAACAGCGCCCGGGCACAAAGCAGTTACAGTGACCCCGAATTCCTCAATTTCCTGGGCAACCGCCTGACTGAATGAAGTGACGTAGGCCTTTGTGGCGTAGTAGACCGCCTGCAGAGGACCCGGCATAAAAGATGCCGTTGACGAAACATTTAAAACCCGGCCTCTGCGACGTGCAACCATTCCCTGTAAATAGTGATGGGTCAGTCGAGTTAAAGTATTCATGTTGACCTGCATCATAGCCTGTTCCTCATCGAGATTGCGGTTGTGAAAAAGACCGTGACCGCCAAAGCCCGCGTTGTTAATAAGTACATCAATTTCAAGCCCGAGACTCTCGGTCTTTTCGAAGAGACGGTCTGCCGAGTCGGGGTTCGACAGATCCTCCGCGATCACGGTCGCCGAGATCGCGTAGTCTGACTCGAGTTGACTTTTAATATCATTGAGTTTGTCTTCAGATCGTGCGACAAGTACCAGATCGCCGCCGTTTCGGGCATGGATTTCAGCCAGCGCTTTACCGATTCCACCGGAAGCGCCTGTGATCAGTGCGGTGTTGTGATGCGTCATGTCGGAATGTCATTGATTAAGTTGGGCGCAGTGTACTGACCCCAATCATGCCATTCAGTCTCAAATGGTGACATATTGCCATCAGATCACGCCATTCCTGACACTATAGGCAACGGAATTGACAGAGATTATTTCAGTCTGCTTCCGAGTTTTAACCGGTTCTTGATACTGCTACAGTTGCTGGAAAAGAACTGTCCATTATCCGGTCATGCACGCACAGAACCAAAAGCCCAATATCGTTCTGATCCTTGCCGACAATCTGGGTTGGGGTGAACTGGGTTGTTACGGCGGGGGCGTTTTGCGAGGCACTGAAACGCCAAGGCTGGATCATCTGGCGACACTGGGCTTACGCTTGACGAACTTCAATGTCGAGAGTGACTGTGTTCCGACGCGTTCTGCGCTGATGACGGGTCGGCACCCGATTCGAACCGGAGCGTTGCAGTCTCTGCCCGCGGGCGTACCGCAGGGATTAATGCGATGGGAGCGTCTGTTACCTGAGATTCTTAACGAAAACGGCTACGCAACCGCACACTACGGAAAGTGGCATCTGGGTGATGTCCCGGGTCGACTTCCGGGTGACAGGGGCTTTGACGACTGGTTCGGGCTGCCCCGGACACTCAATGAGGCATATTTTACTGAGGCTGTCGGTTTCGACAGCAGTGCCGTCAGCAAGCCGTATCTGATGGAGGGCAAGGCAGGTGGGTCGCCTCAAAATCTCGGGGTTTTTGACATGGAAGCGAGACGTTTGATCGACGCCGAAGTGGTCAGCCGAAGTCGGCGTTTTATTCAGGAACAGGCAAAAGCCGGTCGTCCTTTCTTTTTGTACGCACCCATGACGCAAGTGCATTTCCCCTGTCTGGCACATCCGGACTTTATGGGACGGACCGGTTTTGGAGAAATGGCGGACTCTCTGGCGGAACTGGATTTTCGCGCGGGCGAAATTTTCGACGAGCTGGACCGATTGAATCTCGCCGACAACACACTGGTGATATTCGCGTCGGACAACGGACCCGAATTCAGGGATCCGTGGCGCGGGACAGCCGGGTACTGGAGGGGCACGTATCACACCGCCATGGAAGGCGGACTTCGATCACCCGCTATTTTCCGATGGCCCGGGAACATTCCTGAAGGCGCGGTCAGTGATGAGATCATGCACATCGCAGACCTCTATACAACGTTGATTTCCATAGCTGGGTGCGCGCAATCGATTCCGGATGATCGCCCGATAGATGGTATCGATCAGTCGGGTTTTCTGCGACAGCAATCGACATCAAACCGGGAGGGTTTCCTGTTCTATATTAAGCAGGAGTTACGAGCGGCAAAGTGGCGGGACTGGAAGTACCACTACTACTGGGAGCCCGAGGTCAATCAAGGGATTGGCAAACTTGAATCGCCTATGCTGTTTAATTTGATTCAGGACCCCAAAGAAGAGACCAATTGTCTGGTGGAACAGTCCTGGGTTCTCGGTCCAATTGCGAAAATGGTGCAGGCGTTTAATCAAAGCCTTGAGCTGCATCCACCAATAAAACCGGGCACACCGGACCAGGTTTAGCGACGGACCTAAGAAATCGTCATAGCGACGTGGCAATCTGGTTGGAAGCCGGAGACGCTAGTTGTCTTTGTGCTGGGTCAAAACCGGCAGATCAAAATGCAGAACGTTCTCTCTGATACCCAGAGCGCTGTATAACGCAATCGCCGGATTGTCACCACGATCGGCCTGTACAAACACAACCCATGCATTTCGGTTTTTGGCAATGGCTTGCAAGTACCTTATCAGTTTGGACGCAACGCCTTTTCGTCTGAAACCTTCGTAAACACCGAGATCGTAAATATAAATCTCACTTCGTTCCTGCTCAAACTTACGCAGCTCCTACGCAGCAAGTCCGCCCGCGGTTTGCCCGTTGACGCTGGCGAGCAGGGCGATAAATGTACCGGACTGCAGAAGTTTGCTTTGATAGGCGTTATCTGGTCTGTTTCGGCTGTAAGTGTCTTGATCGTCGAAGACGACCGCAAACAGATCGAGAAGCTCGGTCATCTCCTCCGGCTTTGAGGCGATCAGCTCTCGGATGGTTATTTCAGTCAATGTATCTCAGGCTTTCTCCTTAACCGGAGAACCTGACGCTTTCCAGCTTTTGAAACCGCCTTCGATGTGGCCGACATTTTCCACGCCCATATCCTGTATGGTCGCGGTTGCCAGTGCTGACCGCCAGCCGGACTGGCAGTATAAAACCAGTTGTTTACCCTCACCAAAAACCGATTTGTAGTAAGGACTATCGGGATCCACCCAGAACTCAAGCATCCCACGGGGGGCGTGGAAGGCCCCCGGAATAAATCCTTCCCTTTCCAGTTCTCGGATGTCCCGAATATCTACAAACTGAACGCCATCTTGGCCGAGTATGGACAGCGCTTCATCCTGCGACAGTGTTGTAATTCGACTGTTGGCTTCTCTGACCAGATCAGCCGAACTTTTTTTAAGTGGCATAGGCACTCCTGCTTTTCATATACGCATTTCGTTATGTGGGAATGCGATTTCAATGGCAGGAATACTACCAGTTATTGCATCTGAGAGACTCTTCGCGCATCGGGTAGCGCGAGTCAGAAGCAGATCATTGACAGGTTATTCGACCGATCTAAAACCGGCATGCATATCTCCTGTACAGGCGGTGCAGGATTCAGTCCTTTAAACTCCACGTCACTGCAGGAATAAAACGCCTCAGGGCTGTCGGATCGCTGCCAGACGTTGTAGATGATGTGTGTTCCGGTGCGCTCGGGTAAATCGCATCGCATTCGGTAAATGTCTTTATTGTCTGCGTCCTGTTCCAGAGGTACATTGCCGAAGCGGCAGAACTCCTCGAGATCATCCCACCTGAGCGTGTCTCCCGGCTGCCATTGGGGGCGGGTGATATACATGATCATGTCTTTGGTCGCATGGGGGGCGGTTGCGTAGTAGATGAATTCAAATTCACCGTTGGAATCCGGTGATATCGACGTGGTCTGCCAGTCTGTACGTGTCAGATTCATGCCGACGAATGCCGCATTCCCGCCACCGCACAGTTCGCCATCGGGCACAACGTCTTCGTGCTGACTGTCGGCATTCGATTGCAATATCGCGGTCCAGTCGTAAATGGGTTGGGTGCCTCCCAGGTCAATCGCCGCTCGACATGCAGGATCAGCGTGATTTTCCGGATTGCCGCTGAATCGGCACTTGTATATCCGACTTTCAGGGACAAGGATTGTGCCGTGGGATAGCGCGGGCTTCGACGTAATCAGGAACAAACAACCGAACAGCGACGCTAAAAACAATCGCACGAGGTTGGATAACAATGGATTCACAGTCGCCCCCCATAAGCTCGAATCACCACAGCAGCAGAGCGGATGACCGCCCCGTACCTGTCAACTTCCAGTGATGTATCTCAGAGCCCGAGAATTTTCAAATGTTGTCAGCTGGAGACATTAGTGAGATCACCTGGTGCCGGTAGTTCAGAACGACGGTTACCTTTAGTGCGTGCACCGCTCCGGTCGATCAGGGTGATAGTGAATATGACTGTCAATAAGCCAGAGTGCTGAAAGTTTTACCAAAAGCCGAATTCGGTTTACTTAATTCGACTTCGATGACCCTGGATATCGGGCGAATAGTTAAAGCTGCGGCAACTTTCCGAAGACGATAAAAAACCCCGGCAATCGCCGGGGTTTTTTGATCGTGCAGTCAACGAATGACTGCCGGGTTGATCAAACTACCGATAACCCACTGTCGTGACTTTGCCGTCAGCAATTTCGATCTGGCGGTAGTTGCCCGCGCTTTCGCCGGCACCGACCAGTTCAACAGCAGAGGCGCCGACATAATCGACATCACCACCACCGGCGATGATTTCCAGCGCTTTCGCCAGTTCACCCGGGAAGATTTTTTCGCCCGGTGCGTTAGCGACTTCCATCACTTTCTCTTTCAGCTTCGCGCTTTCGGAAGAGCCCGCCGCCTGCATTGCTAGCAGAATCAGCGCCGCTGCGTCATAGGACTCTGCGGAAAAAGGACCGGCTTTGAAACCCGCCGAGGTGGCCATTTCGGCAAACTTGGCTGCACCCGGGCTGTCAGTTCCCGGATTGGCGCCATACGATCCGTTCAGGTCGGAGCCAATGGCTTCGGGCAGTGCGTCACCTACCATGCCGTCCGGCAGGTAGAAGGTGTCGAATGCACCGGTGTCGAGAGACGCCTGGATGATGCCTTTGCCGCCCTGATCAACATATCCCGCGACGACCAGAACGTCACCACCGGCTGCGGCCAGTGCGCCAACTTCAGCGCTGTAGTCGCCTTTACCGTCTTCGTGAGCGGCGTTGATGGTGACCGATCCGCCGGACGCTTTGTAGTTGCGCTCGATGCTTTCAGCCAGGCCTTTCCCATAGTCGTTGTTGGTGTAGGTAATCGCGATGGACTTCACACCCTTTTCATTGAGGATGTCAGAAACAATTTCGCCCTGACGCGCATCAGAGGGTGCGGTGCGGAAAAACAGGCCGTTATCTTCGATCGTTGACAACGCCGGTGACGTTGCAGAAGGTGAGATCATCACAACGCCGTTTGGCATCGCGACGTTTTGCAGTGCAGCGGTAGTGACGCCGGAGCAGTCGCCGCCCACAATTGCGCTGACCTTGTCGGAGGTAATCAGACGCTCTGCAGCTGCGGTTGCGACTGCAGCGTCAGTGCAGGTGGTGTCGCCGCGCACTGCGGTTACTGTTGACCCGCCCAGCAGCTTGCCACTGTCTGAAACCTCACTGATGGCCAGTTCAGCGCCCGGGCCCATGTCGGCCACGATCGATTCGATGGCGCCCGTGAAGCCCAGGAAAACACCGACTTTGATGTCTTCAGCCTGAACCGTCTGGGTGCCGACGGCTGCCATGACAGCCGATGCCAGAATGAGTTTTTTCATGAATAGATTCTCCTCGTTAAATAAGATAGATCGTAAAAGTTGAATTTGCGCACCGTTCCGTAACGGCTTTGTCGACTTACAGATTGCAGTCAATCCAGCACATCGCGGTTCGCTTATGGGGCAAAGATTAACAGATTTTAGTTAAGCTGTACCTCGGTCACATGCGGTGTAATGGTTTGGCAATCTTCAGGTGCTGCGGCTTCGTTCCGGAATAATTCCCGACGGCGTGAAGCGCATCACCAACAGCAACACCAGCCCCATTACAAACAGACGCATATGTTGCGCGCTCTGCAACAGATGTTCTTTCACCAGATTACCTTCGGGTAACCAACTGGTCAGAACACCCATTAACCAGACCCCCGCCGGCTCGGACTCGATCCAGACAAACCAGATCAGGAAGCCACCAAGGATGGAGCCGAGATTGTTGCCTGAGCCGCCGACGATCACCATAACCCAGATCAGGAAGGTGTATCGCAGCGGTATATAGGTCGTTGGCGTGAGCTGTCCGTCCAGGGTAGTAATCATGGCGCCGGCGATGCCGCATACCGCAGATCCAAGAATGAAGACCTGAAGGTGGCGTCCGGTGACGTCTTTGCCCATGGCTTCTGCGGAGACCTCGTTGTCGCGAATGGCACGCATCATGCGACCCCAGGGAGAATTCAGTGCCAGCACGCAAAGCATCAGAATGATCAGCAGAACGCTGGCAAACAATCCGGCGTAGCAGAGTTTTACGAAAATCCCTGACGCTTCCGCCAGCATACCTCGCATTGCAGTCTCCCGAGCAGCGCCTTCGAGACCCGCAAGGGTGCCGGAATTCATCTTCTCGACGAGATTAATAAACCAGTCGGTTTGCTGCAGATCCAGTTCATACGGCACCGGCCGCGGTAAACCGTTAACGTTTTTAACGCCGCGGGTCAGCCAGTCCTCATTCTTCAGAATGGCAACCACAATCTCGGAAATACCGAGTGTGGCAATGGCCAGATAATCGGCACGCAGTCCCAGCGCGACTTTGCCAATAATCCAGGCTGCGCCGGCTGCAAACAGGCCGCCAATGGGCCAGGACAAAATGATCGGCAGTCCGAATCCGCCGAGGAATCCGGTCTTGGCGGAATCCGTAGCTTCGATCGCTGAAACCGCCGGATCGAAAAACTTTCGGGTAATAAATAACCCAACGATCATTGCCGCGATCATCAAAACGGTTCGCAAACGACCCTTTGGCATCTTTCGATAAATCACGGTAACGGACGCAACGGTTGCGAAGAAAGCAACAGCCGTATACAAAATGTTCCAGCCGCCGGCGGACCATGCTTCCGGCACCGGTGGCATGGAGACCAGCATAGCGGCCGCACCACCCAGCGCAGCGAATCCCATGATGCCGATGTTGAACAGACCGGCATAACCCCACTGGATATTGACACCGAGCGCCATCACACCGGAGATCAGGCACAGATTGAGAATTGCCAGAGACAGGGACCAGGACTGGGCGATACCCACGATAACCAGGAGTCCCGCCATGACGGAAAACGCCAGCGTGGCGCGCATTGCATTATTCACCGTCGGCCTCCTATAAAACCTTGCCTTTAAAGATTCCGGTGGGCCTGACCAGCAGGACAATGACCAGAATCATGAACGAGACCGCAAACTTGTAGTCGGTGGACAGCAGTTGCAGTAATCCCTGTGGTGCCATGTCGTCGGGCACAAGGTAGCCGACAAACTTTTTATAGGGATAGGTGACGACCATCTCCGAAAATGCGATCACGTATCCACCGACAATGGCGCCGATAGGCTGCCCGATACCACCGACGATAGCCGCTGCAAAGATGGGCAGTAGCAGCTGAAAATAAGTGAATGGTTTAAAGCTTTTGTCGAGACCGTAGAGAACTCCGGCGATAGTGGTCAGTGCGGCAGCGATGATCCACGTGGTGCGGACAACCTTGTCCGGATTGATGCCCGACAGCAGCGAGAGGTCCTCATTGTCGGAAAACGCGCGCATGGACTTTCCGGACCGGGTTTTCTGCAGGAACCAGAACAATGCGATTACCAGAATAATGGCTATGATGACAGTGATACCCTGCGACGTTTTGATTGCCAGACCTTCGTTCAGCCCCGTCGCCTGTTTAAACGCGCGGGCTTTGATAATAAAACGTTCGCCATCAAAGAAACGCTGATCGTCGGTACCGATAATAAATCGCACGATTCCGTTGACCATGAACATCACGCCCAGTGACGCCATGACAAAGGTCACCGGCGCACTTTTCTTGCCCCGATAGTATTTGTAAACGAAGCGGTCGGTAAAAAGGCATAACAACACGGTCGCGGCGATGCCGACCGGAATGGCGAGCAGGGCGGTTGGCAAGGGGCCGAATGAAACACCCATCGACTGCAGCCACCAGGTCATCAGAATTGTCACCATGGTGCCGAACGCCATAACGTCGCCATGGGCAAAATTGGAGAAGCGCAGAATGCCGTAAATCAGGGTCACGCCCAATGCGCCCAGCGCAAGTTGTGAGCCATACGTAATCCCGGGGATTAATATGAAATTGGTGAACAGCACCAGCGCATTCAGAATATCGGTAAATTCCGGCATAGATTTAGCCTCCGAGAAACGAGCGACGAACTTCGGGGTTGGCGAGCAGTGCTTCGCCGGTATCGGTGTAGCGGTTTTCGCCCTGCACCAGCACGTATCCCCGGTCGGCAATATTCAGGGCCTGCCGCGCATTTTGTTCGACCATCAAAATCGCGACGCCGGCCTGGCGAACTTCCAGAATCCGATCGAACAATTCATCCATAACAATGGGAGAGACGCCGGCTGTAGGTTCGTCGAGCATCAGAACTTCGGGTTGTGTCATCAACGCCCGACCCACTGCAACCTGCTGACGCTGACCGCCGGATAGTTCACCTGCGGGCTGACGGCGCTTCTCGCGCAGTATGGGAAACAGATCGAAGACCATGTCGCGGGTGGCGCTGATGTCATCCTCTCTCAGGAACGCGCCCATTTCCAGATTTTCCTCAACGGTCATACTGGTAAATACATTGTTGGTTTGCGGCACAAACGCCACGCCTTCTGCTACGCGGGCCTGCGGTGTCAGTGCGGTGATGTTTTTACCGTCCAGCGTAACTTCACCTTCAGACAGATTCAGCATTCCGAGCATGGCTTTCATCGCGGTGGACTTGCCTGCACCGTTTGGACCAACAATCACCGCAATTTCGCCTTTATCGACACCAATCGTGCATCCTTTGAGGATGTCAGCACCGCCATAACCACCGCGCAGATTTTCGCCAATCAGAAACATAGTGCGTATCAGGATGACGCCGCCTGGGCGGGTTTATTCTTCAGACCGGTGCCGAGATAGGCTTCGATCACCTCTTCATTATTCTTGACTTCGTCTGCTGTACCGACCGCCAGTATGCCGCCTTCCGCCATGACAATCACCGGATCGCAGAGTCGACTGATAAAATCCATGTCGTGCTCGATCATGCAAAACGTGTAGTTTCGCTCTTTATTCAAACGGAGAATGGCGTCACCAATCTCGGCCAGTAAAGTGCGATTGACGCCGGCACCGACCTCATCCAGCAGCACAACTTTGGCATCCACCATCATGGTGCGACCGAGTTCCAACAGCTTCTTCTGACCACCGGAAAGATTGCCGGCGAGTTCGTCTGCAACGTGTTTCATGTTCAGAAACTCGATAACTTCTTCGGCTTTTTCCCGAACGCGGGCTTCCTGAGCATGCATATCTTTTCGTCGGGTCCAGGCATGCCAGATGTTTTCGCCGATCTGACTGTCCGGAACCATCATCAGATTTTCCGTAACGGTCAGACGAGAGAACTCGTGCGCGATCTGAAACGTCCGCAACAGGCCTTTGTGAAAAAGTTCGTGCGGCTTCAGTCCGGTGATGTTCTCGCCAGCCAGTGAGATTGTGCCTTCATCCGGTGTGTACAGGCCGGCCACGATGTTAAACAGTGTGGTTTTTCCCGCACCATTTGGTCCGATCAGTCCGGTTATCGATCCGTAGGCGATTTCAAGACTGGCATCATTCACCGCCCTGAGCCCGCCAAAGCTCTTGGAAATATTTTCTACTGTGATCATGTCTATGCGCCGTCGGATTCGACAGAATCCGGGCGCAACCTCTCTTTTTTACAACGTGGTTTTCTGATGTACTACACCATCTGGCCGCGGAGTTTATCAGCATTTGGGGATGTGAATTAAATCGCATCCTGATTCCGGCTCGAGGATGGATGAAAGTGCGAAACCGGGTTAAGACGCCAAAAGTGCGCAAATAAATAGTGATTGTTATTTGAGAAAGAGATTGATCGGACTTAAACAGATCGCCACAGGTACCGCCCAACTTGACGCTGGTTGTGATGCGCTGCGTCGGCTTGTCGGGAGCGTATTGCCAAACAGCAGATTCGGAGTCGTAAGCGCCCTGAAGTTTCTGGTTGCGTTTGGATCGTCGCTGGCCTTCAGCTCGCTTGGTGCTGAAATGACATCGGTCTCGTTATTCCAAAACGATGTCTCCCGCAGTTTCGTCTACTATGCGCCAGAGCACGCTGACAGTGGGACACCATTGCCGCTGGTGATTGCGCTGCACGGCAGGGGAGGAAATGGCACAAGAATGGCGAAGCAGACCGAATTTAATCGCAGAGCGGAGTCAATGGGATTTGTGGTGGCCTACCCTGATGCCGTCGATGGGGTCTGGCTGTATCCCCGCGGAATTGGCGGTTTTCCGGACACTCCCGATGATTCGGCGTTCGTATTGTC
This sequence comes from Pseudomonadota bacterium, assembly GCA_039029455.1. Classification (GTDB taxonomy): domain Bacteria; phylum Pseudomonadota; class Gammaproteobacteria; order Arenicellales; family Poriferihabitantaceae; genus JBCCGE01. The sequence goes on along the minus strand of JBCCGE010000016.1, from coordinate 21,722 downwards.
CGTGATCGATCAAATCAGTGAACAGGTGTCCATCGATGGCAATCGCATTGGCATCACCGGACTGTCCAATGGCGGATTTATGGCGCAGCGAATCGCGTGTGACTATCCTGATCGGTTCCGGGGAGTGGTCTCGGTCGGTGCCCCCGGCTTCGCTGGAATGTCGTCTGTCTGCGAACACGGCGCTGCGATACCCATCCTGTTTATTCACGGTACTGATGATCTGGTTGTGCCCTGGCATGGACGAGCATTTACTCACGATGATGGCAGTCGTGAACTGGTTACGCTGTCGGTCTCGGCGTCGGTAAAACTCTGGTCTGAGCGCAACGGCTGTGGAAGTGAGGTTAGCCGAGTCCCACGCCCCCGAAAGGGTGATTCTCCTGAAACGCTGGTGATAGAGTTTGTATCGAGTGATTGTCGTGATGGTGGTCGAGTCGGACTGTTGCAGGTGGTGGGAGGGGGGCACAATTGGCCTGGCGTGGAAGGCATTATTCCGAAGTCTATCGCCGGACGAACGAATCTGGATATTCACGCCAGCGATGAGGTGCTCAGGTTTCTTGAGTTGTTGCCAGGCCAAGCTTCTGAATAGTAAATTCGCAAAAACGTTCTTCGGGGGAGAAACCGAGGAGCGATTCGCCGTCTGAGACAAAGTTTGAATAGGGATTGAAGTCGTAATAGCAGGGCTGGCCCGTCGCGCTGTTGAGAAAATATTCGACACCACCAAAATCTGCAGCGCACGATTTTACGATCGAGATTACATTCTGAATTACATCTCCCGGCGGCTGGTGTTGCTGAATTCCGCTGCCGCCAACAGCGCAAAAGTCAAAATCATCTGCCTCGACAGCATTTGTTGTTTCGGTGCTGCATCCGTCTGCCGCGCAGTAATTGAATTCACCCGCAACAATGGGCTGTTTGATGCTGTAAAACAGTTCATCAGCAAGTACTTCCACCCGATATACAAAACCATCAGATTGAATATACTGCTGGACGATTCCTGTTCGGTCGACACCCAGGTCCAGCGACTTCACTCGAACCGCATTCTCAAGCTCCGGAGCGTCGTTAAAGAGCGAAACACCACTGCCCGAACCGCCGATGTTTGGTTTGACAATAACCGGATACCCGATCTGTTGCGCGGCCTGCAATGCATCCTGCTGACGATAAATTGCAATGCCTTTGGGATGATCGAGACCCAGTGAGGCGAACACGCCATTTTGCAGTGCCTTGGAGGAACCGACTGAGTGAGCTTTGGCGCCATTCAATACTCTGACACCCGTCACTTCGAGCCACTGCAGGTAGTGCAGAGTCTGAAAAACAACCGAACCGGAGCGGTCAGCGGAGGGCATGATGTTGATCCGATTAATAGCGGCGGTGAATGCTGGCGAAGACAGACTGGTGTCAAACACAAGCTCCCCGACGTTGATTTTTTCCAGACCCGCAATGCGCTGACTGAGGACTGAGATTAATTTTTCAGACCAGTTTGGATGCTCGAACAGAAAGGCGACAGACATGAAGGAAAACTATGTGGGCAATACCAGAAGCATAATCCTAATTTACAGCAAGGGGTATTCACATAACGCAGCAGATCCGCGTCTATAATGACGCTCAGCAATATGGGTAACAGCTTTGACAGCGTGTCTGTGTTGACGGATAGATCGTTGTGAACGTTCCTCTGTTTTTTCGATCAGTACATTGGCAATCCTCACAAATTCCTGAATCAACGGTTCAATAATATTAGATGAAATACAAAAAACTCGGACACACCGATATCGATGTCAGCCTGATCTGCCTCGGCACTATGACCTGGGGAGAGCAGAACTCGCAGGACGAAGCATTTGAGCAAATGAATGTTGCCCTCGAACAGGGCGTGAACTTCTGGGACGCCGCCGAAATGTATCCGGTGCCGACGAAAGAAGAAACCTGTGGAGAGACGGAACGGATAATTGGCAATTGGTTCCGGCAGACAGGCCGGCGCGAAGAGGTTGTTCTGGCGACCAAGGTTGTCGGTCGAAGCGAGAACAAGTGGTTTCGCGGCGGCGATTTAGCTCGTCTGAATCGAACTCAGATTGAATCTGCGGTCGACAATAGCCTGCAAAGACTGCAAACCGACTATATCGATCTCTATCAGGTTCACTGGCCGAACCGTCCACTGGGTCTTTTTGGTCAGGGGGGCGGTTCTTATGTTCACAAGGATGATGATGATGAAATTCAGATTGAAGAAACGCTCTCAGTTCTTTCCGATCTTGTCGCTGCCGGGAAAGTCCGAGCAATTGGTGTCTCTAATGAGACCCCGTGGGGCGTTGCCCAGTATCTGCAGGCATCTGCCCAGTCCGGTTTGCAGCGAATCGTATCGATCCAGAACTCATACAGCCTGATCAATCGAATTTACGAGGGTGGGCTCAGCGAATACGCCTACCGTGACAGCGTCGGCCTGTTGGCGTACTCGCCGCTGGGGATGGGTTCACTCAGTGGAAAATACGTCGGAGGTGCGCGCCCCAAGGGCAGTCGAATGGAGCGCTTCCCGGAGTTTATGCCCCGTTATCAAACCGAGTTGGCGGAGCGCGCGATCGAGCGCTACGTCGAACTCGCGAAGTCATCCGGGCTCACGCCGACTGAGCTGGCCCTTGGTTTTGTTAACACCCGCCCGTTCATGACCGCCAATATCATTGGTGCAACGACGATCGAGCAACTGAAAGAGAATATCGCCACTGCTGACGTAGAGATAACCGAAGATCTTGAAGAAGAAATCACCCGGATTCACACACTCTGCAAAAACCCGGCGGCAGCTTAACGCCGTCGTTAAACCGGTGGTCTCCGGCCCCAGCAGGTAACGCGCGACTCAATGTTTTAATCGGACATCCGCTGCATCGAAGTCATCGTTGTTTCTGACGCAACGGCGTGGTGCCGGTTTACTGATGTCGTTCTGATTTTGACAGCAACGCCGTTCAGGTGTTTCGGATTTCTGATTATCTTTCGAGCTGTGAAATTGACTTTCGTGTCACAGCATCTCTGTTCCTATGCGAGGGTTTTTTCATTCGGAGTACGCCATGACTCTCTCAGTTACACCGATCTACGCGGCTTTGATGGCGCTTCTGTTTGTCGTGCTTGCAGCCAATGTGATTCGCCTGCGTCGAGCCCATCGGGTTTCACTGGGTGCGGGCAAAGTTGATGCGTTGGATCGGGCGATCCGGGCGCATGGAAATTACTCAGAATATGTTCCGTTTGCTTTATTGCTGATGGCGTTTTACGAAGTCGCGGGAGCAAGTGCAGTAGAAATACATGTGTACGGACTTCTGCTGCTGGTCGGCCGAGTAGCCCATGCCACTGCAATCATCAAAAAACGGTCCCGATTGCCGCTGAGAGTAATCGGTATGGCATTGACGTTTTCTGTGCTGATTTCCTGTGCATTGAGACTCCTGTTCCAGTCGCTCTGACCTCTGCCTGCCCCGGTAAAGGGTTTGACTTCGGCGCGAGAGATTTACAGTCAGAAAGAGCTTACGAGCCGCTGCCGAATCAGAGGATCAGTTCGCAGTTTTCAGCTACAAACGGAATAGTGAATCTTGTTGAACCTGACCCCTCGACCGTTACCGTGATTTCCAGCTGCGTCGCGCTGATCAGTCGACCGGCTACGGTCATATCCGGGAAGAACTCGCCGTCGCCCGGGAAAGCCTCAAAGGCGGTTGGAGGAAAGCTGTTGCCCGACCAGGTTGCCTCGCGGGCCTGTCCACCTTCCAGCGTGATCCCGGCGGTTGTTCCCGATATACAGACCTCAATATCAATTTCTTCTGCGGTTAAAGCCATAGTGATGCTGAATTAGTTAGTCTGGCAGAACTGTGGTGACTGGAATCTGACCCGAGCCCATGAATAACCCGCTGGATATCTCAGGCGTTTCCATGGGCGTTTCTTCGCCTTCGCCTGCATCGCCATCGGCGGCTGTGGTGCTCGCATGTGCTGGCAAACTGACAGTCATAACGATCGGCGCAACCCACGCCCCAGCGACGGTAACGCCACTTCCCGAGAGTATGCTCTTTAGTGCCGCGCGCCTGTTTTCTATGGATTCCGAGGTCATGATTATTTAGGCTTGTCAAATGACAGTCAAAAAATCACTATAGCGATATTCCGAAAGTGCGTCAACAGAACTGACGTCGACTAATCCGATCGGTCATAGATCGAATGCGACCCTGATTTTCACCAAAACGTGGACCATACTGACTACCTATTGCCACCCGGCAGCGATGTGCCGCCGGAAACGATGGCCAGGCCTGGGCGCATGGACATCATGGATCGTTTCGAGCGTTTTGGTCCCGTTTGTGGATTTCGGCGAAAGGGCAAGCTCACTGTGTTTGTTTATGGTCTTGAACGAGGGACTCGGTTGCTTGAGCAACATGAGAGCGATCTTCGCGTCGTGACGATGAAACTCGAGCATCTGTTTGAGCACGGCTTCATGCGCGCGATGGTCGGGTCAACACATCGAAACCACAGAGCAGATCTGTCTCGAGCTGTTGTTCGAGCGCGGAATGAGCAGAAGTCTGAGTTGACAGCGATTACTGTTATTGACTGGCTATCGCGTTATCAACACAAACATTTTGAAGGTGAACCCTCTGTTGCATTCCGCAAATGCCTGAGTGGTCTGGCGACAGGACTGCTACTGCGCTTTTTCTTTGGTGCGATCGACGGGACAGACTTTTGTGATCAGTTGGAAGAAGCCTACCATCGACTCGGACCGGATGGGCTGATCTGGTATCCCGGTCAGGACGAGGAAGCCGCGTTTAATACCATTACAGATATTTTGAGAGGGCAACTGAGTCCGCAAGGAAAATTGCACTGGGATGAACACGGCGTTCTGGGTCATTTGACTGCAGATGGAGTTTCTATCAGTGAATCCATGCTTGGGAACTTAATTTACATGGTAGAGATGGGACGCTTTGATCTGTATTCCCTGTTTCGGTGGATTTCAAAGTATGCTGTGGATTACCCAGAGAAGTTTGAAAACGTGCGGCAAGACAGAATTGATCCTGAAAACAATAACCGGCCGTATGCAAACTGCTTCGTAAAGGAAACCCTTAGAATGGACCAGAGTGAGAAACTGGCCCGGCTGGCATTAAACGATTTTGTGTTTGAGAACCTGTTGATTCCGCAGGGGGCCGCGGTCCAGGTCTGCTTGTGGGAATCGCATAAGAGTCCCGAGCACTTCGACAACCCATTTGACTTTGACCCCGACAGATTTCTCGTCGCTGATCCGGAACCGCACCAGTATTCGCCTTTCGGTCTGGACCGTCATCGATGTCCCCTTGAACAGACGGTTACTGCATTTGCGGCGGATTTTGTGGGTGCTCTCGCACGGGCTTTTGATTTTCGTGCAGTCGGAAACGGTGAGGCGGTCAGGGGTCTGTTCCACTGGCAACCACCTCCTGGCTTCGCGCTGATTGTGGATTCAAAATCCTCAAAGCACGCACAATAAAAACACAGATAATCTGATGAGCAAAAATCGAAAAGCGGCTGCGCTGGTGGTTCTGGGTATGGCCCTGATTTCGAGCAACGATGCAATACTGAAACTGCTGAGCGCTGAGCTGACTGTGCCCCAGATTTTATCGGTACGAGGTGTGCTTGCGGTCCTGATCTTTTCACTGTTGATCAAGCTGAGCGGAAGACCCGTTTATGAGAAAGGTGCATTCGGTCCCTGGAACTGGTTGCGCGCTGCGTGCGAAACACTCGCAACACTCTGTTTCGTTACGGGACTGTCATTGCTGCCGATTGCCACGGCCTCGACCCTGGTCTGGCTTTCACCCATCCTGGTCACTATTGCGGCCGCCATTGTATTGAATGAAAAAGTCACGCAGGTCAGATGGTTTGCGGTCACCGTAGGTTTTACCGGAGTGCTGTTTGTTACCCGACCCTGGGGGGAAAGCTTCAGTTGGAGCATGTTGTTTCCTCTCGGTGCAGCATTTTTTGTCTGTTGCCGGGAAATGGTTACAAAGCGAGTGGATTCCGGCGTGCGATCGGTGCATATCACGCTGGCGACACTGATTGCGGTAACCATTACCGGTTCGTTGATGACGATGGGTGATTTTCCGGACTACAGTCTGAAGCATCTTTTGATGTTTATGGCGAGCGCTACACTTCTGAGCCTTGGGTTTTTATGTCAGGTGACGGCGGTCAGAACCGGCGATCTGTCCTTTATCGCTCCGTTTTCGTTCAGCGGAATCCTGGTAGCCATTTTCTGGGGATACGTGATCTGGAATGACATTCCCACCATCTGGATGCTGGTCGGAGTTTTTCTTATCGTCGGGTCCGGCTTGTACCTGATGCGACACGCATCAACTCAACCTGAGGACAGTCCGTCCTGAATATTCATCCAAATCAAAAAGGCGCTATGAACCGGCACCGGTTTGCAGGATTGGTGTAGTCGGCTATCGCGGTTTGTTAGACCGATGGACGATAGTCCGTGAGTCTGGGAGGACGCATTTTTGAATTTACAATGCGGCAGGTTTCCAGCTGATCGTCCTTGTTGTGGATGGACTCGCTGATTTCATGTCCCTCAGTGTAAAGATACAGCACGCGATTCAGATACAGTACCCGATCCCAGCCGGCCATGCAGAATAGTGGGCGAGCTAAAACGGCGTCGGACGCATAAAATAACCATTCTCCCTGTTCGTCCTTGAAGCATTCCAACTCAGGGTCATGGTCTTTCAATCGCTGCAACAAACCAGCCCTGTGAGTAATAGGGTGAATCGGGAATTTCATGCCGCCGTACATCAACTCCTTATCCAGATCCAGAGGCGTTGAGTAAGGCTTAGCCCAACCAAGGTTTCCGTTTTGACTGATAAACTGACCGTATGTCATCCAGCAGCCGTACTCGTTGTATACAGAATTTATGTAGCTCAGCGCGTCGTCTGAGGCAAGCTGATCGTCACCATCCAGGTAAAGAATAATATCGTTGGGATCGCAGTTGAATATAAATTCACTGCGATTAATTAGCGGTCCAACGCGTTCGACATTCCGCTGCAGTACGAATCGTTCGTCATCGGTCGGAACCAGATCACCACTGCCATCGTCGGAACAGTCGTCAATGAAACAAGCGCTGAAGTTGTCATAGTCCTGCTGCTGCAGAGACTCGATGCTGGCCATAAGAAATTCTCCCGCATTGCGGAATGGCACCACAACTTTGATGGTATTGCGATCGCTTCCGGCTTCAGTCAGCTTTCGACTTTCGTTCAGTATTTCGAGGCTGCGCTGCCGACTGGCCAGCAATGCGTCGCGTGAGTTTCTTGTCGCTCTGACTTCCTGCAGTGCCTGATTGGCCGCAGTCACCGTCTTCTGATGAAGACCGAGGCGGTAGCAGATAAATGCATATTCCGCCGGTATGTTCCAGGAGTAAAGTGTCTTGTCCAGGTCAAACAGTTCGTCCGGAACCGGAAGCTCTGCCGCTCGAGAGCCGTACATTTCGGCCAGCGCCAACCGGTCTGATTCCCGACAATATCGCGCCAGGTCGTAAAGGCTTTCTGCTCGCTGTGGTCGCGATTCATACGCACTCAGATAGGACGAGGTAACCGAATCAAAATCATAGTCGAGTTTTTCCATCAGTTTCCCACGCATATGGCGGGCATACCACACCCACTCCGGATCCCAATGATGCTCCTGATAGAGCATTCGGTTAAGGTATTTCAATGCGTCAATCCACTGCTCTTCATTGATGGCGATGCGACCCAGATAGAACAGTGCATGGGTATCGTTCGCGTCCTCCTGCAGCGTCAGTTCAAGCAGATTTTTATCGCGCTGGTTTTTTTCAGTGCGAGAACTGCCGTCTAGGAGGTGGGTGATGGACAAATCCGGGTGTGTGGCGATACTCCCGGCATCCTGCGAAACGATGAATTCATGAGTTCGACCCACATACTGCCAAAGCAGATCATTTTTAATCAATCGAATGTTGTGATAGGTCTGAGCTTCATGCACCGGAAGGTAGTAGCCATCGAGTTCCAGCTTTTCCTTGAATGAGTCATCTTCGACATTCAGTACCATGTCGGCATCGATCAGGAGCAGGTAGTCACAATCGTTTTCTGCTTCGATTAGTGCATGATTTCGACTTTCTGAGAAGTTGTCGAACGTACGATGATGCAGCTCCCCCGGAATGCCTGATAGTTCCGCCTGAATGACTTCTGCTGTGTTGTCATTCGACCCTGTGTCAACAATAACCCAGTAGTCGATGTACGGCTTTACCGATTGCAAACATCTGGCAATCACGGCAGATTCGTCCTTGACAATCATGTTAAGACAGATGCTCGACACTTAAAATTTACTTGCTTGTGGTGAATTTGGACTCGGGATGATAACGTAAAGGCTATGACAACAGACGTTCTATTTGTGGCGCTGGATGGTGCCGACCCAACACTTATTAATCAGTGGACCCAATCGGGTGATATGCCGGTGCTGAACGAATTGATGCAGAACTGGCAAACCCAACCGGTATTGTCTCCACCAGGGTTTGGCGATGGCGTGTTCTGGACCAGTCTGTATACAGGGTGCAATGCGGGTCGACACGCCCACTACTTCCCCTGGCAATTTAATCCTCAAACCTACCAGACCGATACGTTTGTCTATGATCTCCATTTCATGAGGGATCCATTTTGGCTGTATGCCAGCAAAATGGGACGGCGTGTAGGAATCGTGGACCTCTATACGGCCCCTCTGTTGCAGGGTTTGGACGGGGTTCAGGTTATGGACTGGATGATCCACGACCGGACGGCCAAACCCCGAAGCTGGCCCGAACCTGTAATTGAATCATTGCACGAGAATTTTATGCCTGATCCGCTGCGCGGAAATTCGGAGGAAATTGAAGCCCGCTCAGAAATTGATTGGGTACAGATGCACGAAGGAATCTGCAGCAGAATTCGCGCGAAAGCCGATGCAGTAGGCGGGATGCTATCAGGCAATGAATGGGACCTTTTTGCGGTGGGTTTTTGCGACGCCCACGATATAGGTCACCAGAGCTGGCACTGGCACGATCCGTCCGCACCGAATCACCCCGGAGAGTGGGTCGGCAGGCACGGCAATCCTGTGCTTCAAACCTACCGTGAACTCGACGCTGCACTGGAAAAGGTGATTTCCAGTGCGGGTGCAAGAGAAGTATTTCTGGTAGCGGGTATCGGAATGGGTATGCAAACCACTTGCAACCCGGCATTTGACGAAATGCTTGCGCATTTCAGTGGTCATGCGGGAAACCGCCAGCAGCTCAGAGAGCGGGTTGCCGAGCGACCGTATTTTGCCCTTTCGCACAACATGAATTCCGGTGCACTTCGAATCAACTTAAAAGGTAGGGAACGAATGGGAATTGTGGAGCCCGATGACTACGATCGCGTATGTGACGAGTTGGAGGAGAACCTACGCGGTATTACCGACGCAGAATCCGGGATACCTGTGGTGGATCACTGTGTTCGAATTAGAAAAGCCTTCAAAGGTGATCATACCGATCGGCTACCCGATATGATGGTCGTCTGGCAGCGGCAGCGCCGAGTGACCCGACTCAAGGTTCCAGGTCGGGATGATCTGGAAATTGTGCCGCATATCGTCATCGAGCGCCGGTCCGGAGACCACACCCCGGATGCGATGCTGGTCAGCAGCCAGTTCTATGGAACCGGTCCGGATATCGATCCTGACCTCAAAATTCCTGTGGAGTCTATAGCGCCGACGGTGGGCAGGGCGCTCGGAATTCGCATACCCGGACTGGATCAGAAGCCTTTGCGAAAGGTGGCATGAGTTTCCAGGTTTCGCCGGGTGCGCGGAAAAAAGGACCTCTGTTTACAGGGCGATCGCTCGAAAAACCTGTGATAGATCACTGTGTTAACTGACATACAACTTATATTCTTCCCCGTATTCAGGCAAAATACGATAAACATTGAGTGACAAGTGAGGTGGTGATTTCATGAAACCGACGAAAACGGACAAGGTGGATATTGCGAGCGCGGGCGATTCATCCGAGAAAAGCTCAGGAAGTAAAGTTGCGAAAGGGCGAAGAGCAGCACTGGCAAAAGCCGGTGTTACCGGCGGTGCGATTGCGGGCGGAGTCTGGGCGAAACCAATGATCAATAGCACGGTGTTGCCCGCTCATGCGGCGACCACCGACTCCGGGGGCGACGGGGGTTCGGGAACCACATCAACTACAACACCTGCAGCACCGGCGGCAATATCCATGAACGGGCCCACGGATCTCATTTCAGCACTGGGTTCGACCAGCTCACACCGTGATTCTCAGAGCATAGCCGCCAGAGCGATAGATGCTGTGGTGCCGAGGGCAGATGCGTTCAATGGCGCGGTCCCGGGTTCCGATGCGCGATTCGGGACGTCCACAGGAGCTGCTGGTTTGTGCGTGACACTTCAGTTTCCTCAGGGTAACACGCCGTCAGGTCCGGTAAATGTCAGTGTTCAGGGACCTCGGCACTATGCACAGACCTACTCCTATGATTCAAGCCTCGGTCAATACGTTTACACGAATTCATTCGATTACCAGATAACGGGGAATGGTTCGACTACACTGGGTGGACCAGAAGGTCTGGATTTTTCAGTGAATCTTGGTCAGGTGACGGTAGAGGGATGTGTGACCAGCAGCGATTTTTCGGGCGCGGAAGGAGTGGTAATAGCCAATAATACGATCGGCTCACCGGAGAGTGGGAACGTGATCAGAGCCTATTACGAAAACTCGGGAAACGGCGCGTCGTTCTCGGCAATTCCGGATTTTGGATGCAGGACAGGCTATGGTTTTGAACCGGAATTACCAGATTGAGACCTGCTCTTAATAGTGATTCGAAGAAGATCCCTAAAAACCGGCCTTATGGCCGGTTTGTTATTGCTGTAGAACCTTAAGCATTCAGGGCCTATAATATGCTTAAGTCTGAAAAAAGGTTAATTATTATACAGCGAGCATTTCGCTGGAGAGAGGTCCAATGAAATCAAACAAACCAGATAGTCCAGTCGTTGAAGATACACGCAGCTCTCTCCGATCGGGTACGGTAACCCAAGTTGCAAAAGGTCGGCGCGCCGCGCTGGCAAAAGCCGGTGTTACCGGCGGTGCGATTGCGGGCGGAGTGTGGGCAAAACCAATGATCAATAGCACGGTGTTGCCCGCTCATGCAGCGACCACCGACTCCGGGGGCGACCCGGGTGAGGGCACTACGACGACAATAGCGCCGTCGCCGATTTCCATGACCGGACCCACGGCCCCTGTTGAGTACCTTGCATCAACTGGTGCCAATGCGGGTTCTCAAAATCTGATTGCTCGCGCAGTCGACTCGGTGGTTCCGCGCGCAAATGCATTCAATGGAGCTGTGCCCGCTCGTAATGCAAGGTTTGGCGCTTATCAGGGAGCTGCGGGATTGTGCGTAACGCTGCAGTTTCCCCAGGGCAATACACCATCGGGACCGGTGAATGTGACTGTACAGGGTCCAAGACACTACTCTCTTGTTTACTCTTACAATTCCAGTGAAGGCCAGTATGTTTATTCATCTCCGTTTGAATATCAGATTTCCGGAAATGGGTCGGGCACGCTGGGTGGACCCGAGGGTCTGGATTTTTCCGTCAACTTAGGCCAGGTAACTGTTGAAGGATGCGTCACAAGCAGTGATTTTTCCGGTGCGGAAGGAGTAGTTGTTGCCAATCAGCAACTGGGTGATGGATTTCTTCCGGGTGTTGATAGAACTTACTATGAATCCAGCGGGTATGGTGCGTCGTTTGATGCTTCTCCAAATACCCCATGCAGGACTGGATACGGGTTTAATCCAGTGTTAGATTGAATAATGATCGCGACCAGCGGTCCTTTTAAGTGCATCTGCTGAAACCGGCTTTAAAGCCGGTTTTTTTTGTTCACTTCGTTTTTCAAATACCTCTACGCAGAGCAAGAGATCAGCTATAGTCCCGCATTACCTGATCTTTCATTTAGCTGTAGATTAAAGCATTTCTGCAATGAGAATCTGATTTGACTGCGAATACCCTTTTTCTCGCACTGGATGGGCTGGGGCTGGAAAACGTTCAGCACTGGCGTCGTCAGGGGTTGCTGCCTTTTTTCGATAAAATTCTTGATCAATGGCAGGTTGCAGCGGTGACCAACTACCCCGGAACCGGTGACAGCGCTTACTGGCGGAGCGTCCACACCGGCTGTGCGCCAGGTCGAAACGGACATTACTTTCCGATGCCGTTTAACAGCTCAACCTACCTGTCAAAAGAGTATGCGTACCACACAGATCACCGCAAAACCAATTTCTGGGACTGGTTTGATGCACGCGGAAAAACGTGCGCGGTTGTGGATATGGCACAAACAGCAGTCTCGCGCCCAAGTCGAGGCAAACAGGTCAGGGGATGGCTGCTGACCGATCGATTTTACGCGGCAGACAGTTTTCCCGGTAATTTGATATCCGAAATTCAGTCACAATACGGGGACGATCCTGTGACGGGATATCACGATCGGAAGGACCTGAACGAGAGTGAGAAATCGTATCTCGCGCAGGCCTATTTGCAGCGCATTGACATTAAAATGGATCTGGTGCGCGACTGGTTAGTGGACGATTTGGATTTACTCTGCGTCGGTTTTAGCGATATTCACGATTGCAGCCACCAGTGCTGGCATCTTTGCGAATCCGACAATTCCGATGGTGCGAATCCAATTCGCGATGTTCTAATAAAGCTCGATCAGGCGATGTCTGAACTAATAGAGATTTCAGGGGCAGACAAGGTGTTTATAACGGGTGGCCTTGGTATGCAGGAATACACCAGCGCATCCATGGGTCTGGACCATGTGCTGGGCGCTTTGAGCGGTCATTCGGGCACGGATTCAGAGCTGGAAGCAATGCGACCCCAACGACCTTATTTCAAAACTCTGCACAACTCCATGACGGGCGCGATTCAATTGAATCTGATCGGGCGCGAGTCCTCGGGAATAATCGATCCGTCCGATTACGATCGAACCTGTGACGAACTCATCGAAAGACTGTCAGGGTTGGTTGACGATGTAACCGGCGAGCCGCTGATTAAACAAATCTTCAAGGTTAAGGACGTCCACAAGGGACCGTACGCCAAAGAATTTCCGGATATTTTTATTGAGTGGCAGCGGGATCGACCCACAAATCGGGTACGTCTGGACGGGGTTGGAGTGTTCGATAACGTGTCGGCGATTCCCGTGGAAAATCGAAGTGGCGATCACAACGACGATGCCTTTTTAATTACCAATCAATGCATCGACACGTCTTCGCTGATCTATGCCCACGACATTGCACCGACGATTGCCTGTGCAAATGACGTTAATTACATGTTGATTGATGGAAGCAGTCTTCTCGCGTCCAAATGAGCGATATCTGAAGCAGTATAGTGGTGTTTCAGCAGGCGAGAATCGCTAGGCGTCGGTTACCGCATCGGCGATTTTTTCCGCACCATAGCGAACCACATCATCAACTGGTAAACCGGTTTCATCTTCCAGCTTTTTGATCTCCGCTTTTGCGGTAGCGTCGTCCAGTCGGACTGTGTTCAGAGCGATGCCTACGGTTTTTGCCGGCGTCAGGGAGCCGCATACACCACAAAGAGCCTCGTTGAGTTGAATCAGTTCCTTAAGTGGAGGGATCTCGACGTGCTCCGGTTTGCGAAGATGAGACTGACCGGCTCGATGACACATGATGAGGTGTGTCGCGCAGCTGCCGCGCATCAACGAGAGTGTTGCGCTGCTTCCGGGGTGTACCAGAGAGCCCTGGCCTTCCACAAAAACATAATCTGCATCTTTCGCCCCCATGACCATGGTCTCAACAGCGCCACAGGCGTGATCAACTTTGAACGCATCCAGTGGGATCCCCTCGCCCGTGACGGTGATACCGATTTGACCGGTAGCCAGAAATCGGGTGCTGAGTCCTCGGTCGCGAATATTCTTGTAGACCTCCAGACCGGCGGTCATCTTTCCGATCGCCATATCGGTACCAACCATCAGAATACGTTTGTTGTCCAATTCCCGGGCCATGGCGGTTGCAATCGCCGGGGTGAATGCCGGCTGGCGTACATCCCAGATCCATTGATCGCTGCCTTGCAGTAAATGACCAAAAGAGTCGTTGAGTCGATCGTGCAGACCGTTGACCAGACACATCTCGTTTTTGATCGCCTGTTCGATAGGCTGCATCCAGTCATCGGGTACGCGACCCCCGGAGGGTGCGGTACCCAGAATGAGAACGTTGGCGCCAAGTGCTACGGCCTCATCAACGGTGCCAACTACAGGGTAGGGGAACGGCAGTTCACAGGCGTCGCTGACGACTTTTCCGGCATAGTTCCTGTCTACCACGCAGGAGACTTCGTTGTTTGAATACCGCATGACTCCGAAGCCCATCTTTCCGTAATCATTGTCCAGTCCATCCTGCATATAGATGGCGAGCTTGTGATGAGGTTGCAACATTGAATTAGCAGGGTAGGGGTGTTTTGTCTGTGATCAGATGTCGTTTTTGAGCTGAGCGCCGTGACCCGGTAGATCGTTTGGAACCACAACGCCGTCTACGAATGATGCACCTGTGCATGGATCAGGATCCAGATTGAGATGGGAGTCCAGATCAATATGGTCCAGCATTCCGGTGATCGCAGCGGCTGCGGATATGGACATCGAGGATTCTCCCATACAGCCAATCATTGTCTTCAATCCGAATGCGCGGGCGGTGGCTGTGATGCGCAGGGCGCCAGTCAGGCCTCCACATTTCATCAGCTTCATGTTTACGCCGTCAACGGCGTGCGCAAATTTTGGTATGTCACTAGCAAAACGACATGACTCGTCGACATAAATTGGCAGCGCTCGATTTTTGAACAACTCGGGCAATTGATCTTCCTCACCTTCTTTGAGAGGTTGCTCAATATAGTCCACGCCGTTTTCTGCGAGCCATTTCATCATCCGCTTGGCCGTATTCAGATCCCAGCCGCCGTTCGCGTCGACGCGGAGTTTGACGTCATACGACCGGGTGCTCTCGACAACCTGGTTAAACATGGCGCGGTCGGCCTCTTCGCCATCGGGAGAGCCCAGTTTTATTTTAAGAGACCGTACGCCGGTGCCCTCCATAAGCAAAGGCACTCTCTCACGAACGATTTCGGGCGGATTAATACCAATGGTTACTGAACTGGGCACTTTGGGCTTGGACAATCCAAACATTATATAGAGCGGAGTCTGTTGTTTTTTTCCCAGCCAGTCCCAGAGTGCGATATCGATACCGGCTAGTGCGCAGGCCGGTATGTCCATCTCCATGCCTCGATCATAGATCTGTTGTACGGACAGACCTTCGAGATTCGTGTCAAAGAGTAACTGGATGGATGCAGCCGCTGAATCAGTGGTATCGGCGCCCTCCGTTTTCCCAGGCGACATTTCTCCCCAGCCGGTTACGTCACCCTGTGAGAATGCAATAAAGAGATTGTCTCTGCCTGAGTGGGTGCCGCGGGAAATTTTCAGTGGAAACCGCTTTTTTAAAAAACGAGTCTCGAAAGTAAGATTCATTGTTCCGGCTGGTTAAATTTAAATGGACCTACGGTTACCGGATTCTAGAGTATCGAGTTGTTTGATGGAATTTTTTACTGGCGACATGAACGCGTAGAATTCAATAATAAGATGGTATAGTTCCCGTTAACAAAATAAATGGTCAGTGAGAAATTCAATGTCAAACAAAGTAGCCGGTGATCGCAGAAAACACTTAAAAATACTAATAGGGGGCGGAGTCGTGTCGACGAGCGCTGCGTGGATTAAACCAAACGTTCAGTCCGTTGTGCTGCCTGCACATGCGGCGACGTCCGTAGATATCGGTGAGCTGGCGCTCACGGGTCAGTTGACCAATACGGTCAACGATCAGTGTGGAAGCGACGGCGAAACATTCCGAATCGACGGGCAGGTCTCCTCCAGTACCGGAGCGGATCTGACCGGCGTCTTGCTGAATCTTCGCTATACAGACAGTCCACCCGATGGAGATTTCGTTGAATTCCAGACCGCAATTCAACCGGGAAACAGCTACAGTTTTTCCACAGTCGCTGTGGCCACAGTTGGTGAATGGAACAATCCGTCGTATCAGGTCGAGGTCAGTTTTGTTGATCAGGAGATCTACGGTGACGTCTCGATATTTGTAACTGGCACCTGCGGAGGCGGGGGTGGTGGCGGAGCGGGTGCTGGAGCTGGAGCGGGTGCTGGGGCCGCACCGGCCTGACCTCGTGCTCAGGTAACTCTATACCTGATTCTTCTCTGGCCCAGCGACTAAGTCTGCTGTGCCTGCACACAGGTTACTGCGATCAGATTGAAAACGTCGCTGCTACTGCAGCCTCGTGACAAGTCGTTCACAGGCTGGTTCAATCCCTGAATAACCGGTCCGATGGCTTCGACACCACCAATTCTTTGTGCGATTTTGTAGCCGATATTGCCGGACTGGAGGTCCGGAAAAACAAAAACATTTGCCGCTCCCAGTGTTTTCATTTCAGGAGCCTTAACCTGGCGAATCTCAGGTGAAATTGCTGCATCGAACTGGACTTCTGTCATTAGGTCTATTTTCGGACGGGTCGATTCGATAATGACACCGGCATTTCGAACCTTGTCCACATTCGGGTGCTGCGCACTGCCCGCGGTTGAAAAAGACAACAGAGCTACGGTGGGATCGACACCAAGAAGTGACTGTGCGTTTTCAGCGGTATCGATGGCTATTGCCGCTAGCTGGGTTTCACTGGGATCTATAACCATCGCGCAGTCGGCATACAGGACTGCGCCTTTAACAGCCTGATGGGGCTTTTGATGATCCATCAGGAAAAAGCTGGAAACCAACTCGCTGGTTTTGCGCATGCCGATTACCTGCAACGCAGTGCGAATGACTTCAGAGGTGGTGTGGACGGCTCCGGCGACACAACCGTCTGCTGCTGACTCACGCAGCATCATATTGGCATACATCAGCGGCTGACCGACTAATTTTGCGGCCTGCTCCTGAGTCATGCCCTTGTGTTTTCGAAGTTCGAATAAACGATTTCCGTAGGCATGGAGATGATCGCTGAGGGCCGGATTGACAATGTTCAGGCTATCCGGGTTAATGCCGCTCTGACGCGCTATTTTGACGACGGTGTCGGTGTCTCCAATCAATACCGGATGCGCAATGCCAGCCTGATTGGCCAGGTTTGCCGCACTCACGATTCGCGGATCGTGTGCTTCCGGCAGCACGATTTTCTGCGGTGAGGTTTTTGCCTTGGAAATAATCGTATCGAGAGCGCTCATGAAAATCCTGTGTTCTTTGAGGTGTGTAAAGTATAGCCTGAGCCGGTGAGGCACGAATGATCCGGACGTTCAATAATCGTGAAACTGCAAAAATCAATAAAAAAGCCGCACCGGGTTTCGGTGCGGCTATGGTCCGACTCGGACAGTGTTTTAGACGTAGTCTTTGTACTTCGCCAGATGCCGAACAGGTTTTGAGAGTGCATCCCGTCGGAACGGATCTCCCAGTTCCCGGGTGCACATGATCTCAAGCACGCAGGTCTTGCCTTCGTTCATTTGCATGTCTATCGCTTTTTTCAGCGACGGACCCACATCGTCGAGTTTGTCTACAGCAATGGCTTCTGCGCCCATTGACCGAGCCATATCGGCAAAGCTTTCATTGCCGGCTTCATTGAGCTCTCCCGCAACAAATCGACGACCGTAAAAATCCACCTGATTCTTTTTCTCGGCACCCCATTGACGATTGTGGAAGACAACCGCGGTAACCGGAATGTTGTGCCGAACCGCGGTCAATACCTCAACCATACTCATCGCCCAGGCGCCGTCGCCAGCATAAGCAATACCCGGACGATCCGGAGCGGCACATTTAGCACCAATCATGGTCGGTAACGCGTATCCGCAGTTACCAAAACTCATGGGAGCAAAAAATGATCGGCCTTTTTCGAATCGCAGATAGCTGTTTGAAACTGCATTGATATTCCCGATGTCAGTTGAGACCATGACATCAGCAGGCATGGCTTTTTCCAGCTCACGGAGAACCTGTCGCGGGTGAAGGTAGTTACCCTCTTCTTCCGCCTGTTCTTTAATCATGTCGAGACTGTAGTCGTCTTTTTCGTGAATCCACTCGTTCAGTTCGGCTTCCCATGAGGCCTTATCTGCGGCAATCGTCGCGGCACGTTCTTCACGATTAGAGTCACAGACCAAATCTTTGCCCTCGAGGCGGGCAACCAGCGCCCGGGCTGCTGCTCCGGCGTCACCGCAAATACCCACACTGATTTTCTTCACCAAACCAAGCATTTTGTGGTCGGCGTCAATCTGAATGATTTTCGCGTCTTTCGGCCAGTAGTCTATGCCGTACTGTGGCAGGGTGCCGAAGGGCCCCAGTCGCGAGCCCAGTGCAACGATCACATCCGCCTTGCTCATGAGTTGCATTGCGGCTTTGGATCCCTGATAGCCCAGTGGACCAGTCCATAAGTCGTGACTTGCCGGGAACGAATCATTGTGCAGATAGCCATTGGCGACGGGTGCGCCAAGTCGTTCCGCCAGGGCAATGCAGTCATCGATCGCGTCCGCCATCACCACACCGCCGCCCGACAGGATCATCGGAAATTTCGCCTGTGCCAGCAACTCGGCGGCTTCATCCAGAGTTCGATCGCCACCGGGTCCTCGATCCAGCTCCATCGGCTGGGGTATCTCTACATCAATGTCGCCGTAGAAATAATCACGGGGGATATTCAGCTGGGTCGGACCAATTTCAGATTTGGCGCGGTCAAAGCATCGACCGGTAAATTCCGCCATCCGGTTCGGATTGTTGACGTGACCCTGATATTTCACGAATTCCTGAAACATGGGTAGCTGGTTTGCCTCCTGAAAGCCGCCCAGTCCCATGCCCATGGTGCCGGTTTCCGGTGTAATAACGACAACCGGAGAATGCGCCCAGTATGCGGCGGCAATCGCGGTCACACAATTACTGATGCCGGGGCCGTTCTGGCCGATGCAGACACCGTGGCGACCGGATACGCGGGAGTATCCATCGGCCATATGTGCGGCACCCTGTTCGTGAACTACCGGTATCAGTCTGATGCCGGCCGGCGCGAAGATATCCATCGCGTCCATAAATGCTGAACCCATGATGCCGAAAATGTCGGTTACACCATAGGCGGCGAGAGTTTCGACAAATGCCTCGCTGGGCGTCATTCTTGCCATTATTTAGTTCCTCAGTTCGGAGTTCAAAGAATATAAGACCTCTAAAATGATACCGAAAATCTCATTTTAGAGCTAATACAATAATTTTCTTGGGGTATTGAGCACGACTCTCATCGTTCTACAGTGTGGCAGTAACCTCCGGCAGAACTTTTCCCCAAAGGCGCAGCTGATAGTTCCGGATTGCGGGATCGTAGTATGGATCGTTTTTCACCAGTTCCTCGAGGCGCGTTCGGCTCTCGACTTCACAGATCCAGAGGCCGCCGACAAAATCTGAATCCTGATCCGTTTTCAAACCACCGCCGATCAGAATTTCGTCCTGGTGTCTGCGCACATAGTCGACATGCTGCAGGCGATATTGCTGGCGCCTTGCCATCATCTCCGGGGCGTCATCAAACACTACAATCCAACGCATGGGTCTGCACAATCAGCCGTTCAGCGCTGCGGTAGGCTCGACATAGTCGTAGCCCAGATCTTCAGCGACCTCACGGTAGGTCACCTTTCCTGCGTGCACATTGAGGCCGTTCATCAGGTGCGGATCATCGAGCAGCGCCTGTTTAGCGCCTTTATTGGCCAGTTGAAGAGCAAAGGGCAGGGTGACGTTGTTTAACGCATAGGTTGATGTTCTCGGCACGCCGCCCGGCATATTGGCAACGCAGTAGTGCACCACATCGTCCACCACATAGGTGGGTTCGGCGTGGGTCGTCGGTCGCGAGGTTTCACAGCAACCGCCCTGATCTATGGCCACGTCGACGATGACGGAGCCCGGCTTCATGTTTTTCACCATTTCGGCGGTCACCAGTTTAGGGGCTTCAGCTCCGGGAATAAGAACACCACCAATAACCAGATCAGCCTCCAGGACATGCTTTTCGAGTGCGTCGGCGGTTGAGAACACCGTGTTGGTGCTGCGTCCGAACTGGCTCCAGTGCCGCTCAATCGCATACGGATTGTTATCGATGACCCAGACGTCTGCGCCCATGCCTATTGCAATATGGGTCGCGTGGGTGCCAACCACACCGGATCCCAGCACTACAACTTTGGCCGGGTCTACGCCGGGTACTCCACCGAGCAGCATACCGAGCCCGCCGTGTGGCTGTTCGAGGCAGTAGGCACCAGCCTGGATAGACATTCTTCCGGCGACTTTTGACATCGGCGCCAGCAGCGGTAGTCCGCCAAATGGCGAAGTGACCGTTTCGTACGCAATGCAGGTGGAACCACTATCGACCAGATCCCGAGTCTGATCAGGATCGGGAGCCAGATGCAGATAGGTATAAAGTAACTGACCCTCTCGCAGCATGGCACGCTCACTGGCCTGAGGTTCTTTGACCTTGACGATCATTTCGGCGCTGGCAAAGATTTCTTCTGCGGAATCCACGACCGTCGCGCCGGCATTGCGGTATTCACTGTCAGCCGCACCGATACCGACGCCGGCATTTGTCTCGACCATCACGGAGTGACTGTTTTTGACCAATTCCCGAACACTGGATGGCGACATTCCGACCCGGTATTCGTGGTTCTTTATCTCTTTTGGGACACCTACTAGCATGACTTTCTCCGCCTGCAATTCGCTAAATTCGGGAACACACCTCAGCCGTGTGTCGGGGTTTGGAGCGGAGTTTAGATTCCGGGGTGATTTCTCATAGTGCCAGTCGGTACTGGTCGGTTAACCCAGTATTCTGCAAAGCCGGAAAAAGCGTCATCCAGCCGTATTGGGATACCAATATCAGCGGATTTCCGTCTTGTAGGAAAATCGGTCCGGTCTGCCGTGCGTGACTCTGTATTCGATTATTCGATCGTTTGTGGCGTGGGTGGTCCGCCGCAACACGACCAGCGGGTCGCCGGCATTGATCTGCAGGATAGATGCGGTGTTTTTGTCGGCGATATCCGCTGTCAATGTCTCCTCGGCACGCACCACGTGGACGTTAAACTTTTCTTCTATCAGGGCGTAAAACAGATCAGGAATATGCAGTTCCTCGTCCTCAAGTCCTTCAACGATGTCGGCGCGCCACCAGCATTTCTCGAGCAGTACCGGTTGATCGTCGTCATCATATCCCACCCTTTCTATATAGATCAGAGGCGTCCCAATGGGTAAATCCAGGTGCTGACAGATTTCAGAGGTGCCAGGAATTCGTTCCCGACGAGGAGTCGTTTTGTGGATTCGCGCCGATTCGCCACTGGCGGTTCCGTACGAGAAAAACCGAAACAGGCTGTTGTCGAAATCGATGCGTGACACGTAGGTGCCCTTACCCTGATGTCGATACAACAGCTTTTCTTTTTCCAGTTGATCAATGGCCTTGCGAACGGTGCCGATACTAACGTCAAGGGTTTCGGATAACTGCGGCTCGGAAGGAATGAGATCGCCGGGAACCCATTCACCGCGATTAATAAATCCACGGATATAGTGTTCAACTTTTCGGTAGAGCGGTTCAGATGCCACAGGATGATTCGAATTGTTCTCTATCTGTATGAATAATAGCGTTGTTCTCTCGATCAGTTGCAAAAATTCCCTGACGGTTGTGACCCGGGAATGCGCCAAATAGAAGAGCACACCAGAAACATTTGCAGCCGATTCACG
>JBCCGE010000015.1:0-49857 GCA_039029455.1 Pseudomonadota bacterium | reverse complement strand
TTTGGCAATGCGAGTGGAATCTGGACACCAAACAATCGCTGCTTGTAGTTCGCACCGAACGCATCAGCCGCTTCAAGTGCCTCTTTCTCAACCAGTCTGATGCCAAGATTAGTCAGTCGGACGATCGGTGGAATAGCATAAATACAAACGGCGATCAGCCCAGGCACTTTGCCGATACCCAGCAGCATCACCACAGGGATAAGGTACACGAATGCCGGGATTGTCTGCATGATATCCAGCACCGGTGTCACAATGGCCTGCGCTCGCTCAGACCGGGCCATTAGAATGCCCAGAGGAATTCCAAGCGCGATGCATACTATGGTTGCCACGGATACGATCGCCAGGGTCGACATAGTGTCTTCCCACATTCCGAAATAACCGATCAGTAAAAAGGACACCACACTGCCGACTACGATTTTCATACTTCGTGATCCCAGCCAGGCAAGCCCGCCGACGACGATCAGAATCAACGGCCAAGGTGTCGCCAGCAACAGTTTTTCCAGCCACACAAGAAACCACAACAAGGGCTCAAAGAAACTCTCCAACGCCTCTCCAAACTCGCGCGAGAATTCCCGAAAGCCCGCATCTATTCCTTTTTTGAGATCCCTCAGGTCCTGCCTTCCCATCTCGGGAAATTCGGTAAGAAACTCCATCAGAAATTAACCTCCATCGGGTCGTTCTAACAAAAAGCCCACCTGCACGATGTGCAAGTGGGCTCGGTAAAACAATGCCAAGTTCGTATTATCAGTTCAAAGACTTCTCAACTTTACCGGCAACATCGGCGCTGACCCAGCTTTTCCAGAGATCTCCGTTCTGCAGCAGAAACTCAATAGCCGCATCTTCGCCGCCGGCCTGTTCCTCACCCATATAAACCAGCATTCCGTTCATCACATCGCCCGGGAATACTCGTTTTGCGAGATAACCCATAACTTCAGGCCCGCCGTTGTTTTTGAAGTCATCGGTAACCACGGTGTGAACTTCGGACTGGGTCCAGGATGACGGCTGAGGGTCCGCGCAATCCTGTTCGGCTTTGACGATGCATCCGTCCCAGTTTTCGGAACCTGCAAATGGAACGCCAAAGTCAAGCTTGACCATTTTATGTTTGCCGATCATCGCCGTCGGTGACCAGTAATAGCCAAACCAGTTCTCTCCACGCTCCACGGCTTTGGTCATGGAACCGTCAAGTCCCGCTGCCGAACCCGGATCGACAAGCTTCCAGCCTTTTGCTTCCATGTCGAACGCTCTGAACAGATTGGCGTTAGCCAACTGACAACCCCAACCTGCGGGGCATCCGACAAATGCACCTTTGGATGGATCTTCCGCATCCGGGAACAGGTCCGGCCGCTCAAGCACGTCGAGCACGGTTTTCAGCTCGGGATGCTTTTCAGCCGTTGCGGGCGGAATCCACCAGCCTTCACCCAAACCGGTAATCGGTCCGCTGTTCGCTGAAACCAGTGAGCCTGTGTCGAATGCTGCGTTCAGGGGTTCACGCACGGCATTGATCCAGAGTTCGCCCGCAATGTCAGGCTGACCCTTCTCGTTCATTGATGCAAAGGTTGTCGTGGTCGCACCGGGCACCATCTCCACGTTGCAGCCAAATCCTTCCTCAAGAATGATCTTGTCGACATTGGCCATCAGCTCACCTGAAGCCCAGTTCCACTCGGCGATTTGAATATCGCCACATTCCGCCATAGCCACATTTCCGGCCAGCATAAACGCCAGGCCGAGCGAGGCCCTTTTAAAATATGTATCTTT
This sequence comes from Pseudomonadota bacterium, assembly GCA_039029455.1. GTDB lineage: Bacteria > Pseudomonadota > Gammaproteobacteria > Arenicellales > Poriferihabitantaceae > JBCCGE01. Next base: position 48,102 of record JBCCGE010000015.1, on the reverse strand, counting down.
CATTTTGTAATCAGTAAGTTGGAAAAATCTAATTTTGGTGTGGGGTTTCGGCGCCGCGTTTCTCAATCGGGCATGAAACCAGAATAATTATAAACGTACGGGACAATCTGTTCCCGTTCACGTTGACTTCACTTTCTTCGAATGTTTTTCAGAAACGCCTTGAAACTTTTCGACTTCGACGTTGACTGCTATGACGAAATCTTTCAGGTTTTAGCCTTTTCTGAAGCCAATCCAAATTTGCATCGTGTACTCATAACAAAGAAATCCTTCACCTACTCAGTTCAAGACGTGAATAGAGGCTTATGAATACAGTTTGTATACATAAATGTAATGAGTTGCTTTCCGATCGTCAAGTGAAAGACCATTTCCAGACCATGACGATGGCTCGTCACGCATTTCTGTTCTGATAAAAAACCCACAGAGCACTCAGAAAACCGAGAAATGTCGACAGCAACATAATCGACAACAGCATCAGCGCGGCAAAACTACCCGATACAAGGACGCCGGTTGTCATCGTTAGAATCGAGCCCAACACCACGGTAACCGCCCCGCCAAGTCCCGCCGCACGCCCGGACTGATCAGGTCTGACAGAGACCACTCCCGCATTGCTGCCCGGCACAGTAATGCCGTTTCCGAGCCCCACAAAAACAGTACATCCAAAGTAGATAAAAGCGGAATCCGCGCCCAGCAGCACCGAACCGATACCCACCAACAACCCGACACATCCAACAATACGGCCAGCGAGCATAATCGGCAAAATGTCATATTTCCGGGCGAAACGACTGGTCATAAAAGCACCGATCATATAGCCCAGAGTGATGCTGCCAACATAAATTCCAAGTCCTACAGGCGGAACAGAAAAAACGTTGGCCGCCACAAACGGTGCACCCGCAATGAACACGAAATACGCCCCGGTAGAAAAGGCCGAACACAGCGAGTAACCCCAGAACCGAGTATCCAGCAATAACGCCATAACGGATTTGCTGCCGGGTTTGACATCCTCTGACCTGGGCGGCAGCGTTTCCCTTAGGTCGACTGCGCAAAAAGTCAGCAACACGAGCCCCGCGAGTACGTAAAAGTAGAACGTCGACCGCCAACCCAGAATCGAGTCCAGGATTCCGCCCAAAACCGGACCCAGCATGGGTGCAACTGCCATCGCCATGCTGATGTATCCAATCAGGCTTGCGGTCTCCTGTTGGCTTGAAGTGTCCCGCACCATGGTGACCGAAAGCACATAGCTTGACGCAATTGCACTCTGCAACAATCTAAAAAATAGAAATATCCATACGTTGTCAGATGCGGCACAACCCACTGACGCAACGGTAAATACAACCAACGTGCCAAGCACAACCGGACGTCGACCAATTCGATCCGACAGGGATCCAACAATAATTTGTACGGCCGCGGTAGCTGCAAGATACCCCGCCACCGCAATACTGATCGTCGGGTAATCAGTGCCAAATTCTGCGGCCATAGTGGCCAGAGACGGGACAAACATGTTGAGCGACAACATCGACATGCCGGTCAATATCACCAGTGTCGCCAGGCGGGGTTTTTCAGTATGCGGCATCATTTCGGGTTGCCGAAGTCTGGTGACTGTGTCGGCTGTTCTGACTATATTTGGTATTTTAAATCGACAGACTGCTCAGTGCCGGCTGAATCTGCAGAAACAGCTGCGGACGTTTAAGTGACCCGCTTTCAGTTTCAGGTGCTTTGGGTCTTCAGCACAACGCTCAAAACCAACGTGATGTATCTGTAAAATTAATCACGACGTCACATTTAAAATGTGGACGTAATTTTCGCCATATAAAAAATGGTGCAGACCTATAATCTACCGCTGCCTTGCATGGCGAGATAAAATACTTGTGAGGTAATGCCTCATTCCAGTCTCCTTTCTCACGAACTACTAACCACTGCTTTTGCCGGACCAACAAAATGAATCTAGATCGGTGTCTTAATCACCAGGACTTTAGAAAGCTCGCGAAGAAAAAACTTCCCGGACCTATTTTTCACTACATTGACGGCGCAGCCGACGACGAAAAAACGTATCGCAGAAACACTCTGGCATACGACGATGTCGATCTGGTCCCAAACGTGCTCAACAATGTCGAGGAAGTTGATATGTCGGTTGAAGTGATGGGGCAAAAACTGGATATGCCTGTGTATCTGGCTCCGACAGCCCTGCAGAGGCTGTTCCATCACGATGGCGAACGAGGCGTGGCACGAGCCGCCGCCAAGTACGGCACACTTTTTGGCGTCTCTTCGCTGGCAACGGTGACGGTTGAAGAAATCGCGCAGATCACCAGTTCGCCCAAGATGTTTCAGTTTTACTTTCACAAAGACCGCGGTCTGAATGACGCCCTACTGGAAAGAGCGCGCGCAGCAAATTTTGAAGTACTGACACTGACCGTAGATACTATTACCGGAGGCAACCGAGAGCGGGAAAAACGCACTGGCTTTACCTCGCCTCCCAAACTCACTCTCGGATCAATCCTGAGCTTCGCAATGCATCCAATGTGGGCCTGGAATTTTTATACCAAAGAAAAGTTTGACATGCCCCATCTGTCAGGCCACGTGCAGGCAGGCACGAATATCGCAGTATCCGTTGGCGAATACTTTTCCACAATGCTGGATCAGTCGATGAACTGGAAAGATGCCGAAAAACTGTGCGCTCAGTGGGATGGGCAGTTTGCCCTGAAAGGAGTCATGAGTGTCGCGGACGCAAAACGGGCGGTTGATATCGGCTGCACGGGGATCATGATTTCCAATCATGGTGGCCGGCAGCTGGACGGTGCTCGGACGCCATTTGATCAATTGGCTGAAATAGTGGATGCCGTGGGCGATCAGATTGACGTCATTTGCGAAGGTGGAATTCAGCGCGGCACTCACGTGCTAAAAGCGTTATCTATGGGTGCCAAGGCATGTTCGGGCGGACGGCTTTACCTTTACGCGCTGGCCGCTGCCGGCCAGGCAGGTGTCGAAAAAGTTCTGGATAATATGCAGATAGAAATCGCCAGAGACATGAAACTGATGGGCATCACGAGTCTGGATCAGCTAAGTCGGGAAAATCTCAGGTTTCGTTAATTCGGCACTGTCATCATCGACATGTGCCCTCCAAGATCACCCCTGGTCATTCGGCTGTTGCCGCGCCTGTTTACCGACTCAGTCGATAAATATACGAGAATGTATTGAACTCCGAGTGGTCAGATAGGTTACGCAACGGTTCTACTGAAGAGTTCTGCTCGTGTCATAGAGTTTCGTTTATACTGTGGTTCAATAATAAATGCCGTGGCTTCAGACAGAAATAACTGATAATCCCCTGTCCGTGTCGCATGTTTTGCACCAGACATTGATAAGGCGAATAGCCACATACTTTTGAAAGTAATCGAACTGTATTAAATGACTGCTCTCATTGATGTTGAAAACCTGACGATTCAGTTCAAGACTGACGAAGGTTTGATTACCGTGGTGGAAAACGTTTCCTTCACGCTCGATCGGGGAGAGGTCATGGGGCTGGTGGGCGAAAGCGGATCAGGTAAATCAGTCACCGCAAAGTCGTTGATGCATCTGAACGACGAAAATGCAGTTTACGGTCCGGAATCGAAGATCACTCTGCATACTGACAACGGACCAATCGACGTTTTATCGCTTCGCACCGCACGGGAACTCAATGTAGTGCGCGGTGGTGCGATAAGCATGATTTTCCAGGAACCGATGGCCAGCTTTGCACCGGCGATCACCATTGGTAAACAGATGGTTGAGCAGCTGCAGCTTCATTTAAATATGCCGTTTGCAGAGGCCCGTGAACTCTCGATAGAGATGCTTGATCGCGTTGGAATCAAGGAACCGTCAAGCCGCTTCGATCAGTACGCATTCGAACTTTCCGGAGGAATGCGTCAGCGCGCCATGATCGCGATGGCGCTGTCGACGAAACCCTCACTGCTCATCGCCGACGAACCCACTACCGCACTTGATGTCACCATACAGGCGCAGGTCATCAATTTGATGAAGGATCTGGTAGCTGAGTTTGGCATGTGTATTCTGTTTATCACTCATGACCTGGGCGTAATAGCTCAGGTTGCCGATCGGGTGGCTGTAATGTATCTGGGTCGAATCATGGAAAAAGGGCCAGTTCGCGATGTCATTCGTACGCCTGCCCATGCGTACACCCGCGGCCTGATCAATGCACTGCCCAAACTCGACGATCTGGATGCACCTTTGACTCCGATTCCAGGCGACATACCGAGCCCGCTGGAAAGACCGTCAGGCTGCGTCTTTCATCCAAGAAATGCCGAACTTGAGCCTGGTTCTCGATACGAGCGCGAAGTCCCGCCGCTGAGTGAAGTTGCGCCGGGTCACTTCGCCGCGGTTTTTCCCGAAGACGCCGGTACTATATCGTGACAGACCCCATGATCACGATCGATAATCTCTCGGTCCACTTTCCATTGGGTCGGCGACTGATCGGTACGGCACCTGTAGTCAAAGCCGTCGACGATGTAAGCCTGTCTATCCCCAAAGGATCGTTTTTCGGGCTGGTTGGCGAGAGTGGCTCCGGCAAAACCACTTTGGGTCGGGCCATACTGCGCGCAGCGCCCATTACAACCGGAACAATCGGATACAACGACGGCGAGGCACGATACGACGTCGGCACAATCGCAAAATCCGAATTGCGTGATTACCGCCGACGTGCTCAGCTTGTATTTCAGGATCCTTACGCCGCTCTCAGTCCCCGCATGACCGTGCGCGACATCATCGCAGAGCCCCTTGAAGTGATGGAACTTACCTCAGGACGTGAAGAAACTGATGAGCGTGTAAGGGAAATAGCGGCTAAGTGCCGTCTCAACCTTGAACATCTGCGCAGGTATCCGCACGCTTTTTCCGGCGGCCAACGCCAAAGAATTTCCATCGCACGAGCACTGGTCTGTGGGCCCAGATTTGTTGTTGCCGACGAGGCGGTCGCTGCTCTGGATGTCTCTATTCAGGCCGATATTCTGAATTTGTTAAAAAGCCTTCAGCGAGAACTTGATCTGACTATACTGTTCATCAGCCACGATCTTTCTGTGGTCGCTCACGTCTGTAATCATGTTGCGGTGATGTATCACGGTCGAATCATGGAAGAAGCGTCAACCCGTGAACTGTTTGCTAACCCGGGACATGACTATACGCGCGCGTTGCTCTCCGCGATCCCTTCGCTTGACCCCGATGTACCGCTGAATGCTCAGGTCTACGCCCCTGAAGGTTCGGTTCAGCACCAGTAAAAGGCGAGTCTTGCGATACTGCAGGTGTTTTAGTTATCTGCTTTGGTCGACACCCAAAAGTTGCGATCAATCCGGATTAGTCATTTATTAACTGAACTCCTAATCCTGTCGTGAGCTTTTGAGTCCGGTCGTTTTAACACGCATCGCAACGATCAATCGTTATGCTAAAAAAAGAACGCGCACGATACATCGATAAAAAGCTTCAACAGATCTACCCCGACCCGCTGGTACCGCTGGATCATTCGGATCCGTACACGTTGCTGGTCGCTGTTCTTCTATCCGCTCAGTGCACTGACGAAAGAGTCAACAAAATCACTCCTGAGTTATTTGCTAAGGCGTCGTCACCTGAAAAGATGATTTGTCTGGACATCGATGAAATCAGGGAAATAATCAAGCCCTGCGGCCTGTCCCCTCAGAAGTCAAAAGCCATCTGGAACCTATCACGCATCCTCATAGAAGAGCATGACGGGGAAGTACCAAAAGATATTGCTGAACTGGAAAAACTCCCGGGCGTGGGGCACAAAACTGCAAGCGTCGTCATGTCTCAGGCATTCGACGTTCCTGCTTTCGCTGTTGACACACACATCCATCGACTGGCGCAGCGCTGGGGACTTAGCAGCGGTAAGAACGTTGCGCAAACCGAGAAAGACCTGAAATCACTTTTTCCTATCGAACGCTGGAACACGCTCCATATTCAGATCATCTACTACGGTCGTGAATTTTGCACCGCCAGAAGCTGCTTCGGCATAGGCTGTGAAATATGCAGACACTGCTATCCCAACCGAAAAAAGCCCGTAAAGACAGTCAAGGCCTAAGATATCTGGGCCGGATTCATCAAATTACTCGACGTTCGACCAAGCAGCGAATCAACCGCAGGATCAGCAATTAATCCACTTCGATTGCGTCGCTTAAAAGGTTCCTAACCGCATTGATTCCTTGCTCCACTGTAACCTTCTCAATGGCCGCGCCGCCATGAGGAGGGCAGTTATCGGGCTGAAGAACTGTGACGGCTGCAGAGAAAATCGGACCGGTTCGAATCGGATTGGTAGGACCAAAGACCGCAACCACGGCTGTGCCCAGAAAATTCGCAAGATGCATACCACCGGTGTCATTGCAGCACACAACATGGCAGGCACTCAGCGCATCGCAAAATTCGTTCAGGTCGGTTTCTCCCGCCATATTCCGGACCCTCGAATCAACGAACCCTTCGCAGACCTGAGTAGCGATTTCGCGATCTGCTGGTGTTCCATAGAGTTGGACCGTAATTGACGGATCTGACTGAAGCAGTCCGTCTAACAGCTGCCGCCAGTGTGCAATCGGCCATCTTTTCTTTGGTGAATTTTCGGTACCGCATATCAAACCGATCCGTTTACTGAATCGAGGCGTTTCGGGTTGATCCACGGGTTGGAAATCCAGTGCCTCGCTGGATCCGTAGAAGCGGATCATCTGCTCCCAGACAAGGGTTTGATGAATCTGACTCTCATCCGTGTCTGCAGCCAGACGATACGGTTGGGTAAGTAACGGTCGAAACTTGCCCGGACGAACCATACCGATACGACAACTGCTCCGAGTTAAAAAGGCCTCCAGATCAGATCTCAATGAATTCGTCAGCAGAAGGTAGATATCCGGTGGCCTTCTTCGATAGCGGTAGAAAAAACGGAAATAGCCCGCTCCACGATCGGGCAGCGGCACAAATGAATCCGCAATCCCAAGTCGCCGAACCAGCGGTTCGAATGCACGCTTTCCAACCAGCGTGATCTCCATATCGGGACGATCTTCTTTTACAGCTCTAAGCACTGGCAGAGCCATAATCACATCTCCAAGCCAGTTGGGCAATCGCACCCATAATCTTTTGCACTGCGTTACGGCATCTTCGTTCTGTGAAGGTCTGGCAAAAATCGGGGGTGTGTTGTTCTGCACGTTGATAAAACCGTCTCACCGAAGTCGTGGTGAATTAAGGCCTGCAGAGTAAACGCCTGACCGTGACGAGTCGAGGATGCGTACCCTGGGACATCAATTAAAACGCAGAGTCATTGACTCTGCATGCTTTGCACGATTCTACTTCAGAATCAGGCTATCGGATTTGCAAGCAGTCACTTGCTGAGTCGCTTTGTCTGTCCGATTATATTGAATGAGGCTAAACCCGTCAGTCGAGTCGATAACAGACGAAGGATTGATTCCCTGACTCTTTAGAAAGTTTTCCCAGACCTTGTAAAAGCGATGCAATCGTCTGTCGCTGCTGTAGAAACTGCGAAGGTACTCGTATCGTGCAACTCTTTGCCTCCAACCTTCGGGGCGATCAGTCAGGTTCACCTGAATACGAAGAGAAATTCGATCCATCAGTGCTTCAGAGGACGGTCGCAATACCATCACGGTGACGCGATTCGATCCCTCTATGTATTTGGTCATTCTGTTGAAATCGAGATCACTCGGGCGCAAGCGCGAAAGATCACAGTTTTTCACTCGGTGAAAACTGTCGTGGACAATGGCTGTAATGTCGTAATGAACGACAAGATTCTCGTCGGAAGCTATACTTCCCTCAAAAAGCTCAGCGCGACGAACGAAGTGGAAAGGCTGCTCAAACAAAAAAGAAAAGCACTCGTGTTCCAGCTCGGGAGCTCGATCACGTATCTTCTCTATGAGCGTTGTTTTTCCGGCCGCACTCGGACCGCTTATCAACACAAGATGCTTGGATTTGAATGAGGTATTCATCCACGAAGTTTTTGCATGTCTGGATTCTGGAAAGCGTAACTAACAGATATCCGCTGTCGTTATTTCTATGTATGGAGTCATTGACCACAGACCCAGGTACCTCATAATTACTGATACTCTCGTCTGACGATCCCACGCTTAAACTGAGCTTGTCTGTCTTTTTCACCCGATCTTGAACTTCAAATTTTACCCCATCCCCAAACTGCCTTCGCTCGCATGGATTGCGGTTGCAAAACGTGGCGAAAACACGGTGATCGTGAAGCACGGAACGCGAGTCGAGACCTGCAAGCAGTTTTTTGTCGAAGGCGCCTGGGACGATAATTATCACTCGGGAAGGTTTGACACCTCTGTTGTCTTTATGGGCACAGGGGCACGCGTCACTGAAAATGGCATCGTGTTTTGCTCGCCCAGTCACAATCTGGAGCGATGCTATTCAATTAAAAAATCCGAAGAACTCTATGTCTCAAACTCACTGGGGGGCCTCATGGCAGCTGCTGGAGAGGAACTGGATCCAAACCATCCCTTTTACTACTTTGACTACATCCGTTGTTATCGGACCGGCTTGAGGCAGACCGGTCATTCATTAAAAGTTCTCTCAGGCAGAAAAATACTCCTGCACGACTGCCATAATATTAGAGTGGATCGAAACCTGACGATCGAGAGCTCAATGCGCAGTTTCGGCGAGCCCCCTTTGGACTTTAGCGATTACTTTAGCTTTATCTCGGAATCAACGAATCGATTACTGGCAAACGCCGCAGATTCCATAAGATCATTCGCTTATAAACCGCTGGCCTCAATTTCCAGAGGTTACGACTCACCGGCCACATCAGTGCTTGCCGCGAGCTTTGGGTGCGAAGACGCTTTTTCATTCAGAAAAAGCCACAACATGGACAACCTGAACTATGCCGATGACAACGGCCGGGAAATTGCTGAATTTCTTGGTATGCGCTGTCACGAGGCGGATCGAATCGATTTGTGTGACGCACCTGTTTCACTTTTGAAACAGCATTTTCAAAATCCATTTGGCTCCATCGTCAGTTCAATGGATCAGGTCAGCAGTCTTCTCGAAGGTCGTATCTTCATAACAGGTCGACACGGTGAGCACTTCTGGAATCTCGACCGAAGTCGCTCGCTGCCGAACTATCAGGAACCGACAGCCCGAAAAACCCTGGTCCAGAACACTCTGGAATTTCGTCTCAGCCGAGGTTACATCGACTTTCATCTGCCCTATACACTCGGCGTTTTCGCTCCGGCGCTTCTTAAAATCAGTCGATCCTCGGAAATGAGAAAATTTCGTATCGGAGGAAGCTATGATCGCCCCATTCCCCGCAGAATTGTAGAGAGCGCGGGCGTTTCTCGCGATAAGTTCGGGCAGAACAAGATGGGCGGCGCCGAAGCAGGAATTCGAAAATGCTCGTTTTCCAAGGCGGCTCAGGAAGATTTCTATGAATTCTACAAGGACTATGTCCCAGAGCCGATTCGCGACATGCTTCACGAATCAAAGCACGGTAGATTCAGATTCTATGAACACGGCGTCGCCCACGGCCTCGATCGATGGTTGCGCAAACAGTATGGGCTTCGAACTATCAGTGAACACGTATTGGGCTTTCGCAATCATCAAAGAAGACACTCACCCTTCCTTTATGCATTTCACTGGGGCTTTTACGATATCAGAAATCAGTACCAACTGGCGCTCTCAGATCCATCTGTTAACAGTGCGCAGTGCACCTGACATCTGATCGAAGTTTCTGTGTTTCTGATAGTATCTTGTTACAAACCGACTGTTTGTCAAGTCTGACACAACGTCTAATAAATTCACCAACAAAAACAAAGAGCTCGAACCAAAATGAATGTTAATCGTCGGCGTTTTCTGACTGACAGCGGCTGTATTGCGACCGCGCTGTCACTGTTTCCTGCCACAACCCTGGCCAGTAGTCTGAGCGAGAATCCTATAACCGCGGTGGTCGGCTACAAACAGGGCGGCGGTACAGACTCGACGGCCAGAACCTTAACCCCAACTATGGGCGAACACCTCTCAGGCACTGTTAACATCATAAATCGACCCGGCGCGGTTGCATCCCTGGCGACGGATTTTGTCTGGAACAAACCGGCAGACGGATACTGGTGGCTGTTCAGCTCGACGTATAACAAGCTGCTTCGGTGCAATGGCTATCACAATACCGTGCCCTATCTGGACTGGCAGTTTTACGGAGTAGACGTATCGATTATGAGCTGGTCGGTTCCGGAAAACTCTCCGATCAGAGACTTTGGCGACCTCATCGCACGGGCAAGAAAAAACCCCGGTTCGGTTACCGTAAGCAATTCGGGCACCGGCGGCGTCTGGCACCTCGGCAACTCATTGCTCGAGAGCGTTGGCAAATTGTCATTCAAGAATATTGCCTATAAAGGCGGTAAAGACGCCACACTTGCGGCATTGCAGGGAGAAGTCGATGTTGTCGGCAGCGGTGTTCACGAACACATTGATCACATCCGCAGCGGGCGATTAAGGAATCTTGCGGTATTCTCCGACCGACCGCTACCGGTGCCAGGACAGGAGAGTCTGATACCGGCGTCAGAATGGATTCCAGAACTCTCAGAGCATTCCCCATTTGGGGGAGGCGGCTCTATGGCGCTGAAACGCGATACAGACCCTGGCATTTTGCGATCAGTGGAAGCGGCCTTTCTGGCGGCAACCGAATCTGTGGCCTTCAAGGATCGTCTACAGAAAAAGTACCGCTTCGCCAATGTAAAAACCGGAGAAGCTGCTGACAAAACAGCCGCGTTACAGGAGGTCGTCGCTTCGAAAATTCTGCACGAATTGGGTGTTGCCAAATTCAGCAACCGCGACCTCGGCTTACCCGACCCCTCAGAATTCGAGTCCTGGTGGCCACCGAAAGGGTACGAATCCAGAATTTAGGTGTCCATGCCCCCTCGAGCAAGAGCCTTTGCAGAGTTTCTGATCGCAACGTTTTTTGCTCTGTGCATGCTGGTCGTGGCCATCGCCAGTGTGCATCTTGATAGACCTTCGGGCTGGCCCACAGCCCCGGGAATATTCCCATTGCTGGTGGCGCTGGCAGGATTTATATTCTTTGCGGTTATCGCAAATTCGGCCTTTAAGGTCGCGTGGTGCGAACTCAAATCTTCCGTCGAGCCTGCACCTTCTCAGGTCAAACCGTTTTTCCTGAAATCGTTCGTTCTTGTAGCGGGGTACTACCTGCTCGGTACTTTTTGGCTGCCGTTTGAAATCGCTACACTACTCTTCCTGGTGGTGGTGCAACTGACGTTTCCACCGAAGCAAAGAGTTAGCGTCGTTCTGATGAAAAGCCTCGCGCTGACGTTCCTGATTTCCGTTTGCTTCGCGGTCGTATTTAATGTGGTGCTCCCGGGTCGATTCGAGATCACCGGTCAGTTGATTCACCATCTGCAACGTTTCTGAATCTGGTTAATGGAGTTCTACTGGCAAAACGTCTTCAGCATGTGGGGGCTGTTGTCGGCACTCGGTGGCGCAGTGTTTGGAATTCTATGGGGTTGCCTGCCAGGACTCTCAGCCACAATGGCCATGGCGCTGCTCATCGGTCTAACCTACAACATGCCAACCGAGCTGGCAGTGATCTTTATGATTGCGTCGTACACCGGGGTTGAATTTGGCGGAGCGATCTCAGCGATATTAATCAATATTCCAGGGACACCTGCCGCGATTCCCACCCAGCTGGCCGGACACCCCCTGACAAAGTCCGGACTTGGAGGACAGGCTATTGGCGCAGCGGCGCTGTTTTCTTTTTTGGGAAACTGGATCGGAATAGTCATACTGATTGGTCTGGCACCAATGATGATCGAATTCGCTCTTCGGTTCGGTTCGTGGGAAATGTTTTTGCTGGCCATGCTGGGCATTGCGGTCTCGGGCACTCTGACAGCAAAAGAGCGACCGGCAAAAGGATGGGCTATGGGATGCGCCGGCTTGCTGGTGTCTATGATCGGTATCGAAGGTCAATACGGGATCGAACGATTTACCTTTGGTTTAAACCAGCTCAATGCAGGCATTCATTTTGTACCTGTCATCATCGGACTGTTTGGCTTGTCTGAAGCGTTTGCTATGGCTGCAAACCCCGTCGGGAAGACCATACCTGCTCAGATTGGCCGTGTGGTACCTCCGTTCGATTCCATCAGAAAGTACTGGAGGAGCGGACTGCGTTCAGGGATGATCGGCACCCTGATCGGCGTTATACCGGGCGCGGGCGCTAACGTAGCGTCCTTTGTCAGTTATTCAGTCGGTGAGCAGGTCACGCGAAAGAACTTTTCAAAAGGTGACATGGAAGGCGTGGTGTGCTCGGAAGTGGCCAATAATGCCAACATTGGCGGCGGCTTGTTGCCAACTCTGACGTTAGGCATCCCTGGCAACAATTCCTGCGCCCTGTTTCTGGCCGCACTGGGCCTGCATGGCGTCATTGTCGGTCCGACAATTGAAATCGACCAACCCGGCTTCATGCAATTCCTGTTTGTCGCTTTGCTGGTGGCTAACCTGTTCATGTTTGCAACCGCATTCACTATCATCCGACCCAGCATTCGGGTCTGTTCGCTGCCATCCAATATTCTGATGCCCCTTATTGTGATTCTCTGCTTTATTGGCACCTATGTAGCGAACTATTCCGGGTTTGACGTCGCAATCTTGTTTGTATGCGGAGTGCTGGGTTTTATCCTGAAGAAGCACTCTTATCCACTAGCGCCTTTTGTTCTGGGCTTGATTCTGGGTCCCATCGCCGATGAGAACGTGCGCAGAGTTCTTTTACTCTATGAAGGTCAGTACTCGACCCTGCTCTTACGTCCAATTGGTGACGCGCTGATCCTTGCGGTCATCTGGGCATTCTGGTTTGGGCTTAAGCGCTCCCGTCGGCAATCCGTCGACGAATCCTGCCGATAATTTCAGTAGTGGAAATACCAACTTCGTAGGGCACTTCATATCGAGTCGGTAATCCAGCCTGGTGTGGGCTACGTGCTTTCCTGCGCCGCTCGGATTCATCACCAAGTGCATGAACGCGTATATCAATACCCAGATTGGCGTACCACTCAGCCGGAGCGTGTTGCTTGTGTTCAACGACTTCATCGACATAGCGACAGGCCGCCACAACCCTTATCCGTTCCTCTAACGTCATTACAGGCTGCCGCTTGTATTCTTCTACTGTTCGATCCGGCAGCACACCCACAACCAGGCGGTCGCCAAACGCACGCGCCTTTTTGAGAAACTCGACATGCCCATAGTGAAACAAATCGGCAACCATAACAACGTAAACAGTTGTTACATCAGTTTTGTCTGTCGATGAGCTCATTTCTCTACTGGCTCCCAATAGCCTGTCTCATCGTTGTGCACGGCATTTTCGCCAATATAACCAAACATCTGCCTGAGATAACTCTCTGAGTCTTTTGGCACTTTCCGTTGACGACCTTCAAGTTTTAGTTCAGTCAGGGGGAATACGAGATCGTGGAGAACCGCTTGTTGGTGCTCTCTGGGAGCGGGAAGACACAAATAGTTTTCGCCATCGTCGTTCCACGGTCGATATGTTGCATCACTACAGCAGATATGACCGTTCACACCAACACAGTAGAGATCAAGGTTGGGTTTGGCAAACCAGGGCAAATGCACCGGCACCACACACATTGCTGTTACCGCATGCCATTTACCCTCTCCACGGCGACCGTCACTCCGAACAAGCTGCTGGTTTCCTTCGACATCGGTGAATCGGTACTCTGGATCACTCGAGTCTGGCTGGTGCACCACCTCACCATGGTGATGGAGTACCAGCTTCAGGGTTTTAGGCAGGTTTTTCTCGAGTGCGCGTTTGATCACGGGCCAGTCTGAATGCAAAACCCTCAGATCAATATCATCGTCGTAATCGATGATGAATCCGGAGCGATAGGCCGCGAGCAACGTTCCCCTGTCGAGCCAGTAGTCGATGCCTTCGTCCTCAAGAATACCGGTCACTGTGTTGAGCAGGTCTCGCATTCGCTCAAGCCGGCGTTGCGCCAGTAAAGTGGCCGCATCATTCGTGTCCACAACATGATTGTGCGAGTTCTCGTAGTCGATCGTTACCTGACTTCTGTTTTTGTTGCTGCGTTCATTCTGAGGCAATAGCAAAACGCTTCGAACGATCAACGGTTCTTCGCTGATAAACGTTCTACCGATGCGGAAGTCCGCTCCATTAATTCGGTTCCGAAACGCAGCATCTGGCATGACAAATGACGCACGAACATTCTCACCTTCATCAATCGTGTTGATGAGCAGGGCCTTTTTGAATGCTCCTGGATGATCCGAAGATATCCGCACAGACTCGTCGCTGGAGTCATAGTCTACGGACACTCTTGGGAACTGATTTTTAGGGACAACAATTTCCAACCGGAACGCCCCAACACAGGGTTTTGCACAGGATCCCAACAAAAAATAGGCAAAGACTTCACCAGAAGCTGTGAAAAACCTGAGCACATCCTCCTCACGATCATTAGCGATACAGATGCCATCATCGCAGTCCATTTGGATCAATTGCACGCCTGCGGGACGTTTTGCCTGATTCATCGTGGCGCTCAACAGTATTTTTGGCTGAAGTTTAACAGTTGAAGCCAGGCCCGGCGGCCATCAGCCATGGGTCATATATGAGGTTTCAAATGACCTACAACTGTACGATCTACATCAGAAAGGTCATCCCCATTATTAACTTCAATCGATAAAGACAGGCTTCGAAGCGCGGTGATAACATTAATGATCTAGCATTCCGGAGCTTCCAAAGCAGTATAGGAATCAGAGGAAAACGCCCCCACTGCACGAAAAGACTCCGATGATATCGACAGCGTCGCGCCTTCTATTTCAGCGCCCGAAACCGTGATTTCCCTCTGACCTATGGTGTCGTCCACATCAATAGTGAATGCAATCCTTGCACCTGCCGCGAGATGGGTGATTTTCAACTGCAGCTGGTTTTGACCATCTTGAACAATAGGCAACTCACCCAAAGCTTGCTCGCCGTCTGTCAGTTCAAACGGTTGATATACCTCCACTCCGCCACCGTGTTCGGAAACGTCAAAGATGAGCTGACCGTTTGAGGAAGAAAGATCGATTAGCAGGGACGCGTCCGAAATAGGACATGGTCCTGAGTTCCAAATTACAAATTCATCCTTAGGCGCACCCTCAATGAACTGCGCCTCGATCGCCGCACTGGCCACTGAGCAACACACCATGACCCAGATAAAAAGTACGAAAAATCTGTTTGGAAATCTCAAGTGCATATTTACGATGATGTGCAATAGTTTCCGACTCTGGCATCGACCACCACAGCGTAACGTGAATTGACACCATCAGCACTGATGAGAGCGCATGAAGACGGCTTCAGTTTTTGATTCGAATTTGATTGCAGCTGAACAAGCATTTCAAAACCTGCAAACCCGACCGACCCGTTATACCAGTTTCCGACTTTTAATAACCGTCTGACTTATCCACTGCGAGAATACCCTGGCAGCCGCTCCCTGTTGTCGGCTTGCGTCGTGCAGCAAGTGATAGCTTTCGATACCGCCGGTCGCAAGATCGGGCAGACAGGACTCAAGACCGTAGCGTTCCATAAAATCGTCACTAGCGGGAGGGCGTGCCAGCGCCACACCGCCACCGGATCCGGCCAAACTAAGAGCGGTCACGGTAGTATCGACATGAATAAGTCGCCGGGTCTGAGATTTGGTTTGCCCATCCAGCACATGAGTCCAGTTTTTCATGTGGTCGGAAACCTCAATCAGTGGATGCTGTACTAAATCATCCACTGTGTGAATTTTTGATGCCAGTTTGGGGTGCGCGACAGGAACCAATTGCTCGCCAAAGAGAAATGTTGAAGACGTGCCGGGAGGCGGCTGGCCAAACGCAATCCAGAGCTCCGCATTTCTTGGAGGGGTCTCTGGTCGTCCGATCAGCGAATGAATTTCCAGCGTAATGTCGGGATGCTTTGACATAAATCGGGGCAGGCGGGGTGCCAACCAGCCAATCAAGAGCATTTTTGAAACGCCAATTACCAGCGGCTGACCGCTGGCCTCGGAAAGCGCTGCAGCTGAAGATTCCATTCGACCCAGGGATTCGCCTACCGCGGCCAGCAATGTGCGTCCTGCTTCGGTTAACTCAACGCCAGACGCGGCTCGATCAAAAAGTGGCTTGCCAAGATGCGTTTCGAGCGCACGGATTTGCTGACTGACAGCTGGACGTGACATGTTGAGACGCTCCTCAGCGCGAACAAAGCTGCCCGCACGTGCCGCTGCCTCAAATACTCTCAACCAGTTAAGTGAAGGAATTCGCTTAGCCATACTATCAGGGTAAGTCTAGCTTACCTCAAGGGGTCATAGATACATCTTTTTCTCACCGTCTTTCGGTGTAAGCTCCGCAAAAATACGAGGGCCATCCCATGCCTGATCCAACTCCTGATTACGTCGGTCATTATCGAGAAAATGGTTTCGTGGCCGGGCTTCCGGTGTTTTCGCCGTCTGAGGTCCGTTCGCTGCGTGACTATATTGAATCGTTGGAAACCGACCACGCAACAGGCACTGGCCCGCACACATTGGAGCAGATTTTCAGAGTCAATGGACATCTGCTGATCCCGCGTCTGGCGGATGCGGCTCGCACCCCGGCGATTCTCGATGTCGTCGAGCAGCTGATAGGACCCAACTTACTCGCCTGGTCAGTCGAATTGTTTATAAAAGATCCGGGCACAAAGAAAACAGTGTCCTGGCATCAGGACATTACCTATTGGGGCATGGGCGAGACGGACGATGAAGTCACGGCATGGATTGCTCTTTCGGATGTATCGATTCAGTCAGGGTGCATGCGCTTTATACCGGGCAGCCACAAGCAGGGTATGGCGGTCCATGAAGACACTTTTGATGAGGACAATCTGCTGTCCCGTGGGCAATCCATTGCAGGTATCGATGAATCCACTGCGATTGCGGGACCACTTAAACCGGGCGAGATGTCACTTCACCACGGGCGCTGCTTCCACGCTTCCGGACCCAACAATGGCGACGATCGCAGGATTGGTCTGGCGATTCGATACGTCACCCCGGAGGTGCGCGATCACGCACCCGGGCGCGACTGGGCGATGCCGGTTCGCGGTGAAACACCGGCGGGGGGATGGGGTTGCGTTGCCGGGCCACGAGGATTGTTTCATCCGAAGGACATTGCGTTGTACGATAGGGTTCTTGAAGGACAGTCTGCAACACTGGCAGCGGGTGCAGACAAAAAAGTAGAACTCTATGCCTAGAGAGGTTTCACATGCCTAAAACTGTCAGTTTCACCGCCATGAAGCACGGTTCACGTGAGGATTACGAGCTGCTGGAAAAACTCGAAAAGCCCTATCTGGCACTCACTGCTGAACGCGTGCTGGACGAGCTGAACCGCGCGGGTGACGCAACGCTGGAGGGCTACAAAATCACCCGTCTGGAACACGGTCTGCAGTCAGGCACTCGAGCGCTTAGAGACGGTGTGGATATCGATTGGGTGGTCGGCGCCCTGCTGCATGATGTAGGCGACGGTCTCGCACCGCAAAACCACGACAGAATGTCGGCCGAGGTCATCCGCCCATTTGTACGCTGGGAAGTTTCGTGGACCATTGAACATCACGGAATCTTCCAAACCGTGTACTATGGTCATCACTACGGTTGGGATCGAAATGCGCGCGACCGCTATCGTGACCATCCGCTTTTCGACACGGTTGCAACCTTCTGTGAACGCTGGGACCAGTCCAGTTTTGACCCGAATTATCAGAGCGAACCACTGGAAACATTTGAACCCATGGTAAGAGAGGTATTCGGTCGGAAGGCTTACGATCCAGCGGTGATTCGAGACGGTGAGGTGATCGGATTTCCTGACGAACTGAATGACGAGCACCCGGTTAGCGCAGCCATCGGCGCTTAGGTCGGTTCTGGTGCGAGCTTGACCGCATTCTCAGCTCCGATTCATTACCCAGGAGAACCGACCTGACGGCCATCTCTTCCCCATGCAGTACCATTCCAGTCCGCTATGACTCGAACTCAGAGCATCGGTGATATCGAGCCATAATCCCTCAACATATCTTGAGTCACAGCAATCCAGACAAACCAGTACTATGAACATCGAACCGTTTGGCGTTGAACTCTGGATGAATGAGTTCGAGACCCGATGTGATTTCAATCTCGCCGAAACCTGCGTAGAAAGCATTACGGTAGAAGAGCTCTTGAATCTTGCCGGTAAAACCAGTGACAGCATCAGGGACGTGCTCTCGATGAAGATGACGTATGGAGACATTGAGGGCAGCAACCGTCTTCGACACGCAATTGCGTCTCTCTATTCGGACCAGTCTGCAGATAATACGCTGGTCACACACGGCACAATCGGCGCCAATTCGCTGGTCCACCAGACACTGGTTTCCAGTGGAGACCGGGTTGTCGCCGTCGTTCCCACGTATCAGCAGCACTATTCGATTCCGCAGAGCATTGGTGCCGACGTGCACCAGCTTAAACTCTCGGCAGAGAATCGTTTTTTGCCGGATCTGGATCAGTTGAGTAGTCTGGCAACCGCCGGAACACGGCTAATAGCGATTACAAACCCAAATAACCCGACCGGGAGCCTGATGGCGCGTGGCTACCTTGAGGAAATCGTATCAATCGCCCGAAACGTCGGAGCGTGGATATTGAGCGATGAAGTCTACCGGGGGCTGGATCAGGAAGGTTCCGGTACAACCGTATCCGTAGCCGACATTTATGAAAGGGGCATCAGTACGGCCAGCATGTCAAAAGCGTTTTCACTGGCCGGTCTGCGACTTGGATGGATTGTTGCACCCGAACAAGTGATTGAAGATGTAATGATTCATCGGGACTACAACACCATATCGGTCGGTATGATTGACGATCACCTGGCCTGTCTGGCACTTGAGAACAAAGACAGGATCCTTGAACGAAGTCGCGAGATCACTCGGACCAATCTCAGTATTCTTAGCGATTGGGTGGAAAACGAAACCGGCATCAGCTGGATCAGGCCGCAATCGGGCACAACCTGCCTGTTAAAGTATGATCTGGATATTCCCTCAAGAGCACTCTGCATTGAGCTTTTGGAGGAAACGGGGGTGATGTTGACTCCTGGATCGGTTCTGCAAATGGAAGGTCATGTCCGAATTGGATTCGCCAACAGTAGTGAGACCCTTCGCGAGGGTCTCGCATTGATGTCAAAGTTTCTCAGGGATAAGTCAAGTCAGTAATCTGCTGCGTTTTTCCTGTTGTGTCAGTTCGGTGAAGTTCTAAGAAAAGGTTAGCGTGATAAATCAGGTGTAAACACAATAAATGCAATGTTACAATATAACATTGCATTTATAACTCAATACAAACTTCTCGTGAGAAGGCGGCAAGAGCAAATTCAGGCGGAGGTGCTGACGGTTCTTCGCCAGTGCGGCAAATCGGTCTCGGCATATGAGATTCTTGCCAAATTGCGGGTAGACAGCCCGAAAATGGCGCCGCCCACAGTCTACAGAGCTCTGGACGCATTGATCGGTCAGGGGCGCGTTCATCGGCTGGAGTCTCTGAATGCCTTTATCACCAGTCAGTACAACGCGAAGAAACATACCTCGATTCTGTCCATATGCGACGACTGCGGCTCAGTTGACGAGAGTATTGCACCGGATCTGATGAAGAAGCTCTCGAATTTTGTTGGCAAAACCGGCTTCGAACCGACTCGACATGTCATAGAAGTCCATGGTTATTGTGCGTCATGCGGGGATCACGAATTGGCTTCATGAAAAATCGAAAAATGACATTGCGGCTTCTACTGATTGGTGCGGGTCCCCGACTGGCCGGCGTCATCGTGTTGGCTGCGCTCCTGTGGGCGGGGTTTTTCTGGGCAACAACTAGTCCGGGGGCACTGTGAATCCGGCGCTTGACTTCCAGAATCTCACCTTGGGTTACGATCGCCACCCGGCCGTCCATCACCTCGAGACCGAGATCGCTGAAGGCAGTCTAACGGCTGTTGTAGGGCCCAACGGTGCCGGTAAATCAACACTTTTAAAGGGCGTCGTCGGTACCCTCACGCCATTGGAAGGCCGTGTCTCAGTGGGGCCTTCCTGTCGTGAGGAGATTGCCTACTTACCGCAGCAGTCCGAGATTGATCGGACATTCCCACTGACAGTGATCGATCTTGTTTCAATGGGCCTCTGGCATCATATCGGTCCGTTCGGCCGCCTTCAGCGGCGTCACAGAGATCGCGTTGTCGCGGCAATTTCCGCTGTGGGTCTGGATGGGCTCGAGTCACGCCTGATAGGTGCGCTGTCGGGGGGGCAAATGCAGCGAGCCCTTTTCGCCAGATTGTTATTGCAGGATGCGCAACTGGTATTGCTCGATGAACCGTTCACGGCCATTGACGCCCGTTCAATGGCCGATCTCATCGGCGTCATTCATCGATGGCACGGCGAGGGACGAACCGTGGTCGCAGTGCTGCACGATGTGGAAACCGTTCGTGCTCACTTCCCGCAAACGCTGATGCTTGCTCGGGAGCTTGTCGATCATGGTCCGACCGATAAGGTTCTCACTGCAGAAAATCAGTTTCGTGCGCGGCAAATGTGTGAAGCCTGCTCCGGTCCGCCACATGTCTGCGGTCGCGACGCGGCATGATCGACGCAATCGTTCTTCCCTTCGCCGAATTTGGCTTCATGCGTCGAGCACTGCTCGGCTGCATCGCGATTTCTCTTGGTGCCACGCCGGTGGGCGTTTTTCTGATGTTGCGCCGAATGAGCCTGACCGGCGACGCGATGGCGCACGCCATTTTGCCTGGAGCAGCAATCGGTTATCTGGTCGCGGGACTGTCCCTCGGCGCCATGACGGTGGGCGGACTTATCGCCGGAATGGCGGTGGCACTGTTGTCCGGTTTCGTAACCCGGGTAACGGTTCTGCGTGAGGACGCCAGCCTCGCCGCGTTTTACCTGATCTCTCTGGCATTGGGTGTGCTCATAGTTTCTACCCGAGGCAGCAATGTTGATCTGATGCATGTGCTCTTCGGGACGGTGTTGGCGCTGGACGACGCCGCTCTGATTCTGCTGTGCTCCATCGCTAGCTTATCGCTGCTGATTCTCGCGGCGCTGTTCCGACCCCTGGTTCTTGAATGCGCAGACCCTCAGTTTCTTCGGTCTGTAAGCAGACTCAGCGCAATCACGCATTTTACTTTCCTGACGCTTGTGGTTTTGAACCTGGTTGCGGGATTTCATGCCCTTGGGACGCTGATGGCAGTGGGCATCATGATTTTGCCGGCCGCAGCGGCCCGATTCTGGGCCGCAAGCATCGGAGCTCTGGTTATCGTCGCGGTTGCTGTCGCTGTTCTGTCCAGCGCAGTCGGCCTTCTGCTGTCTTATCACTACAGCCTGCCCTCCGGGCCGGCAATCATTCTCGTCGCGGGGATTCTCTACATGGTGTCACTGCTTTTTGGAACAGTTGGTGGTGTCGCTGTTCGTGCCCTTCCCCGCCCCCACTTTGAATCCTGAAAATTCCTACTAAAAATGCGTAGTTCCTCTCTGAAAATTGCGACGGCTGCCGCCGCACTGTTGTTCACCTCGACACTGTACGCGCAGTCCGGATCACCCACACCGGTAGTTGCCACGTTCTCCATCATCGGCGACATGGTGTCCCGAATCGGGGGCGATCACGTCGACGTGACCACACTCGTCGGCCCAAATGGGGATACCCATGTTTATCAACCCACTCCAAAAGACGCTAAATCAGTCAGTGAGGCTGGGGTTCTTGTCGTCAATGGTCTTGAGTTTGAGGGTTGGCTGGAGCGTCTCATAGCCGCATCAGATTTTGACGGCGTGCGTGTTGTCGCCACCAGAGGCATTGACCCAATCGCGTTTGAGGACGGGGACGAACATCACGACGACGATCATGATAGCGACGAGCATCATGAAGACGAACATCATGAAGAAAATGAGCATGCCGAACACGATGAGCACGACGATGATCACGGTGATGAACATGGCGATGAACACGATGATGAGCACAAAGATGACCACGGGGATGAGCATGACCACCACCACGGTGCGTTTGACCCTCACACCTGGCAGAGCCTCACCAATGCGATTGTCTACGTCGACAACATCACTGCCGCACTGGCGCAGTCAGACCCGGCGAATGCAGCGACGTTCTATCAGAACCGGGCGAAATACGTGGACGAAATAAAGTCACTGGATGCCGAGATTCGCGGGCTGATCTCTGGGCTGCCGTCAGATCGTCGCACCGTAGTTACGTCCCACGACGCGTTTCAGTATTTTGGCCGTGACTATGGGGTGACCTTCCTCGCACCTCAGGGATTGAGCACCGACAGCGAAGCTTCCGCCAAAGATGTCGCCAAATTGATAAAACAGATGCGAAGTGAAGGTATCTCAGCGGTTTTTCTCGAGAACATTACTGATTCCAGACTTCTCGAGCAGATCGCGAACGAGACCGGCGCGAAGATTGGCGGCACTCTCTACCCGGGTGCGCTATCGGATGCAGACGGTCCTGCACCCACCTATCTCGATATGATGCGCCACAACGCCACCACGCTTACGAATGCGCTATCGCAATAACGTTCCCGAGAACACTGACAGAACGGAATTCTGAATCGAATGATCGCACACCTGAAGCGCGGACCCTCCGTCTGCACTTCAGGTGTGTCCGCATCTGCACACTGACGGTATACTAATAGCCGAAAGTATGGTGACTAATACCATTGTGTTCGGCACCACGCGAGTATTCGAACGACAGGCGGTTCCGCGTACTTAGGTGCTGATCTGAAGCCGTAGTTTGAACATACAAACTCAATCCCATGACCAGGTCATGGGAAATCACAAACAAAAACTGCAGCCGCGCAAAAAATTATGACCTCATTTCTTGTTGATGATGTACCTCCGATGGGCATCTACGAAACGCTTTATGCCTTCAAAGATACATTCGGTGAATTTATGGGTTCAGAGGGCACTCACCCCTGGTCCCAGGGTTTCCCGCTGACAACCCCATTGGAAAAATTTGGTGGTCCCGAACTTCCGTCCGAGGTGGAGGTTACGTGGGAAGACCGGTTCTATCCCAAGGCCTGGGGACATCCGTTACTGCGTGACACCATCGTTGACTACTACAACACTTATTACCGATCGAATATCACTCCGGATAATGTGATGATTTTTGCCGGCGGCCGCCCGGGCATCTTCACCGTAATATCCATGTTGAAGAAGGATGTACAGATTCGAATAGGCAATGTCGAATGGCCAGCCTATCTGGACATTATGACCCTCGCTGGCGCCGACTGGAAAACCGTACCGATGTCGCCGGAGAACAACTTTCATCCGGAAAATGCCGAATATTTCGATCGCAGCGGTTTGAACCACAAAACCAGACTGTTCCCGGTTATCTCCAACCCGGGGAATCCTACGGGACATGCGCGGGCAGGAGATGAGCTGAAAGAATTAATCAGCATGGCCGAAGAATCTAAAAACGGGATTCTGCTCGATGAAGCCTATGAAATGTATCACTCACCTTCAGTCAGCGGGCTGGAATATGTGAGCGATCTCGACAATTCCAATGTCTTTTTGTCCGGAGCGTGCACCAAAGGTTTGCAGAGTCCCGGCATACGGATCGGCTGGATCATCGCATCAAAGGCGAATATCGAAAAACTCTCGAACTTCAGCTCATTCGGTATGGGCGGAGTCTCTCATCCCAGCCAGTTGTATGCGGTGAAATTGTTTGAACCGGAACGAGTTAAACAACAGCGCAGTGCCATTGAAGAGCACTATAACTGGCAGCGAAAACGCTATGGCAAAGCCTTTGAAGATATGGGGCTTGACGTGTTTACCGGCAACGGTGGTTTCTATCACTGGATGAAGTTGCCGGATGGGCTCAATTGCGACGAGTTCAACCGGCGACTGTACTCACGCGGCGCCGCCATCCTTGCGGGTCGGGATTGCGATATGGGTAGACCCCATTCGAAGGACCCAAGCTACACCAGTCCCTACATGAATATGTTTCGATTCAGCTTCGGCCCACTGCTTCCGGAGACCTTTGAACACGATATCCAACTGATGGCAGAGGTTCTGGACGAATACAGGAGTGATGTTGCAGGTTCGGGGTCATAGTGTTTCACCAATATCCAAAAATAAAATGGGGCCGCAAAATCTCTGCAGCAGCCAACAAGGTTAGCTTAATCGAGATGGATTAGATCTGGATTTGAAACTCAGCTGATCTTAATTTTTAGATTACGAGGCCACCATCTGGGCGCAC
The DNA here is from genome assembly GCA_039029455.1 of Pseudomonadota bacterium. Lineage (GTDB taxonomy): Bacteria > Pseudomonadota > Gammaproteobacteria > Arenicellales > Poriferihabitantaceae > JBCCGE01. The sequence continues at coordinate 23,860 of JBCCGE010000015.1, read as the reverse complement.
AGGTTCTCAAGTCGCTCGTGCTGAATTTCAGCAATTATGATATATTTCATATACTTATCTTTGGTATCTCGTCTTTGCACCCCTCCTGACCACTCGGTTACCCAACAGGAGAGTTGCCTCTGGACGTTGGGGTGATCTGGCTCGGCGCATTGTATTTGCGATCAGTATTTTCAGAAGTCAGCGCAACAAATCTTTGAGGCTGGTCGGTTAGCGAGATTGATCGCGTTTCCATCACTCATTTGAAGCGATGATAAGCCGGGGACTCGGAAGGAATACATTTGAATTCAAAAGATACATCGTCGACGGGGTTATATAACCACTCACTCGAACACAGTGCGTGTGGTGTGGGATTCATTACGCGAAAAGACGGCGTGCAAACCCACGATGTAATCGACAAGGGTCATGAAGCCTTGTGCGCGGTTCCTCACCGTGGCGGTATGTCATCAGAGGGCGTCGGTGATGGCGCCGGCATTACGGTTGATTTGTCTGCCGCATTTTTTTCTCGTCTCACTGATCAGACGCTGACACCCGGAGCATTTGGTGTTGGGAATTTCTTCATGCCAGGTGACCCGCAACAGTATGACGATGCTATTGCACTGGTCGAGCGCGCGCTGAATGAAGCCGGCATGAACATTCTGTTGCGCCGCGATGTCGCTGTGAATCAGGATGCTATTGAGCCTCGCGGTATAAAGCTTCAGCTTCCCATTATGCAGTGGGTCTTTACAACACCACACGATGCAGATGCTGCAACCATTGATCGCCTGGTGCACGAAGCGCTGCTGTCTATTGAAGCAGTTGCGTATACGAATGCTGAGTTGAGCGGTCTCTACCCGCTCTCGCTGTCGGTGCATACTCAGGTATTAAAAGGCCGCCTGAATTCATGGGAGTTAATTCCATATTTTGAGGATCTGATCGATCCGGATCACAAGGTCCGTACCTTGTTTTTTCACACACGGTTCTCCACTAACACCGACCCGCATCCTTCCATGGCGCAGCCTTTCCGGCTCATAGCTCACAATGGAGAGCTCAATACCGACAAGAAAAACCGGCTGTCGGAAACTGCGGTGGCGATGGCTAAGAGCAAGGCAATCATCCGCCCCAGCGGCCAGTCGGACAGCTGTCGATTGGACCAGACCCTGAACGCCCGAGTGTTTGCCGAGGGCATGGATCTGGTGGCGGCAGTGGTTTCGATGATGCCGCCGGCCTGGGAAAACGACACCAGCCTGTCTGCACCGGTTCGCGATATGCTCGCTTATTTCTCCCTCTACGAGGAAAAAAACGACGGTCCGGCCGCACTCGTGTTCGGCAATGGTCGTGTCGTTGGCGCGCGTCTGGATCGTTTGGGGCTCAGACCGCTGCGATCGGTTGAGACCGAAGATTATCTCGCCGTCATGTCAGAAGCCGGTCAGATTGAATTCTCGCCTGCGGAGGTACTTCGATACGGACGTATTGAGGCGGGAGGCATGCTGTATTTTGATCACGCAGAAATGCGCATTTACGAAACGCACGAAGCGCTGGAAAAACTGGCACTTGAAGCCAATTATTCAGATTTTCTTGCTCAGGCTCAGGTCAGTATCGATGATTTGCCTGATCCTTCACCTGAAGATGCGGACAAAGCCCGCGCCTATCATGGCGATCTCACAATATCGGGTCGATATGTTGCCTACACGCACAATCAGGAGAGTTTTAAATTCCTCATGGATCCCATGCTTACCGATGGCAGTGAGAAAGTATCAGCGATGGGATATGGGAACGCCATTAACGCACTGAGTGACAATGAAGGCGGAGTCGCCAAGTACTTCAGTCAGCGCTTCGCCCAGGTCACTAATCCACCTCTGGATTCGATCAGAGAAGCCGACGGTATGACACTGCGGGTCGCACTTGGTGAGAAACCGCACGGGGGACTGACCGGTCACAAACAGATCGTAGTGGATTCTCCGGTGCTGACTATTCAGTCGATCATTCGCATCAAAATGCAAAAACACACGCCATGGAAGTCGTTCGACATGCTCTATGAGACCGTGCTCGATGATGCGAAGACCAATGAAGCGGATATGGTGCGCGCCATCGACGATCTTGCGAATGACGTTATCGAGTTCGCTCGCGAAGAGGGCGGTATTGCTATTCTGTCGGATCGCCAGATCACTCAGCGTCTGGCAGCGATGCCCATGACTCTGGCCGTATCCGCTGTAAACCAGCGTCTGATTGAGGAAGGCCTGCGTCTCAGAGTTTCGTTGATTGTCGAAAGCGGACAAATCGCATCGTCTCATCATATCGCCTGCGCACTGGGCTTTGGTGCCAGCGCGGTGTATGCGCTGGCCGTCCGAATGCGTGCCGAGGAGAAGTTTTCTGCGGACCCGGCTGCTGCCTTCCTGAAATTCGCCAAGGCTTCAGAAAAGGCCCTGATGAAAACCATGGGCAAGGTGGGCCTGTGCACGGTAGAGAGCTATTCCGGGGGTGAGTTTTTTGAACCCAACTTCCTTGATACCAGTGATCCGGTGCTGCACCGATACCTGCCAAATATGCACGCTCCGGTTGGCGGTGTGCGTTTCGACAGCGTGGCGCAATCCGTTGTGGACTGGCATCAGCGCGCTCTGTCGATTGACACGGAGTCGGATGTACCGATACTGGGTCTGTTTAAAGAGCGCGCAGAGGGCGCAGGACATTCCTACGGAACCATGGCGGTAAGGGGCTTCGTCGACATGACCGAAGAATCCATTGTATTCCCTGAAGATCAGGAAGACGTCGAGGCTTTAAGACTGCTGACCCTGAAGCAGCTCGATGATGCGTTTGACATTACTGAAACCGGGTACGCCAACACCAGCTTCGATGCACTCAGTCCGGAACAGATCGACGGGTTTGAAATGACTCCCGGCTACCGCGCGTTTTCCCGAGCGATGGCCGACGAACGGCACAAACGACCGGCCGCTCTGCGCGATGTGCTGGCATTTCCAGCGGATATCACCTACCTCGAAAAGGCAGCCGACATTAAACGCGAAATGATGCTGTTTAATCGGGCAGGCAATCGCGATTTTGTTATTCGCGGCCTGCGGGTTGAATCTCTCGACAACGGTGAATACCGAATTACCCTGACCGGCCCAAAGGCGAACGACCTGTATCGACTCGATGCGCTGGTGCAGACACTTGAGGAAAGATTCGGCAGCGATGTGGTTAGCTTCACTATAGAAAAAAAGGCACTTTGGATAAACGTTACCGGCATGGCCGAAGACTATCTGTCTCGCATCCGTACCACACGCGATCCTATAGCGCTCGACGAAGTGCAGCCTGCGTCTGAAATCACTCGCCGTCTTGCATCCGGAGCAATGTCTCATGGCGCACTTGTAGCAACCGCGCATGAAGCTGTTGCCCATGGCACCAACATGGTGGGTGGACTCTCCAATTGCGGTGAAGGTGGTGAACATCTCTCCCGCTATGGCACTTTACGCGCCAGTCGAATTAAGCAGTTTGCCTCGGGACGTTTTGGCGTTTGGGCAGGCTATCTGGCGGACCCCAAACTTGAAGAAATAGAAATCAAAATTGGACAGGGAGCTAAACCAGGCGAAGGCGGGCAGCTCCCTGGACAAAAAGTTACGGTAGAGATTGCCGCGGCACGTGGCGGCACTCCTGGCGTCGAATTGATTTCACCACCGCCGCATCACGATACCTACTCAATCGAAGATCTGGCCCAGTTAATCCATGACGCCAAAGCGGCAAGAGTGCGCGTGATCGTTAAACTGGTCAGTTCTGAAGGCATTGGCACGATTGCAGTTGGAGTAGCCAAGGCTGGCGCCGACGTTATTAACGTCGCAGGCGGCACCGGTGGCACCGGAGCAGCGTCGGTTACATCGCTCAAATACACCGGACGCGCAGCTGAACTCGGCATCGCAGAAGTCCATCAGGCCCTGTGTACCAACGGCATTCGACGGAAGGTCACGCTGCGCTGTTCTGGCGCTATGCAGACCGGCTCAGATGTTGTTAAAGCGAGCCTGCTCGGTGGCGACTCGTTTGAATTCGGCACCACAGCACTGATGATGCTGAAATGTGTGATGGCAAAAAACTGCAACATCAAGTGCCCTGCCGGCCTCACAACCAACGCGGAAAGTTTCGACGGCGATCCGCGCGCTTTGGCCCAGTATCTGTTGAACATTGGACACGAAGTTCGCGAAGTATTAGCGAAACTTGGTTTTCGTTCACTTGATGAGGCGCGTGGTCGAGCCGACCTTCTCCACCTGCTTGATCATCCGGCCTCTGTGGGCCAGCTTAATGTGCGCGACATGCTGGTTCAGGTACCGGAGGTTCAGGTCGAGAATCCGACCTATCTTGAGCGCGACTTTTCCGTCGATGATTTTCTGATGGAAAAGGTGCACGAGGCTCTGTTCGTCAGGCAGCAGTCTGAAGTGCTGATTGAGGGAGTGAAGCTAAACACCAGCAATAAGAGTGTCGGCGGCCAGCTTAGTATCGATATCGAACGACTACTCAATCATTCAGCCCGTGATCTTTCCGCACCAGCCGTGCTTAAGGATGAGCGCAATCGGCGCTATCTTGCGCCTCGTAGCATCTGCATTGAAACTGCGCATGCAGCAGGCCAGAGTTTTGGTGCATTCTGTAACGACGGTATAGTGCTGAATCATCGTGGTACCTGCAACGACGGCGTAGGCAAAGGCATATGTGGCGGCGAAATTGTCGTCAATCCACCCGTAGGAGCGCGAGAAGGTGCGGCGGGTGATCAGGTGCTTATTGGCAACTTTGCACTGTTCGGCGCTACCGGCGGCAGACTATTTGTTCACGGTCAGGCGGGAGACCGATTCGCAGTGCGTAACTCCGGCGCAACTGCAGTCATCGAGGGTGTCGGTGATTTTTGCTGCGAATACATGACCAATGGTGCTGTACTTAATATTGGTCGCTTTTCAAAGGGGTTTGGAAACGGCATGTCCGGTGGTTTCGCTTATCAGTACGACCCCGAAGATCTGTTTGATGCAGCTGTCAGTCACGACTCCGTTATAGTGGGCAAAGTCGACGGTAGCGGTCCCATGACCGAAGTGCACGCAGATGCGATTCAGCTTTTGCTGACCTGGCATGTAAACGCAACGGGATCGGCGCTTGCACAGCGAATGTTGGAAAACTGGGCCAATGAGCGCCAGCATTTTGTATGGATAATGCCGCGCGCACTGCTCCAGTATCAGGACGCAGAAGCAATTCTGTCAGCCAAATCACGCAAAGAGTTGCTGGAAGAGCTTTCCGTCGCTTTGGCACAGCACCAGATCACTCGATTGAAGACAGCATGGAAAACCAATATTCCGGTCCTTGACGGAATCGTTCCCCAGCATGGCCAGGACTCCGAGACGATGTACGAGTTGATCAACAACTGGACGGTTCTGGATACCGCGCTGGATGTGATCAGAAAGCGAAGGCCCGGTTTAAAGGAAAAAGCGGAAACAGCGCTGCTTGCACGCAATCTGGTAATGACGAAAGACTTTGACCTGATGACTCGCCTTGCCAAACATGGGCGGGTTGCGCTCGGTGGCTACGATGATTCGGGTCTGGCAGTACTGGTGGCAAACAAACGCCTTGGGGATTTCAAGGAGGCCCTGACGTTACGAAACGCGCGGTCGATAGACAGCCCGGGCACGTACGGTTGGATTATCGACCAGACACGTAAAAACCTCGAACGCCTCGGCCACCTTCCCAGCTTTGCGGAATTATTTGCCGGGCAGGCACTGCCGGAGCGACTTGCGGCGGCCAGAGCGAGTTAAGCGATGTCTTCACAGCCTCCACACACCTTAAAAAACGCGCCGTTTATCCCGGACGACGCCCCCTTCAATATTGATCAGCGCGCATGGATCAACGGCTATCTGACGGGCCTCCAGTCCAGACTATTTGATATCGAAGCAGCCGCAGGTGCGAGCGACGGCGCGGCCCAGTCGCTGAATATTCTGTTTGGCACTCAAACCGGCAACGCGGAACAGGTTGCCGAGGAAGCGGCGGAGTTAGCGGACAACAGCGGGTTTGCGCCACAGGTTGCGGCGCTCGACGAGGTGTCGATGGAAGCACTCACGGCAATGGAGCGTCTGGTTGTCATCGTATCGACTTACGGAGAGGGTGAAATGCCGGACAATGCCGAGCTTTTCTGGGACGCACTTTCCGCGACAACCGCGCCACGACTCGAGCAATTGCGTTATGCGGTACTTGCCCTTGGAGACACCAGTTACGAACACTTCTGCCACGCCGGGAAGCTGATTGACACGCGAATGGAACAACTGGGAGCGCAACGTCTTGCCGCTCGAATTGACTGCGACGTTGATTTTGAAGATTCGGCAACGGAATGGCTGAACAATACACTTCCTCTTGCAGATGACCGCGATGTAAAAACACCCGTCGCCCCGTCGCCCACAAAATCGAAAGAAGCCTCCTGGACGCGAAAAAATCCATTCCCATCGAAAGTGATCGAAAATCGTTTACTTTCGGGAGAGGACTCTGACAAGGAAATTCGTCACTTCGCCTTCGACCTGGGCGACAGTGGCATCGAATACGAGGCGGGTGATGCTCTGGGGGTTATGCCCGTCAACCACACCAGTCTGGTGGGTGCGTTGATAGACCGGCTTGGCGCCGAAGTGGACGATCCGGTGGAAGGCTTTGACGATTCACTGGCCAACGTGCTGACCCACCAACTCGAGATTATGACGCCATCGCGTGATGTCATCACCCAGATCGAGCAGCGCGCGAAGCATGATGAATTCAGTCACGTGGTTCGCAATGGTGACAAAGAAGCGCTGGAGTCGTTTCTCTGGGGACGCGATACTCTTGATCTTCTGCATATGGTGCCAGAGGGTAAAGTCGATCCCGCTGAGTTCGTCAGCTGGTTACGGCCATTACAGCATCGAGCTTATTCCATTTCTTCAAGCCCTAAGGCGCATCCCGGCGAAGTCCATCTAACGGTTGCCGCGGTTCGTTGGCGGTTCGCAAAACGTGAACACCGGGGAGTCGCGTCTACCTGGCTGGCCGATTGCACCGATGCCGATGATACCGCCGGTATCTTCGTTTCACGGAACAAGAGCTTCAGGGTTCCTGAAGACAACGACGCCCCTGTGATCATGGTCGGTCCGGGTACCGGGATTGCACCGTTTAGAGCTTTCCTGGAGGAGCGCCGCGAACGCGGAGCCCGCGGAAAGAACTGGCTGTTTTTTGGCGACCAACATCGTCATTGCGATTTTATCTACGAGGAAGAACTGTCAGCCCTATCGGAAGATAGCGTGCTCTCACGCCTTGACCTTGCGTTTTCCAGAGATCAGAGCGATAAAATTTACGTTCAGCACCGGATGCTCCGCCATGCGGAAGCCCTGTTCAGATGGCTGGAAGACGGTGGTTACTTCTATGTGTGTGGCGATGCAACGCGTATGGCCAAGGATGTCGATGCCGCGTTGCTCCAGGTAATCGAATCCGCTGGCGGTTTAGATAATGACGCAGCGATTGAATACGTCAATACTTTGAAACGTGAAAAGCGTTATTTGCGCGACGTATACTAGATCGCTCACGCTCAGCAACGCGTTTCTTCTACTGTTCATCCGTACAAAATGAGCTGCACGATTCTGATAGGCAGTCTATAGTAGTGAGTGTTCGATCATTCGATTTTGACATTTATCCGATTATTGTGAACGTCGTCAGATTGTTATAGAGAACAGGACTGCACTGAATGCCTCACCAGATTTGGGGTCACATACTTACGTTAACGAAAACGGAAATCTATGCTGACGGTCCGGATTTATAGAATCGTTTCACCGTCACCAGGCAAAACTCATGGCTGACTTTGAAAAAATCTGGGCCGAGCACCAAAGCACTTTACGACGTTTTATCCAAGCGCGCGTTTCAGACCCCGACGAAGTTGACGATTTACTCCAGTTGATACTGGTCAGACTTTATGAAAAACACGGCAGTATCAAATCCGCATCAAGTGTCAGATCCTGGCTCTTCCAGGTCGCTAAAAACGCGATCATCGACCACTACCGCAAACAGCGCAGAGAACACGATCTGGAAGTAGCAGAATTATGGCAAGCCGGGAACGAACGTGATGTATTCCGCGAATTGTCTGACTGCTTGACCGTATTTGTTTCCGCGCTGCCCAAAGAGTCGGCAAAATTAATTTTGGCGATTGACATCAATGGACAGTCCCAAAAAGCCTGCGCAGAAGAAAAAAACATCAGCTACTCCACGCTAAAGTCACGTGTCCAGAAAGCCCGGACGCAGTTACGGAACTTATATTTGGATTGTTGCCATTTTTCTCTGAACCAAAAGGGGAGCATTACGGACTACGATCAAAAGCATCGAAAATGTAAAAAATGCTGAATTTTTTCGTCTTTTTTACCACTGGTACGTCTCAGGAATATCCATTTACATCTTGAGGCATCCAAAATGATCAAAGTCATCAGTTTCAACATCTGCCCTTTCGTACAACGGGTAACGGCAATCCTGGAAGCAAAGGAGATTCCCTACAAAATCGACTACATCAGTCTTCGAGACAAACCCGATTGGTTTTTGGAAATCTCGCCTACGGGACAGGTGCCGGTTCTTATTTCCGAGTCTGGACAGGCACTATTTGAATCCGATGCTATCGCAGAGTATCTTGACGAAATATACCCTCCACTGGATTCGGACATATCACCTGAGCAACGCGCAATCGATCGGGCCTGGAGCTATCAGGGCTCTAAACATTATCTGGTCCAGTGCAGTGCACAGCGAAGCGCGGACAAGAAGACTCTGCAAGAGCGAGCCGGCAAACTGGCGAAGGCTTTCGAAAAAGCCGAAAAACAGCTTGGTGACGGTCCATTTTTTAAAGGTAAAAGTCTGAGTAATGTGGATCTGGCCTGGCTACCGCTGCTGCATCGAGCGGATATCATCAAAAGGCGATCCTGCTACGATTTCGTTGGTGAATATCCGAGAGTAAAAGCCTGGCAGGTCGCTCTACTTAATACCGGATTGGCCGCCAGATCCGTACCTGAAAACTTTGAAGACGCATTCTCGAGTTTTTATTTGTCCGATGAGACCTTCCTGGGTTCGGGCCGTGATTGCACCAATGAATTGTGTGATCCGCGCGAATCAGGATCACGCTGTTGTTAGACTGTAAATCCTCCTGCCGCATTGCTGCGGAGGATCAACACCAGGTCTCGGCTGTCAACCTTTAAAATCTCGAGGAATCAAGGTCTGTAATGCTTGGTAGGAACGGGCTTCTACTGCATTTCTGCCCGACCGGGGAACCTCTTTTCCGTATCTGCTTCTAAGCTTGCTATGGAACCGTCGATTTTAATTGCGGAAGACGATGATCACACCTCCGCCCTTCTCATTCGGTATTTTACCAATGCCGGCTTCGAAACATTGCGAGCAGCCAACGGAATCGACGCACTCCAGGTTGCCAGAAGCCGGCGCTTATCCATAGTGGTTCTGGATCTGATGATGCCCGGCAAACCCGGTTGGGACGTGTGTGAAGAATTACGATCGACTTCAGATGTTCCTATCCTCATTCTCTCGGCCAGGCAGGAAGAAGCGGATCGGATTCTGGGTCTGAATTTGGGGGCAGATGATTACGTCGTAAAACCGTTTAGTCCCCGAGAAGTTGTGGCCAGAGTAAACGCAATTTTGCGTCGCTCACAGAGAAATCAGGAACCATCTGCCGAGGTGATGACTCACGGCGACCTGGAGCTTGATACGCTTAATCGAACAGTTACGCTTTCGGGCACTATCGTGGAACTGACGACATCAGAATTCACCTTGCTTAGCACACTGCTCAGACACCCTGGGCGCGCATTTACGCGCTCAGAACTTCTCGATCATCTGCATTCAGGGCAACAGGTCGTCATTGATCGCGTTGTCGATGTTCACGTTGCGAGCATTCGTCAGAAGCTCGAGTCTGTATCGAGCTCGGCACAGATTATCACTACAGTGCGCGGTGTGGGCTACCGACTGGGAAAATAGAGCATGCGTCAGCGTCTAATCTGGAAAGTTATGGCATTGAACTTCCCGGTTATCGGACTGGTAATCGGGGTCATCTGGTTATCTATAGATTATCTGGCAGCCGACTATTTCACCGAGCTCATGGATCAATACCAAATTGCTCCGAATGAGATTCACGGTATGTTTCTGGACTCAGTGCACACCTACCTGGCCGGCGCCAGCGCAGTCGCAATTTTATTGGCTATCGTCGTCAGCTATGCGCTGAGCAATCGAGTGTTGCGACCTCTGAAAGAAGTTTCGACAGCAATTGGGAAAATGAGCGCAGGCGACAGGGACGCCAGAGCCCGCACTTTGTCAAAGGATGAATTGGGTGACCTGGCGGGCGCCTTCAATCGGATGGCCGATCAGCTAAACAGATTTGAGCAGCTTCGAGAAAACATGGTGGTGGATGTGGCGCATGAATTGCGAACACCTGTGACCAATATCAGGGGATACGTAGAGGGTCTTCGTGATCAGATTATTTCGCCGAGCGACGCGAGCCTGAAAGTGCTGGAGAAGGAAACCCTGAGACTCGCGAATCTGGTCGAGAGTCTTCTTGATCTTTCACGTGCCGATGCCGCTGAGTTCCATTTAAACAGCGACTCACTGGATATATCCGAGGCTATCTCTACAGCGCTGGAAGACTGCGCGTATCATCTGGATTCGAAAAATCTGACCACGGTAGTTGATCTGCCTGACAACACTCCGCGTGTACTTTCTAATGGCGGCAACATACAGGTAATTCTGAACAATCTCATTCAAAACGCATGCCAGTATTCTCCTGCTGACGAGGAAATACTGATAGAGGGCGAACGTTTGCCCGGAAGGCTTTTACTGCGCTTCTCCAATCGATCTGAAACAATTCTTCCGCGTGATCTGCCCCTGATATTCGAACGGTTCTACAGAAGCGAAAAGTCACGCTCAAGAAACAGCGGTGGCGCAGGAATTGGGCTCGCAATTGTGAAGAAACTGGTCGATGCCCATGGTGGTTCAGTGGGCGCTAACTTTGACAATGGAAAATTCTCTGTCTGGCTGACGATTCCCGACCTGGCTGACTAACCATCATTGACCTGTCGCACTTTCTTTACACAATCTTTATCAAATCTTTACACTCAATTAATGACATTTATCTAACATCTTTAGCCTCAATAACACACTAACCGAGGTCACTGAAAGATGCTTAAACGTCTTATCGTATCAATCGTTCCACTTGTCGCAGCATTGTCGATGCTCAACGCAAATGCAACCAACCAACTGGCGACAGCAATCGGAGGGTACGACACGGTATCCTATTTCACGGATGGCAAACCGGTACAGGGGCGCGCAAAGTTTCATCATTTCTGGAACGGCGCTGTCTGGTACTTCTCTTCAGAAGAAAACCGAGACACGTTCAAGAGCGACCCGCTGGCCTATGCTCCACAGTATGATGGGTACTGCGCCTGGGCAGCCTCTCAGAACTACAAGCGGCCTGGTGACCCACAGGTTTGGCAGATAGAGGACGGCAAGCTCTATATAAAAGTGCATGAAGGTGCACAGAAAAAATGGCGCGCCGACATCCCAAATCACATTGCTCAGGGTAATGATAACTGGATAAAGATTGCGCCATACTAGTCATATCACACCACTAACCTCTGCCGCGGAAAGACGCTTTGAACGCCAGGCGTCTTTCCGTGATTTCGCTACATTTTGGAACCTTGCAGGACTGCATTTCTGCAATAAAGCCTTTCGGGAAACACAAATAACTTGTACAGTTGAATCTGAACTGGAAGATGAATCCAAAGTTGACTCCTTTCAGGACAACTTACAAGTACTGTGGGAAGACTTAGGTTTTTGGCCCATGAGCAGTTAGAATGCCCTAAACCTTTGATGCGTAATTTAAACGCATAACAGAAAAAATCGGATGAGGGCAGACTATGAATGTTTCGAAACGAAAAGTGCTGAAAGTAATGGCGGGTGTATCACCAATGTATGCTTTGCCGGCAAATTGGAGCAAGCCGGTCATAGATTCAGTTGTGCTGCCACTTCATGCCCAGAGTACTTTACCTGACGAAACAACAACCCCGGCTCCATCTGAGGTGACTTCAATATCTTCTGCACAATCAGGCGCGTGCGGGTCATCCAGACCTTCCGAGTTTTACCGACTTGAAATAAACGATGACAATGCTCCGGGCGGCCCTTTCCCAGTAACAATCACTGGCCCGATTCCAGATCCGGGCCTGGCGATGAATTTCGTTCGCATCACAGCAGGGCAAAACGCCAATGGCCCCTTCATTGTTGTAGAACGTTCCGGTTCAACGGCAAGTGATTCCAATCCTTGCGGCGGCCCCATTGACACATCCGTCTCGCTCAATTCAGATGTATTCGGCATCAACGGCACACCACGAACACTGTCCTACGACCTGACGCGAGTGACCAACCCAGTTACCAGAATAACGGCGGAAAACTTCCAGGCTGTTTAGCCACGCCCATATAAAGGCACGTTTCGTTTCAACCCACAGGACCAGTAATCGTCCGGTTTCAGGATCCGTTCTTGTGGTGTTCCCGGTCATCTTTTAGAACAACGTACTTCAGTTTTGAATATCAGCTTCCCCGCGCGTTACCATATTTGATTCCTGATATTCCATTAATCCATTCGCTTGCTCAACGGTTATACTTCTTCCAGTTACCTCCTAAATGGTACCGTGTTCCGACAGTTGCACTAAGATTCGATCATGGCCAAATCCACATTTATCCTTGCCGTCCGTCGCACTTTACTCAAACTGGTTACTTTTTTGGACAAGTCCTTAGCCAGCGACAGTTCCGAGGCATTTCAGACCTTTAGATATCGTAAACCGGGGCAAGAGGAAAAAGGTTCGAAGGAGTTTGTACTTCTTGGTCGCACTGACGATATACGCGGGGCCGTCCATGTTCTGCGTGACGGGGGCGGTGAAAGCCTTCACTCCCACAGCAATATTGACGGATTCTGGTTCGTGCTTTCCGGACAGGCACGTTTTCATGGCAAAAACGGCGTAGTGGGTGAATTCAGCCCCGGCGAGGGAATCGTCACTCCCCGCAATACATCCTACTGGTTCGAGTGCACCAGCGAAGAAGATTTGGAACTGCTCCAGGTATTGTCATTTGACCGAATGCAGGGCTGGGACCGCCAAAATCATGCACCGCCTCGCCACGACCCGTCCACGGTGCAAAAGTACGACGGACGTCATGATAACCGGCCCTACTGACAATCACCCCCTGCGACAAGGAGCACGGGTAAAGCGCAAGTTGCTGATCGCCAACAGAGTATATGCAGGTAGCGACTCTCACGCTTCGTTTGTGCCTGCCGAACATATACCGAACAGGTTATTGAAGCTGCGTTTTGAATCATCTCTTCAGCCACAGAAATAGTGTGATTATTAGTCTGCAGTTCCCGAGAGCCGCTGTTCTTTGACGAGACGGACTAATTTTTACTTCTGGCAATAATCCAACGACACACCTCTTCCAGAGATTTTTCGTCTTCATAAACGGAGCTGTGAGACAAAAAGTTCAGATTGGTATCCACTTCCCGGAAGTCCGTATGTTTGGCAGTAACAGGAACCAGGGTAAATGAAAGATGCACAAAAGCGCTGTGATAGAAATTGGCAACAGCCACTCCAACGGGCAGCAATCGCAAAACGACATTGACCACATATATCAATAAGATCAGTGCATACATAGTCAGCGTCAAATATATGGTTGCAGATGCCACAACAAAAAATTTGTCCTGCATCCAGACGTTAAAGCTCCCGTCCATCTCCTTCGTGACGAAATCCACCAGCTGCGGCAGATAGCCCATTTCTATACCCGCAATAATCAAAATGGCGATAACGCTTAATCCTACCCAGTGAAGCAGGAGAAACGGGATGTTTTCGACAGCTTCTAAAACCGTGAACGCATTTCTGACTTCATCGTCTCCACCCCACACGCACAGAACCGGTGTATTGTGGAGAGGCGCAGGTTGAAGTGTTTTGATCAGTTTTTCCCGTTTCCCCATCATCCACTTGTAGACGGCACTTCCTTTGTAAATAACCAAAAAAGCAACCAGCATCAATACCGCACCAACCGCCAACCCACTCAAGGCCTGAACCCACCAGGAGCTTTGTTCTGTTGTCAAAGACGCCCTGCTCAAAAGCCATAACTCCAAAGCAATGAAGGAAAATATGCCGAGAAAAAATGAAAGCTGAAGGGTATTTCGACGTGTTGCACATATCCACGGAGTATTCATCCCGACGACGGCGAGCAAATTTCTACCGGAATCGAATTCTGCGGCGGCTCTGATTGCGACATTTCCGCCGTGACTGTGTCCAATGACAATTTTTTTTGCATTTGGATAGAGCCTGGACTGCCGCTCCAGTCTTTTTTTCAATCGCTCTGCTGCGTGAATCCGATCCCTGTTTCGGTTTCTACCACTCCATGCGCAACAGCGAAACTTGACGTTACCCGGTAGATTTTCCCGAAGATACGATCTGAAGTCAGACCGGTAATCCCAGGCCCATGGTGCCTTGTGTGCGAATGTACCGTGCACCAGCGTTATCAGATACTCTGGTTGTTCACTTTCTGGAATAGCGGACATAGTTTCATTACTCAATCGTTTATTCACCGAACTGAGATTGATCGCAAGAATTTGTTCCGCGCTTCGTGGTCGTTTTTACTTAAGGCATCGAAAACCAGCGTATGAAAGTAGTGTACGGCGTGCTCACTTTCGCAGCTGCGTTCAGGATCGATAAAGTATCTGCCCTGATCAAATCCAAATGACTTCAGACCCTGTTGAACCCACTGGTTCAGATCAACATCCTCCGGGCCAAGCTGATTGTTCATCCATTCACGCCCCGCCCGGGTAATTTCGGTTTCCTCCCGATCCGGCACATAGTAAGTGAATCTCACTAGCGTTTTTTCTGGCTCCAGCGGAATCATCAAAAACGTCCCAACATAGTCGGCGTAAGGCACACAGAAGAAGGTGACGTTTGGAAACAGTGTCGTGTTGATGTAATCCGCGGTTTGAAACGACTGATCTCCAACTTCGATACCGTAGAATGAAGTCAGTCCAGGTCGATGTGGGGCGTGAAGAACCCACCAGTTGTCGTACGTGCGCGGAATGTACTTCTCGAAATCAATCATTGATGTCAGTTCGACATGAGCCGGCCCAGATAGTGAGAGATGGTATGACTCAATATTATTGTCCATAACTACTTTCCAGTTTACAGGCGCGATGAAGTCGTGCTCGGATTCAAACTGAAGATTATGCATATCCGGGGCGTGCTTAAGTATTAATTCGTCGGCACCCGGGTACATTTCCTCCATGGGTTTAGCGTTTGGATCAAGATTGATAAAAACGAATCCTGCAAATTCCTGAACGCGCAGCGAGGTAAGACAAATCTCGGATTTACTGAAATTTTTCAGACGTTCGGTTCTCGGCGCTCCAATTAGTTTTCCCTTGGTGCTGTACGACCACGAGTGGTACTCGCAGACGAATAGTTTGCGTCCCGAGCCGCGTCTCTCGTGCACCAGCTTGGTGCCGCGATGCTGGCAGACATTGTAAAACGCCCTTAGGACGCCGTCATCTCCTCGCACCACCAGGATATGCTGATCGAAAATCTCGCAGGTAACATAGTCTTTTGGATTAGCCAGCTCACTTCTATGTGCCACCAACCTCCAGGACTTATAGAAAATAGCCCACTTCTCATCTTCATACACAGCGGGGGCATAGTAATAAAGCGACGGCAGCGTATAGGCTTCATCCAGTTCTCGATTTGGCCAGTGGTATCGGGGTCTGTGCATTTGATTAGCCGGGACTGAAACTCAGAATCTTTCTCATGGTCCGAACACGCCACCAGAAATTGTCTGCATCGAGAGGCCTCTGTGGATCTTCATTGTCTTGCTCCAACCCCGGCAGATTTCCTGGTCAATAGCTCCTGCCTGATTCTGAAATCTTGTCAATATTATTATACGACCGTATAATAATATTTCTGATACACGATGACAAGACTTTACAATTCGATCAGATGAGCAGTCGGACACGCGGTGCCCGGTGAGCACATCCTCATATCTCTATCGAGGTTCGATACGCACGTAACTAAAGGTCTTTTCCCTTATCTCTGTAGTTATTGCAGGTGATCACTATTTCAAAACACTTTATCTGGCAACCGTCGATTCCCCGCTGATGCCCAAAAACCGAAAATCTATAAGGACGGAATTCTCGTCAATGAAATTCGCGACCGATCGGCGATCACATTTTTTGAGTGCTGAACCACCCGTATGACCAAATATAAGTCCGGTCCTCGACCCAAGACACACGCCGAAATAAATGTTTATCGGCGGCAGGCATTGATCGAAGCAACGGTGCGTTCAATACACGATCTGGGCTATCGGGACACAACTGTCGGCTCAATATGTCGCGCGGCCGGTGTGTCGAGAGGTCTTATCCGGCATTACTTTTCGAGTAAAGACGACCTCATGCTGGACACCTACCGACACTTGCGAAACGAACTTCACGCCGAGATTCAGGTTGAGATGTCACGCGTGAGCACCAGTTTACAGAAACTTCACGCCATGATTCGCGCGATGTTCCTGTCGAGCGTTTTCGAGGAGCATCGAATCGCCGCCTGGCTGGCCTTATCGGTTGAAGCGCAAACCAACGCACGGCTCCGGGACGTAAATCGGGAGATTTATGAATCGTACCGTCAGGATGCAACTCAGTTGTTTGAAGGTGCAATGTCGAGTCAGGGTCGAGTACAGTGGGCCCGACGTGCCGCCAACACTCTGATTGCTTTGACCGATGGTCTCTGGCTGGAATACCGGCTGGACTCGAGCGCATTTTCTCGCGAGGAAGCGGCGGAAATTTGCATTGAATACGTTGAAATGGCGGTTTCACGCAATCAAAACACCGATTCAGACGATCGTGAGAACTGACTCCGGGAAAAATCGATATGATAACTGCTGAGGGTGTAGCAGATAGAAGCAACAAATCGAGCGCTTATGGGACCGTTTTGGTTCACTCCCGGCACGTGAGAATAGGTATACTTCCGTGGTTTACCTTATTCTCTGTTCGAAACCGTTGAGCCCATTATTGACTATCTCGACACCGTGAGCACATGAATCCAACGATCCTCCCATCGAAAGAATTTGACACCGGCACACGCACTGCCTCAACCGATATTGTGTTCCGCATGAAGGAAATTCTGGAAGAGGCTCGAGGCCATGGAATTGATGTCACAGAATTGTATAGTGCCTCAAAATCGGCAGACGCGATGGAGGCGCAAAATCTGCTGGACCTGTTTTTTGAAGCGGCCAGCCTAATGTTCATACAGTGGCAACGAGCCAATCAGGAAGGAGACGTGTGCTCGACACTGGCTTATGCACGCATTGTCAACAGTATCACTCATCATGCCCGTGATCTTAACAGCGCGCATCATCTGGTCGACACCGGTCATCTTGACGTCATGGCAGAAGAACTTGCCAGCGAGGTCTGTTTCAAAGACTTTGACCCGCAATGTGTTGCAACCGTAATGGATCGGGCAGCGAAAGCGCATACCCACGAAATCGCCTGGATGTGGACCATCCTGCCTACATTTCCGAAGCAACCCTATGGGAGAATCTTGCTGCGTCGAGTCGATGTGCCATCCCTGACAAGACCTATATTCGTAACGCAGCCTTATTTTCTTGAAGGACGCTCTACGCTCTATCATACCCACGGTCAGAACTGGGCATTCAGTCGGCCGCTGGGACAATGCACAACGGGCAATGTACACATCAATACGCTGTGGATGCCGCGAACTGAGGAAGATGCGTTTCCGCTTGATCTGATCGACGATTGTGAATACTGCAATAAGACTGTAGTGGTGGTGCCTCCTAAAATGATCCACGGCATCGAGCGCAGTCAGTGTTGCGAGGAAGAATATCCCTCACTCAGTGAATTGCAGTCTGATACGGCACTCAAGAATCTCTGGATTGAGCGGACTCGGTTTGGGGAAAAAGCCTGCATGCATATTTACTGTCCGCACCCACCATTGATGAAAGAGCTCGAACAATCTCCCTTCGTACAGGAAAACGAGCGTTTCTTTATAGAGTATGACATGATCGTTTTCGATCATCTCCAGAACGCCATCTGGTCAGGTGGCGGTGGCAGCTGGCCGTTGCGCATGATGGAGTACGGGACGACGGGAACGCACTGCGGTATATGTTTTGAAGACGACCCGCGCAAAGAAAACCTTGATCCTACGGAGGTTGCGCGGTGGTTTGTGCAAAGTCCACCGCCCCCTCTGATGCGGTACGAATTCACCGCATAATTCGCGCATTACGGATTTGGTACTGCCCGCAAAACCCAAGCACTATCGGCACAGACAGTTAATCAGTTGCGAGCCAATAAGGCCGAGTGCTGAGCATCAAAACAATTTCACTTTTCGGACAACTATCCTCTCTGAAGGTGACAGCCTTAATGAGCACTGAGTTTATACATGAGCTGACCTTTGAGGCACTGCCTGAAGAGGTAGTGCATATGGCACGCCGATGTCTGGTCGATACGTTCGCGATCTGGGTTTCCGGAATCTCAACCAAGCCCAGTCGTGTCGCGCGAAATCATGCCGCGAAACGTTATCCGGGCTCGATCTCACTTCCGTTTGACGGACGTAACGTAAATCCTGTGGGTTACGCCTTTGCCGGTGCAGCCAGTATTGATGCCATTGATGGCCATGATGGTCATCAGATTTGCAAGGGTCACGCCAGCGCAGCCCTTGTACCCGCCTTGCTGGCGGAGATGGGCGAACATCCGGCATGCACTCTGGATGACATGTTGACGCATCTTGTTGTCGGCGAAGAAATTGCGATACGTTCCGGAATGACGTTGCACGCTACAGTTCCGGACTATCATTCGTCCGGCTCATGGAATTCTCTCGGATGCACGGCAATTGCGGCGCGACTGCGCGGACTCAGCGGTGAGCAGACCGCACATGCGCTCGGGATCGCCGAGTACTATGGACCCCGGGCACAGATGATGCGGTGCATCGATCATCCCACGATGGTGAAGGACAGCAGCAGCTGGGGGGCCCTGGTTGGTATATCCGCTGCTGATCTGGCAGAGGACGGATTTACCGGCGCGCCCGCTATTACCTGTATATCCGGCGAGAACATAGACTTTTGGCGCGATCTGGGGCAACGCTGGCGAATTCTGGAGACTAATTTCAAGGCGTATCCAGCATGTCGTTGGGCCCACCCTGCGATCGAATCGGTTTTAGCTCTGACTCGAGCTCACGGAGTTGGTGCGGATGATATTGACGAAATTATTGTCTCAACCTTTCATGAGGCCACCCGCCTGACAACGAGCCGCCCAATAGACGGAGACGCAGCACAATACAGTCTGCCGCTGGTGGTTGCATCAGCATTTCTGCACGACACTGTGCTGCCTGAACATCTTCTACCGGAAAACTATGATCGATCTGAGATCTGGCAATTGGTTGATAAAATTGTGTTCAGGGAGTCGGATGTTTACAACGCGGCATTTCCTGAGGAACGGTGTGCTGACGTTATCTTTAAATTAAAAAGTGGTCAGTCGTTGTCTTCGGATATGAAAGTCGCTCGCGGCAACTACGACGCCCCTCTTCCGGATGACGAAATATTGCAGAAGCTGGAGCACTATGCGTCGCCATTGATGGATGAGAAAAGTCGCCAAAAAGTCGCCGCAGTTCTCAACGATTTGTCCAATGCCCCCTCGCCTGCTGAACTGGTTTCACTACTGAACCCAGGCAACAGCGCTCGCAGCAAGTAAAATACCGAAAAGGAAACATCGGTGTGCGAGCAATGCTTCGACACGCCGAGAAAAGCAACCCGATGGCTTTGTAAAACCGTTACAGCTCGTTAAGGTAAACAGATTCGCAGTAAAAACTTTCGAACCGAACCTTGTTCGCCGGAATCAAGCATGAAGTGCAATCGAACACTTCTCAGTGAGTTGAGGTATACCGATACCCAACTAAGCTAAAGCGCGATTTAATGCGACTTCGCAATGGATCAATGTGGTGTCGAACACGGGAACATCGACATTATCTTTGTTGAGCAACATGCCGACCTCTGTACACCCCAAAATCAAACAGTCAGCACCCGCATCAACCAGTCGTGCAGCTATATCGATATAAACAGCCTCGCTCTCAGGCGTGGTGATATCCTTGCAAAGTTCTTCGTAGATAATTCGATGCGTATCGGCACGATCGGCATCGCCGGGAATCACAGGCGTAAGATCTGCTGCAATCAGGCGATCCGTGTAGAAGGTTTGTTCCATCGTGAATGCCGTTGCCATCAGTCCGGGAGATTTCAAATTACTTTTAGCGATTTGCTCAGCTGTAGCGTCTGCGATGTGAATTAACGGGATAGTGATCCCGAACATCATCTGATCGGCGAGCTTGTGCATCGTGTTGGTCGCCAGCACCAAAATCTCGGCGCCACCGGCTTCAAGCAGTTTGGCCTCTTTGTTCAGCACATCACCAGCCGCATCCCACTCGCCTTTCATCTGCAGGCTTTCGATACGATCGAAATCAAGTGAACGGATCAGAAGCTCGGGAGAGTGCAAACCACCAAGTCGCGTCCGCATTAAGTCGCAGAGCTCACGATAGTAGATCTGGGTTGACGCTGCAGACATGCCGCCAAGAATTCCAATTGTTTTCATCTGCTCAATTTAAGACCGCGACAGAAATAATTGCCGGAAGTCTACCCGATTGCCCCCGTGAACACCGCGCGAATTCAAACGCCTGCTCAGTTGCGTTCGCAGAGAAAAATTTGTAGAGATCGACATAACCGCAGGCAGTGCAGCACCACGAAAAAAGGGGAGTTAAAACTCACTCCCCTTTCAGCTACAACGTTAGGTCTCAAACTATTGCAGAACTTTCGTCCAGACCTTATCGATCAGTGATTGCGCCGTTGGCGAACACGTTGGTGCAAACACCACATTCAGATCGGAAGGTGGATTAACTTCCGGAGCGGATTTCAATTCCTCCGAATAATACTGGGCCGTACCTTTTACGGCATCTCCGTAACCCTGACTTTCTGTAAGAATCGCCATATTGACCGGGTCCAGCATAAAGTTCATGAACTTACGGGCATTCTCTACGTTCTTCGCACTGGTCGGAACCACAAGACTGTCATACCAGCCCACTACACCCTCTTTTGGATAAGCATATGAAATCGGCGCTCCCGCGAGACGACCGAGACGAGTAAAACCATTCCAGTGGTTGGTGATAACGGCTTCCCCACTGGTCAGTAAATCACTCATGGTTTCATTGTTATACGCAACGATGCACTCTTTTTGCGCCACCAACAGATCCTGAACCTTTTTCATTTCCTTCGGATCTTCAGAACAAAATGGTATTCCCAGATAAATGTTAGCCAGACTGACCACTTCATCAGGTGTAGGGAAAGCACTTACGCGGCCACAGGCTTCCTCACCCGGCTCGAAGAACTCAGCTAAAGATTCACCTTTACCGGAGTACTGTTCGACGTTGTATGCGAAAGATGTTGTGCCCCACTGCCAGGGTGCAGTGTATTCATGCTCCGGATCCCAATCCGGCTTTTTCCACTTGTCTTCGTAGTTGGCATAGTTCGGAAGATCGTAGACCGCCACTTTTTGGATCAGTCCTTCGTTAATCATGATTGGAACAAAGTTCTGACTCGGCACTACCAGATCGTAACCGGTCGCACCAGCCTGCAGTTTTGCCAGCAGGGTTTCGTTCGAGTCATAGGTATCCACTGATACTTTGATGCCGGTTTCAGCTTCAAACTTTTCGACCAGCGCCGGTGGTGTGTATTCAGTCCAGTTATAAATGAACAGTTCCCCTTCCGCCTTTGCTGACCCCATCGCAAGGGTCAGTGCAAACGCCGAAAGCGTGATTAGTACTCTTTTCATATTAAGCTCCTCTTTAGGCTTGATTCTGGAGATGGTGTTTTAATGCACAGTTTTTGTATTGGAATTTTTCGAAACGAACCAATAGGCTGTAACAATAGCGACCGAAAATAAAAGAAGCAAGGTGGAAACAGCATTTATTTCCGGTGTCAGGCCGCGTCTGATCATGCTGTAAATATAGACCGGCAACGTGGTTGATCCGGCACCACCTACCATCAGTGTAATAATGAAGTCATCCAAAGATATGACAAACGACAGCATCGCACCGGCAACAATACCCGGCATCAACATAGGCACAGTAATATAACGAAATGTTTCCCACTCGGATGCATAGAGGTCTCGAGCTGCCTGCTCCAATGAATCATCCATGCCTTCCAGTCGGGCCCGAATGGGCATGAATGCAAAGGGAATGCAGAACGTTATGTGAGCAATAATGACATTTCCCAGCCCCCAATTCAGACCAATCGTAGCAAAGAAGATCAACACGGCGACCGCAGTTACGATCTCCGGCACCATCAGGGGCAGCATCATGAGTCCAAGCGATGCGGTCTTGCCTCTGAAATTACCGCCTCGCGCCAAAATCAGTGCACCAATAGTGGCGATTGTCGTGGCGACACCGGTCGCCACGAATGCAACGATCAGAGAGTTATACACTGCGTCCTGAATGTCTTCATTCTGAAACGCTTTGACATACCAGTCCAGACCAAACCCGGTCCAGTTGATCACCATTCGATTGGCGTTGAATGAGTAAACAATCAGCACAACGATAGGAGCATACAGAAAGATCATAAACAACACGTTCCACAGCCCCAATCCCCGATAGTGACCGACCGGCAGCGCCTTGGTTTTATGTTGCGCAGACACTATGTCGTCCCCTGGATATATTCCTTTTTCCGCGCGGATCGGGCGTAAATCACCAGCGCAACAACAACTGCCGACAGCAACAACATGGACAATGCCGAACCAAACGGCCAGTTCCGCGCGGACGCAAACTGAAACTGAACCAGACTGCCCAGCATCAGTTTTTTACCGCCGCCGAGCAGGTTCGGTGCGATAAACGCTCCGATACACGGAATGAACACCAGGATACATCCTGCGATGATGCCGGGCTTGCTTAATGGAATAACGACTTTGCGCATAATCTCCCAACGCGATGCGTACAGATCGCTGGCCGCTTCGAGCAGCCGAAAATCAAGTTTCTCCAGGCTCGCATAGATGGGCAGCACCATCAGCGGTAAATAGCTGTAGGTCAACCCAATAGCAATCGCGCCATCGGAATACATCATCTTCAGCGAGTCTTCGATAATCCCGAGTTTCAACAACGGCGTTTCTATCACCCCGCCACGCCCCAGTATGATGATCCAGGAGAAGGTCCGCACCAGCAGATTGGTCCAAAACGGAATGGTGATCAGATAGATGTATATATTCCGGCGATTTTCCGGTTGTAATGTTATGTAGTATGCGACCGGGAAACCCATAAAGAAGGGATTAGTACTGAAGTACTGCGTGGCAAGCTGATTGATGATCGTCTAGAAGATGTTGAAGTTATTTTTGTGGCGAATGGAAAAACATCAGGTGGTCGCCACTTTGGTGGCAGATTGTTATTCGATAATGAAGGAAAATTGTTTATTACTTTGGGTGATCGTGGTCAGCGAGATCCCTCGCAAGATCTAAATACGCACACAGGATCATTAATTCGAATTAATGCTGATGGTTCTGTTCCCGAAGATAATCCTTTTATCAATGTTGAGGGTGCTCAACCCGAAATATATTCTTATGGCCATCGCAATATTCAAGGGATAGATCTAAAGCCAGGCACAAATATTGTCTGGACACATGAACATGGTCCGCAAGGGGGCGATGAAATCAATATCATCGCGCCCGGCGATAACTATGGTTGGCCGGTGATTACTTATGGTGTCAATTATGTCATCGGTACTAAGATTGGTGTTGTTACGCATAAAGAAGGTATGGAGCAACCCA
>JBCCGE010000014.1:0-50606 GCA_039029455.1 Pseudomonadota bacterium | reverse complement strand
CTTCGGATTCAGAACCAGTAGAAGCACGCCACTTGTAAAACCCGGAATCGCACGCCGGGTTGGGTGATCAAGTGCAGCGGCGCGGTACAGGCATAGGGCAAGCCAGATGATGTATGCGATGCCGATCCATCGAATGGCGTTTGTTACCCCAACGGATACGTTCTGGATCTGAACCAGGCCGTAACCGATCAGAAGGGTGACGATGAACGTTGCGAGATGATATCCCGCCAGTGCGGCCAGTGAGTTACGGAAGCCGACGGACGCTCCGCAGGATGCAAAAAAAATGTTGCCCGGCCCCGGGCTGTAGGCCAGCGGAAACAGGAAAACGATCATCGACAGATAGTATTCGAGCACGGCAACGCCACCGGGAAGTCAAACTCGCCAAGACTAAAGGTTCGACTAACTTGTCGCTGGCAGGTATCGGCCCTGTAATTTGATTACTGGACAGCGATCAGTACGAACAGCAGGATGAAGGCCTCAATGGTTTCGATTAAAGCACCGTAGATGTCGCCACTTGCACCGCCCAGTCTGCGAGTCAGAGTGAGGTGGACTATACCGACCGCGCATACTGTACCCAATGTAACGGGCAGAACCAGTGATGCACTAGTTACCAGTACCACCAATGCGCTGACCGCAATGGCGACCAGCACGTGCCGCGAATGGACGCCGGAATGCATGGATTTTCCCAGTCCATCGTCCGGGAAATAGGAGACCTTTGCCAGATAAACCGCGACGGCAGCCCTTGCAATCATAGGCGTCACGAGAAAAACAACCCATTGGCTTTCGATCAGCAATTGCCAGCTGCAAATCCATTTAATTAGGATCAGCATTGGCACAGCGATGATTGCACCGGTGCCTGCCTGAAGGTCTTTCATCACATTGAGCAACTGTTCACCAGATTTACCGCTCATCCAGCCGTCGGCGCAATCCCCCAGCCCGTCCAGATGAAGCCCACCGGTGACCACAATCCACGTGACCACTAAAACCAGCGCTGCGACAGCAGGCTCGAAAAGTTCGGCTTCTGCGATTAGCGCCGGAACCAGCAGTGCGATTCCAATGACCAGACCGACTGCAAAAAACCAGGGTACAGATTCAGCCTGAGTTTTGTCTGAATATTCGGGGTTTCGCCAGACCGGGATTCGGGTCAGAAACTGCAGTGCGAACAGCAATCCGTTCATGGTCTATTCTTTGTTGGACACACTTGCCTGTTCAAACGTGGCCATTTCATTGTGCAATGCGCAGGCAGACCGAATCAGACTGCAGGCAACTGCGGCACCGCTACCCTCTCCAAGTCGCATGTCGAGATCGATCAGAGAGCTGGCACTGAGATACTCCATCATCGCGCGATGTCCCGGTTCAGCAGAGGCGTGCGAAAAAAGCATCCAGTCACGGCTGCCGGGGTTAAGTAATGTCGCGATCATGGCGGCGCTGGTTGAGATAAATCCGTCGACGACGATTGTTCGCGCGTGCATCGCGGAAGCGACGAAAAACCCGGCCAGCGCTGCAATTTCAAAACCGCCGACTGCTCCAAGCAACCGCAGCGTTTCCTCAGGGTTATCGACCCGGGTGAACGCTGAACGTTCTAGCGCTCGATTCACAATCTCCGCTTTTTTGTGAACGCCCTCGGCATCGAGTCCTGTGCCCGGCCCGGTCAGTGCAGCAACGGGCGTCTGAGTGATAGCGGCCGCGATCGCAGTTGCCGAAGTTGTATTGCCAATACCCATTTCACCGCCAATGACGATTCGTGTAGCGCTGTGATAACCGTCAGAGATCGCGCGTCCAAGGTTAAGTGCGGCGTGCAGCTGATCCTGAGTCATCGCGTCCTCGATCAGGAAGTTTGCCGTTCCTCGGCCGACCGGTTTGTCGATCACCGGCGCAGCAAATGGTTCGGTGGCAATAGTTCCCGCGTTCACCACGGTCAGTCCGGCATTAAGATGTCGGGCCAGCACGCTGATCGCGGCTCCGCCGTTGACAAAGTTCTTCACCATTTCGACCGTTACTGCCTGAGGGAACGCGGATACACCCTCAGCGACGATTCCATGATCGCCGGCAAACACTGCAATTTCAATTGCGTCGGCGGACGGCGTCACTGATTTCTGCATCGCGCACAATTCAACGGCAACGTTTTCGAGTTGTCCGAGTGACCCGGGTGGTTTAGTCAGGCTGAGCTGATGAGCCAGCGCTTTTTGCCGGGTGTCGTCGCAAGGGGGTTGTATGGTTTCAAAAATCCAGTCGGTCATTTGGTGCGTGCAAAGTGGTGCAAGTATTAGTTGAATGCGGTGGTCGTTTTGAGGAATTGAGGAATTCCGAATTGCATCATGGTGACATTATCGGCCAACTCGGCAATGGCCTGGTGAAGGAATCCGCTTTCGTCGACGAAATCGCGGCTGAGCTGGCCGAGTGGGGTGACCCCGTGACCGACCTCATTAGTGACAATAAACACGTTACTTGGGGTTTGTACCAATGCCTGCAGAAAATCTGAACGCTGGGACTGCCAATTTTCTGGGTTTTCCTGCATGAGCCAGTTCGTGACCCACAGTGTCAGGCAGTCCACGACAGCGCAGTCGGATGGGTTCAGCGCACGAATACTTGCTGCCAGATCGAGCGGTTGTTCTATCAACGTCCAGCTCTTGTCGCGTTCCGCACGATGCGCTTCAATACGTTCGCGCATAGCGTGATCAAGCGGCTGTGCTGTGGCAATAAATACTTTGTGTCCGTTGTTGAGGGATGCGTGTACCGCTGCGGCACGCTGGAGTGCGAATCGGCTCTTACCGCTGCGTGCGCCGCCGCCTATCAGCTCGATCATGTCGAATCCGGATTGGATGAATCGGAGGGCAAGATTAGGTGATATTGATGATCATCACAATTGCTCTCAGGATATCAGAGCGACCAGAACTTGACCGCCAGCGCGTGCGATGACTACAGGGTCAGAATGACTTTGGGTGCGCCCCGTTCACCATTGAGCAATTGACGGAAGGCGTTGGCTCCATCATCGAGCGGTACCTTGTCCGCCCATTCAAGAGATCCCAGTGCGCCAGAGTGAAGTTTATGCAACATCACATTCAGGTCGACAGGCGTATAGGTGTAGCAGCCGATGAAAATGATTTCCTGGAGCGTCATTTTCCGCACGTCCATACTACCTTCATTGTCCTGAAGCCCGATATGCACCACAGCTGAACCGGGCTTTGCAGAAAACACGGCGGCCTCACGTGTGCGCGCACTGCCAACGGCATCAAACACCAGATCGTATCCATTTTCGGCTGCGGGCTTATCGATTGGGTCGAATACAGTAATGCCGGTGTGATCCGCCACAGTTTTGCGACGCAATGGATTGGTTTCCGCGATTTCCAGCGACACCACGCCCTTGTCTTTTAGTAACAGCGCAGTCAGCAAACCGACAGCACCACCGCCGATAACAAGAACCCGCGCTTCACTAATGGGGCGGAGCAACGCGCGCTCTGCCAGTCCAATAGAATGAAGTCCGGTGGCACCCGGTTCAGTCAGGGATGCATGTGCATTTTTCATGTCGTCCGGAACGGGAATAAGATTCCGTTCGGGCAGGGAGACACGCTCTGCGAAGGCGCCGGCCCGGTACATGCCGATTAAATCTCGACGGGCGCAGAGATTTTGTTGACCGCCCAGGCAGTTGTTGCACGATCCGCAGGTGATCAGGGGGTTGAGAGCCACTCTTCGACCTTTATCGGTACCTGAAAGCACAGTGCCAACTGCTTCATGGCCCAGGATCAAAGGCGGCACGCGCCGGGGATCATGTCCAAGATAGGCGTGCATGTCTGACCCGCAGATGCCGACGGTATGGACTTCAATCAGCGCGTCGCCCGGTTCCACCGTAGGCTCGCTCTCTTCGCGGAACGTCATTTCCTGATTTGCGGTATAGACCAGCGCTTTCATTACTTTTTATGACTGATTTAATTGATGTCGCGTCTATTTTGCAGTAAAACCGCCGTCGATATACAAAGTCTGGCCGGTGATATAGGACGACGCTGAGGATGCGAAAAAAATCATCGGTCCGCACAGATCCTCAAGCTTCCCGTTTCGACCAATCGCGGTCTGTGCTGCGATAGCCTCCTCTCTGTCCGGATCCGAGAAAACAGGCGCGGTCAGCTCAGTGGGGAAAAACCCCGGTGCAATCGCATTCGCGGTAATTCCGTATCGCGACCAGGCCTGAGCCATGGCGCGGGTTAGCTGGCAGATACCGCCTTTCGACGCACCGTATGCCAGACCGTTTTCAAACGCCCGACTGGACTGCAGGGAGGCTATATTGATGATACGACCAAATCTCCGCTCTCGCATTCCGTTGACGAACTCCCGGGAAAAGAAAAATGGCACCGCAAGATTCAAATTCAGGGTCTGGTCCCAGGACTCCAGCGAGATGTCATCCTCCGGCTGTCTTAGATTGACACCCGCAGCGTTTACGACGCCGTCGACCTGACCAAGTATCTCTGTGCAGCTCGCCGCGACTTCCGGGATGGTTTCCCTGTCCGAAAGATCGGCTGCGAGTGCGTGTGCACGACGATGCTCTGAGTTGTTGATGGATTCAACAGCGATATCGAGGCGTTCCTGTCGACGAGCAAGCAGCAATACCTGAGCGCCCGCGTCCGCCAAAAATCCTGATACGGCTGCTCCGATTCCCGAACTGGCCCCGGTTATGACAAACGATTTACCGGACAGACTGAACTGTGAAAGGTCAGTCACGATAGTTCTGAGCCCAGCAGTTTACGATTCAATACCAAGGTCGAACTCTTCTCCAGGGAAATATTTGTACAACCTGTCGTCGCCGGATCGCGCATGCCCTTCCATACCTTCTGATCTGGATATTCGCGCCGTCACTGCGCCGACTTCGCGATTGGCTTCCCGAGTCATCTGTTGCCAGGTCAGAACTTTGATGAACTTGCTGACGCTCAAACCGCCCGTGTAGCGACCTGCGCCTTTGGTAGGAAGGATGTGATTGGTGCCGGAACACTTGTCACCGTAGGCGACAGTGGTTTCTTCGCCCAAAAACAGCGATCCATAGTTACTCAGGTTTTCTAACCACCAGGGCAGGTCGTTGCAGTGCACTTCGAGATGTTCCGGAGCGTATTCATCACTTACGGCAACAGCTTCTTCAGCGGTGTCGACGAGAACGATTTCACCGTAGTCCCGCCACGAAGTCTCAGCAGTGGAGCGGTTTGGTTCCGCCATTCGCTCAATATAGTGTGGCATGCGCGCGGCCACGGTGTCGGCCAGCTCTCGAGATGTGGTTATCAGCCATGCCGGTGAATCGAGGCCGTGCTCCGCCTGTCCGGCGAGGTCGGACGCCACAATTTCAGGGTCGGCGGTTTCGTCAGCGATAACCAATATCTCGGTTGGACCTGCGAACATGTCGATTCCGACCCGACCGTACAGTATGCGTTTGGCCTCGGCGACAAACCGATTTCCGGGTCCGGCGAGCACGTCAGCTTTGTGACCAGTAAACAATCCGAACGTCATTGCCGCGATACCCTGCACGCCTCCAAGGGACAGAATCGTATCGGCACCTGCGAGATTCGCTGCATACAGGATTGCCGGATGGACACCCCGGTCGGGGTGGGTGGGCGAGCACGCAATAACGTTTTTGACACCCGCTACTTTGGCAGTAGTGACGCTCATAATGGCAGAGGCAATATGCGCATAACGACCGCCCGGTATATAGCAGCCCGCCGTGTGCACGGGTATGAGGCGCTGTCCGGCGATCAGCCCGGGCGAAACCTCCATCTCAAATTCGGTCATGCTCGCCAGTTGCGCCTCGGCGAATTTTTTTACCCGCTGGTGTGAAAACTGAATGTCAGACTTGGTTTGTGCACTCAGACTTGCAGTAGCAGCTTCGATTTCCTCCGGTGAGACCACTATCTCATTGTCCCATCCATCGAGTTTCTTTGCATAGTCACGAGCCGCCTGTTCGCCTCCGGCTTCAATGTCATCGAGCATCTTATTCACGATCGATCGTGTCTCGTCTTCTCCTGTTGTTGGATTCTTGCTTGCGGTTTTGAGTTTGGTGACGGCCATATCTGGGTGTTGCCTGAGATTTAGAATGTTGATGGACCCTTTACCGGGAGATAGAAAGTGTACAGTGCGAGCCAGGGATGCCATATACCGATATTGCATCAGGAGTCCCTTGCCGGTTATGGCGTGTTAATTAAGTCACTTCACATTCCCAACAGGTCTCAAACCATTCATTTGAGCTAATCCGGTTTGGTCGCCTTTGTTTTGCAGTTTAAGCATAAGATCAACCGTGTGTGGCTGTATAGTTGTCTCGAATCGGGATGCTGATTTATTGTCTGGAACCGACGAATGGAGGCAAAGTAACTTTGCCTAAAATCAGCATCAAACTACCGATTGGGTTTCATTCGACTCAGGACCTGCACATTAATGCACTGGGTTTTTAAAGCGGCAAAATTGACGCAGTATTGACCCTAAACTTGCGTTGGTCTTATTATTTCCTGTCGATGGAAACTCAAAAAATAGCTCAGTTCTGACATCGCTGATACGGGTTCGGATTTTTCCGGGTTAACCATTTAAC
This sequence comes from Pseudomonadota bacterium, assembly GCA_039029455.1. Classification (GTDB taxonomy): domain Bacteria; phylum Pseudomonadota; class Gammaproteobacteria; order Arenicellales; family Poriferihabitantaceae; genus JBCCGE01. The sequence goes on along the minus strand of JBCCGE010000014.1, from coordinate 44,050 downwards.
TCTGTTACTGGACTCAAAAAGGCTGTAGGATTGAGACTGGGAGTCTCATTTAAGCTGCATTTTGCGATTTCCAGCGTTCAAGTAAGGCCGAGTTTTCGGTCCAAAAAGCTCCGGGGCATTGCCTTCAGCCCCGAGAGGCATTACCTTGGCGAAGGCTTTCTTAATTTGAGGAATAGAGAAGAGTAGACATGATAAAACATAAATTTATCGCTGCTAGTGCAGCAGCCTTGGCCCTCATGGCGTCGTCCGCCATGGCTGACAAGGTATTGCGTATACAGTCGGTGCTTCCGAATACTGCGGACGAAGTCGTCATGCTGAACGAGTTCGGCAACGACGTCGCAGCGCTTACGGGTGGATCATTGACTATTGAAGTTCTGCCGGCGGGTGCTGTGGTTGGCCCACGAGACATTATGGACGCCGTCGATGCGGGTCTTGTCGAAGGTGGTTTTGCCTGGACCCACTACTGGGGCGGTAAGCACGTTGCGGCGAACCTGTTTGGCGCGCCTGTTGCGGGCGCCGGTGTGGGCCTCGACAACATGGCGTTCCTGAGCTGGTTCCAGTACGGCGGCGGCAAAGAGCTGTATGACCGTTTGTGGGACGAGATGGGCGTGAATGTGAAAGGTTTCATGCTGCAGCCTGTGGGTCCTGAAGCACTCGGATGGTTCCCGAAACCGATTGAATCAATGGATGACTTCCGTCAGATGCGTTTCCGTGCTCCTCCAGGCATGGTTGGCGCAGCGTACGCAGAAGTCGGTGTTCCAGCGGTAGCGATGGGCGGTGGTGACATTCTGCCAGCACTTGAAAAAGGCACAATCGACGCGGCAGAGTGGTGCTGTCCGAAGCCTGACTCAGTGTTTGGTTTCCAGAAAGTCCTTAAGCACTACTACCTGCAGGGTCTGCATCAGGTCACTGTGAACGCTGACATGTATGTCAATGGGGATTTTTACGATTCGCTGAGCGAGCTTGAGCAGAAAGCGCTGGAAGTAGCAGCGAACGCGTCTCTGTCAAAATCCATGTCATATCGAATCTTTGAAAACGGTAAAGCGTTAAAAGATCTGACAGACAATCACGGTGTTATCCTTGAGGACACCCCGGCGGATTACTTTACTGAGTACATGGCGGCAGCCAAAAAATCTCTTGAAGCTGCTTCGGCAGAAAATGCATTCTTCGCCGAAGTGTGGCAATCGCAGAAAGATTTCGCTGATACCGTTGTACCGTTCTGGTCAGGTGCTCAGACATCTAACGCAAGTCTGGGTCGCGCGCACGCAGCAACACTCAAGTAGTAGCAGTCGTACCAGTAGTTTTAACATCGTTGCGAGGCCCATAAGGGCCTCGCTTCGTTGTTTTTATAATAACAACCAGTTGTACCAGTATTGATTCAGTTCCAGGCGAGTCAACAACAGGAACTCGCATGGAAATTTATAAAAGGGCGCTTGCCCTGCACAAATAATGAGAGCTCAGTCCGAGCTCAAACCCAACCGGGAGAACAGGCATGGCCGAAGAAGAGGTTAATCCAGAAGAGCTAGAGATCGCGGACGAACTCATTGCGGAGCGACGCGCCGAAGCTCCCGGTGAAACGCCAGAAGACATGACACCCTGGCAACGACCAATAACCGCAGCCATTGATGTTCTCAATTATCGTGCGGGTCAGGTTATCGCACTGCTGATGGTTCCGCTGATTGCAGTGGTTGTATTCGAAGTCATTTCACGAAACTCTTTCGCCATTCTGCAGGACGCAGGATTTGAAGATTTTGCCCGTGCGATCGGGCTTGGCCCTACGCTCTGGGTATACGACACCAGCCGCATGATCGCCGGGGTGTTGTTTATGGCGGCCGCCGGATATGGGTTAATGCGCGGGGTCCATATTCGCGCCGACTTTCTCTATCGAAACTGGTCGGCGAAGACGCAGGCAACGGTGGATGCCGCTCTCTATCTTTTGTTCTTTATCCCGTCAATGATCTTCTTCACTGTGATCGCTTCACAGTTCTGGTGGCTGGCTTACTCCACCAACGAAACGATGCAGATCGACAGCGCCTGGGGACCTCTGCTCTGGCCGGCGCGTCTGGCAATGCCAATTGGTGGCCTGCTTCTTTTGCTGCAGGGTATACCTGAGATTTTTCGCGCATTTCACAAGATGGGTAAGGAGCGCGAGCGTTGGTTTGTTCGGGCTCTGCCGATCTATCTGATTGCGCTGGCCTGGCTGGTTCTGGCGGTGTTCAATCCGGAAGTGGTTCCAGGTGGTGAGGCCTTCTCTAAAATAATGTCTGCGCGTCCGGACATGGATAAGGCGACCATTGGATTGATCATGCTGGGCGCTATGCTGTTTGTGATCTTCATCGGCTTCCCGATTTCTTTCACGCTGATCTTCCTGGCATTTGTTTTCGGCATCTGGGGATCGAACTTCAAGCTGACCACGCTGCTAATGACGCTGAACACCAACTCCACCATGCTGAATGATCAGCTGATGGCAGTGCCGTTGTTTGTTCTGATGGGGATCATTATGGAAGCGGCGGGTTTGATGGACCGTTTGTTTGCGTCGATTCAAATGATCATGGCCAGGGTTCGCGGCGCGCTGTTTATAGCGGTGTTAATCGTATCGACCATTTTTGCTGCCGCCACAGGTATCGTGGGAGCGTCTGTGACACTGCTCGGCATCATGGCCGGCGCGACCATGAGTCGGTCCGGCTACAACGTACAGCTTGCTGCGGGCACTATTACCGCCGGTGGTACGCTGGGAATTCTGATCCCGCCTTCGATCATGCTGATCGTTATGGGACCCGTTCTCGAAGTCTCGACTCTGGATCTGTTCCGTGCGGCGTTTGTTCCGGGAGCGCTTCTGGCGACTCTGTATCTGCTTTACACTCTCGGCCGCTGCTGGCTGAACCCGGATCTGGGACCTATTCTGTCGGAAGAGGATCAGCCGAAAACTTCGTCGTTCTATGGAGCTGAAGTGGCGCTGATCTGTCTTGGTGTTTTGACACTGTGTCGCGTATTTGGACTGGGCTTGAGTGGTACTTTCGGTGGCGTTATTCCCTTTGGCGGACTGATAGTGCTGGCCATTGCCTGTGCTGTGGCTTACACCGCCTATCGTCGATTAAATGTGCTCAGGATTGTCGTTCCCATCGCGGTGATCTTTCATCTGCTGATGATTTTTGCAAATTCCGGTGAGGACGGCGGGCTCTCAATCTGGTCGACTGTTTTTGCGGCGTTCACCGTATTCCTCGCGTATCTGGGTCGGCCGATTTACAGTGCCGTAGCTGACAGTGAGTTTCGTTTTTCAGAGCTTTGGGATGAGTTCTTCAGAGGACTGATGCCGCCGACGATCCTGATTTCTTTCGCCCTGGGTTCGATTCTTCTCGGTCTGGCGACACCAGCAGAAGCTGCGGCCATGGGCGCGTTTGGCGCTATCCTGCTCTCCATCGGCTATCGCAAGTTCAGTATCCCGAGTTTCTTCGACAGCCTGATCAAAGCCCTTGAAATCACTGTCTTGATCATGTTCCTGGTTGCGGCATCTAATTTCTTTGGCGCAGAATTCAGCGCATTAGGCACGCCGAAAATGCTGACGGAGCTGCTGCTTGGCCTTGATATGTCGCCTTATCTGATCCTGATTCTGATCATGGCGCTCATCTTTCTACTCGGATGGCCGCTGGAATGGGTGCCAATCGTTCTTATTGTTGTGCCGATCCTCTTGCCGTCAGTAGAAGCCCTCGAGATCTATGGTCTGGCTCGATACGACCTCATGGTCTGGTTTGGCATACTGGTCGCCGTAAACCTGCAGACCGCCTGGCTGTCCCCACCCGTGGCCCTGTCCGCATACTTCCTGAAAGGCGTGGTGCCGAACTGGGACCTCAAGGACATCTACCTCGGGATGATGCAGTTCATGGGTATTCAGCTCATTGGCCTGATTCTGCTGTTCCTGTTTCCGCAACTGGTGCTCTGGCTGCCCAGAGTGATGGCAGGCGGGTAGGTTAGCAAAACCGTTCGAACAGTTTCGAAACATAACTTGCCCGCAGCGCGTAAATTTTGCGGGCAGGTCTATTCTCCAAAATCTACCGGAAAGGATAGTCGCTGTACTGAAAGGTCTTTAGCCGCCGCTTAAGGAGTTACTGGAGCGGAGTTATTTCATATCCGTGCGGCGTTCTCGCGAGAAAGAGATTCAGTTATATGAAAGCTTAAGAGTTAGAGAAAAAGTTTGATAAGAATAGGGAAGACATTGTTGACTATATTGACGTATGAACCGCGTGTCGTCCGAATCAAGAACAAAGGAGAATTGATGCCGACTTCACATCTTGGGTAACGGATAAGTTAGACAAACAAGCCGCCCGAATGGATGTGACAAGGCAGCCGATTATTAAGATCTGATTGGTCGAAAGGTTGCAAGCTGAAGCTGCTGACAAATAACAGAAAACTGACGTCAGTTGCGTTGTAGCGGTTTTGTGAAGCGTGGCGTATATCAAGCGAACTCCAAATGAAAGAAGGAAATATTTTTACATCAATACCAAGTGAAATTGAAAAAGAAGTTTTTAATACGCTTTTGGACAAAGGAAGTCTGAAGATAGAGAGGATTCTATCCAAGGGTCACACCTCACCGGAAGAGGGGTGGTATGATCAAGCGCAGGATGAATGGGTTATTGTATTGCAGGGTGGTGCAACGATAGAGTACGAGCAAGGTGAGTCAAGGAGGCTCGGTGTAGGTGATTTCGTTGAAATTCCCGCAAATACAAAACACAAGGTAGCATGGACGAACCCTGACGAGATTACAGTTTGGCTCGCAGTTCACTACCAGGCGTGTACCACATAACAAACCCGCGCAAACCGACCACCAAGCCGTTACGTTCTTTATATAGACGGTGATGTGGAGCGCTGGTCATTCAGGCGTTGTGAATATTGGGGAAACACCATTTGGCCGTCAGACACTCAGTTCATGAATCGGAAGTAGTCTACAAAGACTATAGTGATCACAATCCAAAACCAGTTCTGGAAGCTGTTGGAGCTAAAGTGCTGATCGGACCTGACGGCGTTAATCCGAACCATGAAATTTCCATGGCTTTGATGGAGATCAATCCCGGTCGCATATACCCGCTACATAGTCATGTTGCGCCAGAGATTTACTGTGTTTTAGAAGGAAAGGCAAAGTGTATCTGGGGTCAAGATGAATTTCGTGTGCGTTCGGGAACAGCGATTCAAACTATTCCTGGAACACCGCACAGAATCGAGGTTATCGGAGATCAGAAGTTTCGAGCACTTGCGTTTTGGTAGTCACCCGGAGGTAACACGGAAATACTGGATTGCGAATTGAATTTTCTTGAAAGTGCCGGTGCAGAGAACAATGATATATAGCAAGCTCCTGAATGCGTGCGTCCTCACTGTGGTCACCATCCGGTAGTCGAACATCAGCGTGAAAGAGTTTCAATTTTCGAGGAGAAAATCAATGCAAAACGAAAACTATCGAATAAAAACGATGGACCGAAAGGAAATAGACGTTGCGATTGACTGGGCCGCAGAGGAAGGCTGGAATCCAGGTCAGCATGATGCTGACTGTTATTTTACTGCTGACCCAAATGGTTTTCTGATCGGGTTTCTTGACGATGAACCCATTGCCACAATTTCCGTGATCAAATACGACAACTCTTTTGGTTTTCTCGGGTTCTACATTGTCAAACCTGAATACCGTGGCAAAGGCTTTGGGATTCAAATCTGGAACGCAGGGCTTAAGTACCTTGAAGGTTTTAACATAGGCCTTGATGGTGTCGTGGCCCAGCAGGAAAACTACAAAAAGTCGGGTTTCAAGCTGGCGTATAGCAACATTCGTTACGAAGGGATTGGTGGAGGCAACTTGCCCAACAACTCAGATATTGTGGAGCTTGATTTATTACCTTTTGAAGCCGTTGATGCATACGATCAACCTTTTTTTCCTGTAAGCAGGTCGCAATTTACGAAATCATGGATAAGCCAACCTGGTTCTCATGCACTTGGAATCAGGCACAATGACAAACTGGCTGGCTATGGTGTTGTCCGAAAATGCCGCAACGGCTACAAAATTGGCCCACTCTTTGCGGATAACCCGGATTTGGCCGAAGCCCTTTTTCTGGCTTTAAAATCTAAAACATGTTTGTCAGATCCGATTTTTCTTGATACACCAGAAGTTAATCAGGACGCTGTTGCTCTGGCGGAGAAATATGAAATGATCAACTCATTTGAAACCGCCAGAATGTATACGGGAGATTTTCCGGATATACCGTTAAATCGTGTTTTTGGCGTAACGTCTTTTGAAATCGGATAACCGAGTTAAATTTATGTATTTAGTCTATATATGCGGACAGTTCACAACTTTCAGGACATCAGAAACTTGAAGCTTAGTATCTCGAGACAGTCCACTTGAAATTGTGTAGTACCCGAGCAAACAAGATTCGCTGCCTTTCTTCCGCGCCGATTCAGACGATTTTATGGGGAATTTCAAAATGCCGAATTTGAAAGTAAATGATGTGAGAACTTTCGTTCCAGCGAAAGAGTTTGAAACCTCAAAATCCTTTTATCTGGAGCTGGGATGGAAAATCATATGGGACGATGATCACCTGGCAGTCATGGAAAACGCCAATCAGAGATTTCACCTGCAAAACTATTATGTAAAAGAGTGGGCTGAAAACTTCATGTTGCATGTCAGCGTCGACGATGCTGATGCATGGTACAAACATGTATCAAAGCTGATCGAAGAAGGAAGATACTCCGGAGTTAAGGTTGATGGTCCAAAACAAGAAGAGTACGGGGCGCTGGTCACATATGTTTGGGATCCGTCCGGGGTACTCATACACTTCGCGCAGTGGAACAGCGGGTAGACTCAATCGTTCAAATCAGGAGTGTGGTGAACATATATGTAAATGAAAGCCTGTGACAGGGGGGGCATCACCTATGAGATTTCCCGGAGCTTCCGTGTATGTTTACAAGTCAAACCACAAGCGTTAAGTAAAAATGCGTGTTTAATTCAGAAAACACTCAGTTTTTTGATTTATCCTTCATAAGGATTTGACGGCAAAAATTTTCTAATTGCGGCATGACGACTCGAGACGCAAGGGAAAATACTGGTCTCATTTAACCTCCAACTTTCCAATCTCTTCCATAATCGGCACGACATTTTCATTTTCAGTCAATTTAGAAGAAAAGCAAGGTAACAAAATTGCTCTATGAAAATAAATTACTTCGAACTTAATCCGCCTGCAGTAGAGGCCATACTAGCCGCGAAGAAACATTCAACGGCCATCGAGAAAGGATTGAGAGCGCTGGTGGAAATTCGTGTATCTCAAATCAATGGCTGTGCTTTCTGCGTTGATTTGCACACTACTGAAGCCAGGCAGCTCGGTGTTGATCAGCAATTGCTGGACTGTCTGGTGGTATGGCGGGAAAGCGAACTCTTTTCTGAACGAGAAGTGGCCGCTTTGGAATGGGCAGAAAACATAACACATATTGCTTCTGAGAAAAATATTGAAGAAAAACAGGCTGAGGTATTAAAACAGTTTACGGAAGCCGAGGTCGTGGACCTTACTTTGATCGTCTCTGTGATGAATAACCTGAACCGTTTGGCTATTGGTCTGGGCGATAAACCATCCAGTCAGAGCGCCTGAAGATGCTCACAAACCAGCCTTGCCGACTCTTCGAAACAAATACTTCTCAATAATCCGCTTTTGGGCGCAGCAAATCGATCGCATTTCGGGTAGATCATCATGAACCAGCACGAGAAACTCAACTATGTGGAATTGCCGGCCAGGGATATTGCTGCCACCAAGAATTTCTTTAGTTCAGTATTCGGTTGGTCTTTTGAAGACTATGGGCCCGGCTATACGGCGTTTTCCGATCAGGGGTTAAACGGAGGCTTTTTTGCCTCGGAGAAGGTGTCTCAATCTGAGAACGGCGCCGCTTTGCTGATATTTTTTAGCGAGGATCTGGCCGCGACGTTATCCAAAGTAGAAACGGCAGGTGGTGTCATAGTGCAGCCCATATTTTCGTTTCCAGGTGGACATCGTTTCCATTTTACTGAGCCAAGTGGCAATGAGTTTGCCGTCTGGTCGGATTCCTACAAAGAATGACAAACAAAGTCTGGACGCCTGGGGTGTCAAGAAGTATTCAGGATAATACGGTGATCCTCCGGCAAACTGCGGTTATTTCGGTTGTCGCGCGAGTCCAAACGCAATGGGACTGATCAAAACTGTTCATGTCACCTGTGCGTATCTGATCGGGCTGGGGTTCCTTATTCGCGGTGTTCTTGCCGTGACACAAAGCCGTCTGCTTGACGCCAGAGTCGCGAAGACACTGCCGCATATCATCGACAGTTTTTTGCTGATCAGCGGTATTACCCTGATGGTGACTACGTCGCTTTGGCCGACGAACAATCCATGGCTTTGGGCGAAATGGCTGGCATTACTGGTCTATATCGGTTTTGGTCTGCTGATGCTGCGCTGGGGGCATTCAAACTTTCACCGATGGACCGGGTTTGTTGGTGGTTTTCTGGTTTATCTTTACATTGTTGGTGCGGCTCACAGTAAATCGATTGTTTCAATATTTGCTGTTTTTTGATTCGACTTTTATAGCGAGTTACCGGATCACGTGTATTCACATTTGAATCAATCTGGCGGATACTTTTGCGTCCGCGCAGTAGCAAATTAGAAATAAATGAAGTTACGACATGAGTTCGCATAAGCCAAAAAATCCCCTGTTTAAGGAATCCGTTGTTGACAGTTTTGCCCGACAGGAGGCGATGAAAACGGTGGGCGCGTCCATCGTGTCAGTAGGGCCTGGTTGTGTTGAGCTTGGATTTACCCATGATCAATCGCTGACACAGCATCACGGGTTTATTCACGCGGGTTTTGTTACAACAGTTCTGGACAGCGCCTGCGGCTACGCTGCGTTCACGTTGATGCCAGAAAACACGACTGTGCTGACTATAGAGTTTAAAACCAACCTGCTTGCTCCGGCACTGGGTGAATCTTATCGAGCGATTGGTCAGGTTAAAAAAGCCGGTAGAACGATTACGGTGTGTGACGGTGAACTGTTCGCTATGCGCGAAGGTGAGGAGAAACTGGTGGCTACAATGACCGGTACACTGATGTGCGTTGCGAACAGAGACTGACTGCAGAATACTGTTTGTTGCACCACTCTAGGTATGGCGGAAGAACTGATACTCAGACAGGCGTAGGCAAAGGATATACCAACCCTGGTCGACCTGCTCGGAGACGATACGCTCGGGAAACATCGAGAAGATTCTCGTCGCCCGCTCAATCCGGCCTATCGAAGTGCGTTTGAGAAGATCGATGCGGACCCCAACAACGAACTGATTGTTGCTGAGCATCGCGGGCAGATCGTGGGCATGATGCAACTGACGTTTATTCCCTATCTGACGCACATCGGTTCCAGTCGGTGTCTGATCGAAGGCGTGCGCGTTTCGGACAACCACCGTCGTACGGGATTGGGTCGGACGCTTATCGAACGTGCTATCGCTCGCGCCCGGGAGGCCGGTTGCCGGATTGTGCAACTGACAACGGATAAAAAACGGCCAGATGCACTGAGCTTTTACACCGCCCTTGGCTTTTCCAACACCCATGAAGGATTAAAGCTGCAACTGAAAAGTTAGTAGATGTTGCTGCAACAGAGTTCCTGATCCGACCGGCCATGTCGGGGTTGCCCCAGTCGGTTCAGTCCGGGAAGTGCGTTGCGACGCAGACGCACACGATAAGCGTCTGATGCAGCCTTACAGATAAGTCAACCATTTAATAAATGCATGCGCAAATTAGGTTGTCAGCGCTTGATTGTTCGAATTCAGTATGGCTAGATGAGATTTCTCCAACATTGAGTGAGTACAACTATGACTCCTGAACTGAAGTGGCTTGCGCTGACCTGCGTTCTGACAACATTAATGTGGGTTCCGTATATTCTTAATTTGACTGCGGTTCGCGGTCTGATGGGTGCGATGGGCTATCCGGATGATCCGAAACCAATGGCAGGGTGGGCCGATCGACTCAAGAAAGCGCACTACAACTCTGTCGAGAATCTTGTGGTTTTCGGTTTGCTGGTTGTCATCGCGCACCTTGCTGATATCCATACTTCCTGGACGGTAACCGCCTGTATTTTGTATTTCTGGTCAAGACTGGCCTACGCCATCATTTATGCCGCTCGTATTCCTGTCGCCCGAACCCTCGCATTCGCTGTGTCCTGGTTGTGCATACTGATTCTTGCCGGGGCCATTTTGCTCTGATTCGTGTCGTAAGCTGAATGCGTTTTAGTGAATCCGAGGTGCGGCAACTCCTGATACGATCGATGGCATTATTTTTTGGCGTTTTTCTGTCATCGGTTGCGGCTTCGGATTCGTTCCCGGTGCTGAGAAACCTGAGCGATCTGGAGTGGGATAATCGCATTATTCTGATCGACGGCAGTCACCTGAACGCCGACAAATCGTCGTTGATAAACGCACTGCAGGATGCAGACTTTGAAATTCTGGATCGTCACATTTTCTGGTTTGTGTTCGAACCTTTGACCGTCGTATCAAACTATCCAACCGATATTGCAGATGAGTTTGTTTCAAAGACATATCGTGACTATTTTCAAAATGGAGAGCTGGCAGTGCTGATCGGCAAGGACGGCACAGTCAAAGCCACACAGCAACGACTGCGACTCAACGATCTGTTCGCTCTTATCGATATGATGCCAATGCGCCGATTTGAGATGCAGGAGTCTCAGCAGTAACCGTTTTCGAATTGCTTTTTTATAGAGGTTGCATCAATGCATGTAGGATGGACAAAAACCGCCTGGCAAGCCTTCAAACAGAATCAAAGACCCGGTCCGATCCATATGCTCAATCTGGTTCGTTTCAGAGAATGGGCTGAATACGAGGACGGGAGAGAAATTACCGGGGAAGCGGCGTACGCTGAGTACGGACGTCTCAGTGGGCCGATATTTTCTGCTCTCGGCGGGCGCATCGTCTGGCGCGGTCGCCCGGAGGTCATGTTGATCGGTCCGGAGAACGAGCAATGGGATTTGGCGTTTATTGCGGAGTACCCGAGTGTTGACTCGTTTGTTCAGATGATGCGCGATCCTGAGTATCAAAGCGCTGTAGAACACCGCACTGCGGGACTGTCTGACAGTCGTCTGGTGCGGATGGAAACTATGGAGACGGGCCTGCAGTTTGCGGGCTAACTGATCTTGAATCATAGAATGCCGATCAATACAGCCGCATAATCCTGTTGACCCTGCTTTTCCTGCACGGTAGTCTTTCTGACATGCGTTTTGCACTCAAACACATCCTGAAGAACAAACCGGTATACAAGGTTCGGTGGCTTCCGGGTGCGCGTATGTAAAACGGCTTACATTTAAAACGACTATTTTTAACAACCCCGGCAGCCATCAGCGGCTCCGGGGTTTTTATTGGAATCGTTGACTGCCTCCTGACTCTGGAGAAACTCATGTTTAACGGTTCAATTGTTGCACTGATTACCCCCTTCGATGAGCGAGGGATCGACCGGTTGGCTCTGACCCGACTGATTCGATATCACCTCGACAACGCTACCTCCGGTATTGTGCCGGTTGGTACTACCGGAGAGGCCTCTGTGTTGTCTGCTGAAGAGCCCTATCGTGTGATAGAAAAGGTTGTCCACGAGGTTGGTGGCCAGGTGCCGGTACTCGCGGGTGCCGGAACTAATGCTCCTGAGGCCGCGATTGCGTTCAGCAACAACGCCGCGCGAGCCGGGGCCGATGGTGTCCTTCATGTTGCGGGGTACTACAACCGCCCTCATCAGGAAGGGCTGTATCAGCATTTTCGCTATGTGTGTGAGCGTGTGGACCTTCCGGTGGTGGTGTACAACGTGCCGCCGCGTGCCGTGGTTGATATATTGCCTGAAACACTGGCTCGTATTGCTGAGTTACCCAACGTCGTTGGTGTCAAAGACGCGACCTGCGATCTGACGCGACCTGTACGGGAGCGCAATCTTATTGAAAAACAGTTCTGCTTTCTGTCGGGTGAGGACTCGACGGCGGTGGCATACAACGCTCACGGCGGTGTCGGCTGCATTTCGGTTACGGCGAACATTGCTCCCGCACTGTGTGCTCAGATTCAGCGGCACTGCAAAGAAAACGATTTCTCTGCTGCACTTGAGATTCAGCGCAGGCTGATGTCTCTGCACCGGGCGCTGTTTCTCGAGCCGAGTCCAGCTGGCGTCAAATACGCCGCGTCGCTTTTGGGCCTGACAAGTGACGCGTGCCGACTGCCAATGGTCCCGCTGACTGAAGACACGCGTCGATCTATAGAATCCGCAATGCGCAGCGCGGATGTGCTGTCAGTGTAAACGCCTTGCTGTCGTCTGACCTGAATGCTTCACAAAAACATTCAAGGATCTTTGACGGGTGCATACCGATAAACCCGTCTCACGGTGTACACTGTCGATGTAGTTGTAGTGAAGTTGATATCAAACACCTAATGCCATCTGCGTAAACAATCACAATGCAAAGTCTTAAAGTCGGTTTTCTCGCGGCATTGATTGCCACATTTTCGATGTCTTCCGCGCTAGCGGCCGAGCATGAGGTCAGGATGCTCAATAAAGGCGTCGACGGCAAAATGGTTTTCGAACCCTCTGTGCTGCATGTTGAGGTGGGCGATACGGTCACGTTTATTCCGACCGACCCCAATCACGATTCCATTTCAGTGGTCACGCCTGAAGGAGCTAACACCTGGCACGGGCGGCGCAATCAAACCGTGTCCGTAGAGATCAATAAAGAGGGCGTTTACATTTACAAATGCGCACCGCATTTTTACTACGGCATGGTTGGTGTTATTCAGGCCGGTGCTGCGACTAATCTGGATGCGGCAAGAACGGTCGCCGAAGAGATGAGTTCAAAATTCATAATTCATGAAGACCGCCTGATCGGATACCTTGAAAAGGTTCGTTAGTTCAATTGTCGGAATCTGCCTGGGACACTAAGATGGATGAGCCTTTGAATTCCCCTGAAGTGTTAAATGTCGCTGAAACTATCGCTTCGCTGCGTTTTGTGGGAGATCGTAAGCCGATGTCTACAAAGGCTGACCTTGAAGGCGCATTTGCCAAGCTCTCCACCTATCGTGATGGCGGAATTTTTGTCGGTCACTACGCGGGTAACAGTGAGTGGGAACGCCACCCGATCGGAGATGAAATTGTGTTCGTTCTGGAAGGACAGACGACACTGATTCTGTTGATTGATGAGGTTGAACAGCCCAATCTGCTTACTGCGGGCAAAATGTTAATTGTGCCGGCAAACACCTGGCACCGGTTCGAAACTCCCGACGGGGTAAAGATCATGTCGGTCACCCCACAACCCGGAGATCACTGCGTCGATCATCCGCTGTCCTCTGCGGCCGACTTTTAAAGCCGCTGTATATGATTGACCGGGGTAGCAGGCCAGCATGATTCGAGGAGGGTGCCTGTGCGGACGCGTGCGCTACAGTTACGACGGTGATATCGACGAAATTTCCCTGTGTCACTGCCGTCAGTGTCAAAAAGCCCAGGGCACAGCTTTTGCGGCCGTCAGTCCACTCGACACCCGACGACTTTCGTTTGAAGGGACTGAACATATTCGCGAGTATCCCTCGAGTGAGCACAAAGTGCGTGCGTTCTGTTCACATTGCGGCAGCCCGCTTTACAGTGCGCGCTCAGACCTGCCGAATATCCGAAGGCTAAGGGTGGGCACTATTGACGATCAAACCTCCGGTAGAAATATTTATCATATTCATACGGCGTCCAAGCCTGATTGGGACATAATCTGTGATAACCATCCGCAATATTCAGGTAAACTGACTGAAGGTTAGTCTGCGTTCATCATCTGGACGAGACCGTGTACTAAATCGCCGGAGAACCTGCCGATGAAACCCAATGTTTTTCGTTATGTTGCCAATCCGGACGCCGGAATGGCGCCCTCGCAATTCACCCCGGATTCGTGTTTTACGTCCGTAGATCACTCAGAGACCAATCACACCTTTTTTGCCAGCGAAGACGAGTCGGTTCTGGCTGGTGTCTGGGAATGCGCACCCTGTGTCGAAGACATTGAGGGTTATCCGGTTAACGAGATGATGACGGTGTTGTCCGGTTCGGTAACGCTGACAACCCCGGATGGTCAGGTCCAGACCTTTACTTCCGGCGACAGCTTTTTTATCGCCAAGGGCGCTCCGTGTCGCTGGGAGATCACCGAGACACTTAAGAAGTACTATTTAATCTGCGAATAGCACGTTCGCGACGATAAAATTAGTACACTATGGAAGCACAGTTCTGGCATGACAAGTGGGCATCGGGGAAGCTCGGATTCCATGAGCGCGCGGTTAATCCGTGGTTAGCAAAATACATTGATCGACTGGAGCTAACGCCCGGACAGACGGTCTTTGTTCCGCTGTGCGGTAAGACCGTCGACGTACCCTGGCTGCTCGCAAAGGGGTTTCGAGTTGTGGGGTGTGAGTTAGTGGAATCGGCGATTCAGGCGTTGTTTTCCGAAAACGATATCCGTCCTGAAGTCGACACTGTGAACGCTATGAAGCGTTATAGAGCACCCATGCTGGAAATTTATGTTGGCGATTTCTTTGATCTCGACGCACAGACACTTGGGGGGGTCCACGCGATCTGGGATCGTGCCGCGCTGGTTGCACTGCCTGCAGACACGCGACCGAAATATGCTCACCATATGGCAGCGGTTTCCGAATGCGCGCAGCAGCTTTTAGTCACCTTCAACTACGATCAGAACGTAACTGAGGGTCCGCCGTTTTCACTCAATCGCGATGATGTCGTCGGTTACTACGGTGACGTGTATGTCGTCGAAGAGCTGCAGCGATCCGAATTAGAAGGCGGGTTGAAGGGCTGGGTCCCAACCGTCGAGGAAATCTGGCGGCTGACAGCGAAGATTGAAAAAGGCAGCTGAACAACCGGCCATGGCGAGTGTTCAGTGCGGCGGAGTGTGGATAAAGCTGAGAAGAACCCAATGAGCAATGCAACCGGCCGCGGTTTACGCGCGAAAAATTCGCTATCGTCGACTATCGAATCGTTTCCTTACGGTGCGCTCGACTGTGAGTCTCGCCTCGATTGCGATCTGAGGACGCAAGCATGACCCTGTCGTTAAAAACGGATACGGAGTTACTTGAACTGGCGACACCCATTATGGATAACCTCATGGACGGCTCCACAGAACGGGACTGGAGTAAACACGTTAGGGATTTCACCGAAGACGGAAAGCAAATCGTAGATAGAGCAGCGTTTGCACAACAGTGTGAGGAGTATCAGTCAAGACACGGCTATTTTAAACCCGGGAAACTATCGGAATTCTGAGACAGCCCGACTGTGTGAACCTGTTGTGGCGTCAGACCATGACGGTTTCTGCGGGCGAATTTGTCGCCACGCTGACACTCATTGAGGTTAACGGTGTCGTCCGGGTAGCACGTTGCTGGATCGATCTTTGGTCGCCATCGGGAGGTTGATACAAATTGTGAAATCCAATCAAAGAAAAATGATAGAGGGCCGTCCGGCCCTGATTGTGATCGACATTCAGGCAGAAACGTTTCACGATCGCACGGACGAAGCCATTCCCACCATGCCGGATTATGCGGCGCGAATGCTTCAGGCACGACGTCTAGTCGATGCAGCAAGAGAGACCGATGTTCCTGTTGTGTTCATACAGGAAGTGCATCGACCGGACGGTATAGACTTCGGCCGTGAACTGGACGGTGACGAGGAGGTACACTGCATCGAGACCGAGCCCGGTACCGACATTGCAGTGGCAGAAATGGACTTTCGACCCAATGACTATCTGATTAAAAAGCGTCGTTACTCCGCATTTTTCGGCACCGATTTTGAGATACTGCTGAAAGGCCTGCGTGCCGAGACGTTGATATTGTGCGGCGGCTTGACCGATGTCTGCGTCCACTATACCTTTGTTGACGGACACGAGTCCGACTACTTTTGTCGGGTTGTTGAAGACTGTGTTGCGGGGTCCAGCGAATATGCTCACGAGGCGTCATTGCGCGCGATGGAGTACCTTCAGACCGGAGCTCGTTGCTCTCTGGATGCCATGCTGGAGTCGATGGCAGACTACGCGCGGTCGGTCTCGAATGCGGCCTGATGAATGTTTCCTGAAAGCTATATCCGATTATGAAGAGTGCTGATGTGATCTCGTTCTGGTTCGATGAATGTGAACCTGAGAACTGGTTTAAAAAGGACGAGGTGTTTGATGAAACGATCCGAAAACGATTCGGCTCTGCGCATACGCGCGCAGCGGCCGGTGAATTCAGCGACTGGCGCGTCAGCGCAGAGGGTCGGCTGGCGGAAGTTATCGTTCTGGATCAGTTTTCCCGCAATCTGTTTCGCGATCGCCCTGAATCGTTTGCATACGATGGCATCGCCCTGGTGCTTGCTCAGGAAGCGATTTCACTTGGTATGGATCATGACCTGACATCCACCCAGCGCAGTTTCATGTATATGCCCTTTATGCACAGTGAATCACTGGTGATTCATGACAAAGCGGTCGAACTGTTTACGGAGCTGGGCAACGAACTTAACCTCAGATTCGAGCACATGCATCGCGATATTATTAAGAAGTATGGTCGCTACCCTCATCGCAACGAAATTCTGGGGCGGGTTTCAACGGCGGACGAGGTCGACTTTCTGGCGCAGCCGGGGTCGTCGTTTTAGATGCCGTGGTTTGAGACAGAACATCCATGACCGATAACATCCACCTGGGTGCCTTTTCGTTGAGTTTGTCGGTGAAGGATCTCGCAGCGTCACAGATCTTTTACCAAAAGCTTGGTTTTGAGGTGTTCGCCGGCAATGCTGATGAACACTGGCTGATCATGCGGAGCGGCGATCATGTCATCGGCTTGTTTGAGGGGATGTTCGACAAAAATATGCTGACCTTTAATCCCGGATGGGATCAGAAGGCGCAACCACTCGAGTCGTTCCAATCGATCAGTGACATCAGACAGACGCTGATTGCCAATGGAATTTTGTCTGCAGAGGATGAAGCCGAAAATGAAAATTTATCCTCTAAATCCATTCTGCTGCACGATCCTGACGGCAATCCGGTTCTGATTGATCAGCATGTGGATGCATCTTGAATGCGCTGATTCTGAATTATTCAAATGAGTACACCCACTATCCAATCGCTTGAAGCAATACCGGTTATTGTGCCGATGTCCGTGCCGCACAAAACCGCAAGTGCGACCATCACCGAGTCGCCTCTGGTGTTGATCAACCTTCGTCTTGACGATGGTTGTGTGGGGCATGCGATGCTGTTCACGTACACACCAGCTGCGCTGTCATCCGTGACCGAGCTGGTGCGCAATCTGGAGGCTATGGTCGCAGGTCAGCTGCTCGCGCCCAAGATCCGCACAGAAACCCTGCACGATCGTTTTAAGCTACTGGGTACTCAGGGCATTGTCGGGATGGCGCTTGCGGGTCTGGACATGGCGATGTGGGATGCTCATTGCCGCAGTTCACAACAGTCTCTGGTGAGTGCGCTGGGAGGAGTTGTGCAGCCGGTAAAAGCCTATGGTTCTATCGGCTTTGACGGTGTAGAGGGCAGTCGGGATGCCGCCTCCGAGTTGATTGAAGCGGGGTTTACCGCATTTAAGGCAAAGATCGGCTACGACAGCGTCGTCGATGATCTGGCCGTGGTCGAAGCCATGCGTGAGGTGGCCGGAGAGTCTGTTGACATCATGGTGGATTACAACCAGTCGTTGACGCCGACGGAGGCCATCGAACGCGTTCGCGTATTGGATTCCATGGGATTGGTCTGGGTTGAGGAGCCTACTCTGGCGCACGACTATGAGGGGCACGCCAGGATTTCAGCGTCCGTTGAGACGCCGATTCAGTGCGGCGAAAACTGGTGGGGTCCACTCGATTTTCAACATGCGGTTTCCGCCAGCGCTTCGGATTATGTGATGCCGGATGTGATGAAAATTGGTGGTATTACCGGCTGGACTAAAGCCGCGGCTATCGCAGAAACGGCGAATCTTCCTGTTTCCAGTCACCTCTGGCCGGAAGTCAGCGCGCGTCTGTTGTGCTGCACTCGCACCGCCCACTACCTTGAATACGCAGACTGGTGGAATCCTGTGCTGCAGAGGCCAATTCAGATTGAGAACGGGTGCGCTGTTGTCGATGATTCACCTGGAAGCGGAATCCTCTGGGACGATGATGCGGTGACGCATTTTCGAGTGGACACCTAGATGTCTGAAGTTGAAATTCGCATAGTGGATCCGTCAGCGGACGATATTGTGGCGTTGCTCGAAGAGCATATGGCCGATATGGTGGTCACATCACCACCAGAGAGTCGACATGCTCTGGATCTGGAAGGATTGTGCGCACCGGATGTTACCTTCTGGGCCGGGCGGATACGGGGTGATCTGGCGGTTATCGGCGCGTTGAAAGCTCTGGATCCGGCGCATGGCGAAATAAAATCCATGCGCACATCCACCCACTTTAAGCGTATGGGGCTGGCGCAGAACATGCTCGATCACATTCTGCACAGCGCTAAACAGGATGGAATGGCTCGGGTGAGTCTTGAGACCGGGTCAATGGAATATTTTGAACCGGCAAGACGATTGTACGAGCGATCCGGATTTGAGTATTGTCCACCGTTCGGCAGCTATGTGCTCGATCCGTACAGCGTCTTTATGACCAAATCACTCTAAGGTATCGGGCACAGATATCGGCGCGCGAACCGATGTCGGTTCGGACTAACGAATCACAAGATCGGATACTGCCAGGCGCTGACCGCGACTACTTTTTTCGGTCTCCGGCAGCACATCCATTGACGGCCATAAACCGCTCAGCAATGCGTCGTGATATTCCTGTCGCATGGCGTTTAGTTGCATTTTTTTTGCGGCAAGTCCGTTGTCAAACTGCAGACGGTGCCAGTTCACATGAATAGTGTCTGCATCGGGCTCCAGTATCATGTACCACGAGTCCAGAGTGCCGTCGTTGGCGGGCATGCCGATTACGCCCGCGTTGAGCCAGGCGCCGTTTTTCGTTGTCTCGCCAAACGGGATACCGCAGTGGCCGCAGATCACAATATCTGACCCGGACTTTAAGATCTGGCGGTTTTTTTCTTCTTTGTCTGTGGACGCAAAAATGAACTCACTGATGTTGTCCAGACCACCGTGAATAACCGCTATTTTCTGTCCCACCATTGTGAACCGGATGGTGCGGGGCAGATCTTTCATCCACAGTTTATGGCTCTCAGAGACGGCGCGCCGGGCAAATGCATACCAGTCAACAGACAGTGTTGAGCACAGTGTGCCCTCGTCAAACCCGCAGCCGCAGTCCATCTCGTCAAATCCCAGTGATTCCTCGCAGTTTCCCATCACCACGTGGATACCCCAGTCACGCACCAGATCGACAGTGGCCTGCGGGTCACCGCAGTAGGCCACAGTATCGCCGGTGCAAATCACTCTATGAGCAGGGACCCCGAACTCTGAGGCTATATCTCGCAACGCTTCAGTGGCCTGCAGATTGCTGTAGGGACCGCCGAAGACAAGGCAGCGTCCATCGATATGGCCAATATTGACTGATTCTGTGGTCACTGGGTTTGGCACCTAAGGCTGCAACGATAAGGCTTGGCAGAAACTGTGTGCGCGTTGCGCTACGACTTTTCTGCAGGATTTGAACCGGTTGTGGAATACAGCTTATCTACCATATCACTGCTTAGAAGCGAGCCCAGCAAGCGGCGGTAATGTTCATTTTTACTCAGAAATTTCTGCAGGTCCGTGCCGTTCCAGTGAAAGTAAGAGGTATCTTCCAATGCGACCACATCAGCGCTTGCAGGATTACCCGTCATATAAGACAACTCGCCGGCAAACGTTCCGTCCTTAAGATACGCAATGGCGCCTTTATTTTCCGAGCGAACTTCCAGCAAACCCGACATGATCAGATACAGTTTTTCGTTTTGCTGGTTTCGGTGCAACAGTTTCTCGCCGGCCTCCAGAGTTTTTACCTGGCCGACTTCCAGAAGCTTGATCATTTGTCGCGGTGTAAATCCGTTAAATACCATTGAGTGCAGCCTTGACTGCTCTTCAGTTAAATCGACCGGACGGCGCTCAGACCAGAGGAAAATTACGTTGATCAGGTTAATGATCAAAAACGCGCTTTGCCAGAAAATTGCCGACCACAGCGGTTCGGCCTGCAGATAAAAATAAGGGTAGGTGCATGCGGCCGCGATGATGGTCAGAATGCGCAGCCAGAGAATGTCCCTGACCGCATAGGCAATACAGTAGATAATGTTGGCTGTGAAAAATACAGCCGTAATGACGAGTTCTACGGTCATACGGTCAATCAGGAGTGTGTTAACGGATTGTTATTGTTTCCAGAGCCCGTCTTTTACAGCGTCTTCCATGGCGCGCTCAATACCGGTGCGAAGTTTACCAACCAATTCATCGATTTGGGGCTTGTTGATGATCAGCGGAGGCGACATTACGCACATATTCACGATGGGCCTCACCAGCAGACCCAGTGCCTGACAATGCTCATCGATTCGATTGCCGATTTCATAGTCTATCGACAGAGATGCTGTTGACCCGCGTTCTTCGACAGGCGCAATGTCACACTGCACACAGGCCATCAGTCCCATGCCCCTGACGTCGGCAACGATGGGGATATCCCGGAGTTTCTGCAGCTCAGACTGAAAATAGGGCGCGATGTCCCGAACGTGCTGCATAATGTTTTCACGCTCCATGATCTCAATATTCTTCAGCGCAGCCGCGCATGCGACGGGATGACCCGAATAGGTAAAACCATTTGAGAACACAGCGTTTTTATCCTGGGCACTTAATTCCGCCAACAGTCGATCGGATACCAGAAATGCCCCCAGCGGTATGTACCCGGAAGTGATGCCCTTGGCGGAAGTAATAATGTCCGGAACGATGTTGAATTCAGGTTCAGAGGCGAAAAAATGGCCGAGTCGGCCAAACGCCGTTACCACCTCATCGGAGATGTATAAGACATCGTGTTTACGGCATACCTGCAAACAGGCCGCGTGATATCCATCCGGAGCCAGCACGACCCCTCCGGAGGCCTGAATCGGCTCCGCAATAAAGACGGCCACTTTGTCCACACCGATTTCAAGAATTTTTTGTTCGAGCTCGTCAACTTTTTGCTGCAGATATTCGGATTCAGCCATTTCAGCCGGTTTTAACAATCGGTTTGGGCTTGAGAGCTGATGAAAACGCTCTGTATCCAGATCCAGAAAGTTTTTGTCGCGGGTTTTGCCGGAAGCTGATGCGGCCAGATATGTGCTGCCGTGGTAGCCATCCTTGCGACAGATTACATGCTGCTTTTCAGGTCGACCGAGCACATTGTTGCGGAACATGCAGAACCGAAGTGCAGAGTCGACGGCGGTAGATCCACCCGTGGTGAAAAAGACATGGTTGAGATCTCCCGGAGAAAGTTCAGCGATCCGGGTGGCCAGCTCCGTCGCGGGCGCATTGGTCAGGCTCCACGGACTGACATAGCTGAGCTGCATGGTCTGCTGTGCAATAACATCCGCCATTTCCTGACGGCGATGGCCAATATTCACACACCACATACCGCCGGGACCGTCCAGAAGGGTGTTACCGTCAGAGTCCTGAATATAGACCCCGTTGGCGTCGGTAATTACGGTGCGACGGTTCTCCCCCATGGAATCTATGGATTCCCAGGGGTGGATAAAAAGGTTGTCTCTTTGCTGCAGTTGTGACGTGTTTTTGGCGTTCATCGCGCTGGTTTACAAATTGGAATAGCGTACCCTAATTCTAATCGTAGAGCGTGTCCACTGGCAGAGTCGCGATCTGAACAATGGCATCGACGGCATAATTTACTGGTTTCCCATTCGTCAAAGACTTGCGGGGACTGACGGGATTTCTTATAGTCTCCCGCGCTCGGCGATGGCGTCGTCACAAGAGCGTTTCTGAACTTCGTTCCGGTTTTTTTGAGCGAATATTAAGACATCCTGCACGCCCGGATGGAAAGCCGGGCAACCCTGATCGATCTGCCCGGTTTAATCTTTTCGACCAGGTGGACCTATGAATACCTCACAAACTCTCTCTGAATCTCCCGACACACTCGTCCCGGGTGCGGCTTTTTTTCGTCAGCACAACGGTGACCGGGCGGTTTTACCGTTCAGTGACCGCGAATATCAAAATCGCCTGAATGCTGTGCGGACAAGCATGCGCGACACCGGACTCGATGCGGTCTTGCTTACATCCATGCACAATGTTGCCTATTACAGTGGTTTTCTGTATTGCAGTTTCGGACGACCTTACGCCTGTGTGGTTACCGAATCGGACTGTGTGACGATTTCTGCAAACATCGATTTCAGTCAGCCGTGGAGGCGCAGCCACAGTGATAATCTGATCTATACGGACTGGCAGCGGGACAACTACTGGAGAGCCGTTGCCAGTGTGGTGGGCCGGGCCGCGCGCCTAGGCATTGAGGCGGACCATCTGACGGTGCAAGGCCAGCAAAAAGCCTCGGGATTTCTCGCCGATGTCGAACTGATTGATCATTCCGGGCCGATAATGGCACTGCGCATGATTAAATCCGATGAGGAAATAGAGCTGATCAAGGGTGGTGCCTCAATCGCCGATGTCGGCGGTGAAGCGGTGCGCGACGCGATTAAGGTTGGCGCCCGCGAGATCGATATCGCCATGGCCGGCCGTGACGCGATGGAGCTGGCGATTGCCACGCGGTACCCTGATAGTGAACTCAGAGATACCTGGGTCTGGTTTCAGTCGGGTGTGAACACCGATGGCGCGCATAATCCGGTAACCACGCGTCAGCTGGGGTCCGGGGATATCCTGAGTCTGAATACATTTCCTATGATTTCAGGGTACTACACGGCGCTTGAGCGCACGTTGTTTGTGGACCGGGCGGATGATGCTGCTCTGGCAATCTGGCAGGCCAACGTCCAGGCGCATGAACTCGGGCAGTCCATGGTCAGACCTGGCGTGAGCTGTGCAGAGATATGCGCAGTGATCAACCAACACTTTGCTGAACTCAATCTGCTGCAGTATCGAACCTTTGGCTATGGACACTCATTCGGTGTGTTATCGCATTATTATGGTCGCGAAGCCGGGCTGGAGTTTCGAGAGGATATCGACACCGTATTGCAGCCTGGAATGGTGGTCTCCATCGAGCCGATGTTAACGATTCCCGAGGGCAGCCCGGGCGCGGGTGGATACCGTGAGCACGACATTCTGGTGGTCACGGAAGACGGTGCAGAAAACATAACGGGATTTCCATACGGTCCCGAGCACAATATCGTCCAAGCGTAGTTTTACGCAAGGTCTGTTACTGGCCAAGGATGGCCTTTCGGATGAGGTTGGCACCCAGCAGGAGAAACAGCAGCAAAATAGCGGTTCTGAATCGCGCTGTATTGAGCTGAGCCCGGATTCGTTCTCCAAGTGTGAATCCCAGAATTGTGGGTAAAATCATTAGTGATGACCAGCCGATCAGCCCAGGGGTCATGACACCGCTGTTTAAAAAACCGGCCAGCAGCGGCAGACTGCCAACAAAAAAGATCAGTCCGGTGACGCGCACAAACTCATTCTTGTCCGCACCTGTGGCAATCAGATAAGCCGCCACTGGCGGTGACCAGATTGCGGTTAATCCGCCGATGACGCCGGAGCCGATTCCCGCAATCCATTGGGCAAACGTGTCCCAGCGGTGCGGGATCGCCGGTATTCTGAACATCAGATTCATCAGTGAAAACAGAATTACGGTAGCCCCAATCACAATCAGAAGGGTAGCGGGATTGACCGCGGACGATGCGTTCGCGGTCACAAACATAACCACCATAGTGACGGCCCCGAGGGGCCAGTATTGCCGCACCGCGCGAACCACATCGCCGGCGCGAAAGATCTGCCAGGCGTTGCTTACAATGATTGGCATGACAACCAGAGTGACTGCCAGTCTGGGTTCAATAAACTGGGACATCAATCCGATAGCGGCAATCGGCAGGCCAATACCAAACGTGCCTTTGATGGTCCCGGCGACCAGAAAGACAAGCAAAACAGGCAGGATCAGGTTTTCGATGGGAATCTCCCGGTTTAAAGCGTTAGAGTCTTACTTCACCAAGTGATTGGCGTTGTTGGTATAGTTCGGTGTAGCATGAAAAATCAGTCTGCACAAATCAGTTATGCCAGCCGATACACGCGAATTCACTGAAAAAATTGCGCCGGATCATCTGGCGCCACTATGGAATGTCATGCACTCGCTGGTCAGACCGGAACCCGGCACCGGTACTCGACCCTGGAAGTGGGACTATGCTGCGGTTCGGTCGCATCTTATGGAAGCCGGAGAACTGATTTCAGCGATGGAGGCCGAGCGGCGCGTGCTGATTTATGAAAACCCGGGACTGCCCGGGCAATCCCGTATTACCAACTCGCTGTATGCCGGCCTGCAGCTGGTTATGCCGGGTGAAATCGCTCCGGCCCACCGACACACGCAATCGGCTTTGCGGTTTGTCATCGAGGGTTCGGGAGCTCACACGACGGTCAATGGCGAAAAAACGATCATGCGCCCCGGTGATTTTGTGATTACTCCGCACTGGGCCTGGCATGATCACGGCAACGACAGCGATGAGCCGATGATCTGGCTCGATGGGCTCGATATTCCGCTGCTGCAGTTTCTTGATGCGTCATTTGCCGAGCGCATGACCGCCGATGCGCAGTCCGAAACTGTGCCCAGTGGTCTTACAGATGCACAGTTCAGCAACGGACTGCTGCCGGTTGATCACCGAACCACTGCGGTGACGTCGCCCGTTTTTAACTATCCTTACAGTCGCACCCGGGAATCACTGTACACGTTGTCCCGGCAATCGGATCCTGACAACTGTCACGGCTACAAACTTCGCTACACCAACCCGGTGAATGGCGACTACGCCATGCCAACCATTGCCACATTTATGCAATCGATGCCGACCGGTTTTGCCTCACACGCCTATCGCAGCACCGACGCAACGGTGTATGTCGTGGTTGAAGGACATGGCAAGACGCGTATTGGTGATGAAACCATCGAATGGCAACCAAAAGACATATTCGTTGTGCCATCCTGGTTTCCAGTCAGTCACAATATTGACGAAGAAGCGGTGTTGTTCAGTTTTTCCGATCGTGTTGTGCAGGAAAAGCTCGGGCTGTGGAAGGAGAGTCGAGAGGAACCATAAGTATCGAGCAGATTCGACTCGGATTAATGACCGGTTGTATTTCGATCATCCGTGCTCGGTTTGCTGTGATGTCCCTCCAGGATATATCTGATACAGTGATGCGCGTGTATCACAACCAGAGGCACCGCAAATGTCCGACCTTGTGTTTCCAGCGCCACCGCCATCCACTGTTGCCATTGCCGGCAGTCAGGAACGTTTCCCGGTTCGACGTATTTTTTGTGTCGGACGAAATTATGCTGCGCACGCGGCTGAAATGGGGCACGACGCAGAGCGAGAACCGCCGTTTTTTTTCACCAAGCCTGCAGATGCTGTGGTCGATAACCACAGTAAGGTGCCGTATCCGCCCGAAACCAATAACCTTCATTTTGAAATCGAACTGGTCGTTGCCGTGGGCAAAGGTGGCATCAATATCCCGGAAAGCGAAGCGCTAGAGGTTGTTTTTGGATACGCCGTAGGGCTGGATATGACCCGTCGGGATCTGCAGACTCAGGCCAAAAAAATGGGGAGACCCTGGGACTGGGGAAAAGCGTTTGATCATTCAGCGCCATGCGGCCCGATTTCCAGAACCGAGGTCTGTGGCCATCCCCTTGATCACCGTATCTGGCTGACCCGTAACGGTGAGATTCAACAGGAGGCGTCGACTGCAGAGCTTATCTGGTCCGTGCCGGAGGTGATTTCCATTCTGTCCTCTTCGATGGAATTAAAGCCGGGTGATCTGATTTACAGCGGCACGCCGGCGGGAGTGGGCCCTACCGTGTCGGGGGATCGACTGGCAGGCGGCGTTGACGGCCTGGTCGACATTGAGGTGGAGATCGCCTGAGAGAGTGACGCGGCGCGAGCCGACTCGAAACGATCAGATCCGGCGGTTACTACCAGTAGGACATCGCACTGGTGTAGATGTTTTCAATGTCAACAAGATTGGTGTCTCTCGGCGTATTGCCGATCGCTCGTTTCTGACGAAATGAGGAAGCCGACATCGCTTTGATATGCGATGAATCGAATCCCACACCGGACAATCCATTGGGCATGTGAGTGCACCGCATCAGTTCGATTATTCGGTTGCCTACCACTTCCCCGGCGTCGTCCGAACCCGCGCCTTTGCGATCGGCGCCGAGATAACCCGCGGCCTCAAAGTGTCGTTCCGGTGCGGCCTCGGCGATGTACCTGAATATGGACGGTGCGCTGACGACAACGCTGATTCCGTGCGGAACGAACGGGGAATCGATGTTGTAACCGTCCGTCGTGATGTCGTGCATTAAATGGGTGACGCCGTAGGACATGGCGTGGGGCAGGTGAGTGCCTGAATTACCGAACGCCATTCCGGCCAGTGTTGCACCCCACATCAACTGGTCTCTGGCCTCTTGATCACCGGCATCAGCGACACCGCGCTCAAGATACTCACCAACGATTTCAAGCGCTCGCCGGGCAGCCAGATCGCTCCAGGGATTCGCGCCCTGGAGCAGGGTTCGAGTAGACGCCGGTTCGGCAGGCGCCCACCGCGTATAGGCTTTGGCGGTGTAGCACTCAATGGCATGACACAGTAAATCGAAGCCGGTGGAAGCCACTACATTCGCAGGCAGACTGTCACAACAGTTCGGGTCGACTACGGCCTCAACGGGCAGCAGATGCGGACTGCCGAGAACGAACTTGCAGTTGTGTTCATTCAGTCGAATTACCGATACCGAAGTGCATTCGGATCCGGTGCCCGAGGTGGTGGGACAGGCAATGTGCGGTAATACCGGTCCGGGCACCGGTATGCCGGCACCGACTGGTGCACCGAAATAGTCGGTAAATTCCGCTGGATACCGGGCGTACACCATTGCCGCTTTGGCGGTGTCTATGACCGATCCGCCGCCGACCGAAATCACTCCATCAAACTGAGTTTGTGCGAGAAACTCCGCCGCAGAGATAATGGTTTTATCATCGGGTTCGATGCGGATATCGGTATACGTATCGAATTCAACGTCGTAAGCTTTCAGTGAATCACGAACCGATTCAACATAAGGACCATTCACCAAATATCCATCGGTAAACAATGCGACGTGTGTCATACCTCGGGATGCTGCGCGCTCGCCAACTTCTGACAGGCATCCGCGTCCGAAGGTGAGTTTTGGCATCGCGACCGTAAAGGTGTTTGCACCGCCTTCGTGCGGACAAAAGTATTGACAGCCCATAACAATTCACTGCGATTAATCCGGTCTCAGAGTATCGCAAAAATTTGTCGAAAACGTTCGATAATTAGGTCGATTTATGGGTCTATCGGAGTTATCACCGTTTCATAAGTTGCAATTTAACGGCGTTAATGTTGGAATTACGAATCGTCTGCAAGACATTGATAATTTTAAATAACAACAATCCCTCGGTCGGAGGTCTTAAGACTATGGAAACACTGGTAACGATTAACGACAAACTGATGAACGATGCGTTGCGTTTATCCGGGTTAACCAACGACAACGAAGTTATTGAGATGAGTCTTAAGCTCATGATCAAGCTGCGTTTGAAAAAACAAGAAGTCATTAAAAAGTACCGCGGCGAATTAAAGTGGGACGGCGGTGCCTGGGAAAGGAATCGGGATGATATTCGAGTCGTACAATGATCGTCGTCGACAGTCTTGTATGGATCGACTACTTTAGCGGAACGGATTCACCAGAGACGGACAAGCTCGACGGATTGCTTGGTCGAGAACCTATCGGTACGTCTGAACTGATCTATGCTGATGTGCTTCAGGGCTTCAGGAAGGATCAGGATTTTGAAGTGGCCCAAAAACTTTTTGCACTGCTTACCGAGCTGGAAATGGTCAATGCAAAAATGGCGATCAAAAGCGCTGAGTATTCCAGGTATCTTAGAGGTATGGGGATTTCGGTCAGAGATACGATTGAAACTCTCATTGCAACGTACTGCATCGAAAAACGTATGCCGTTGCTCTATCGTAGCCCGAACTTTCAGCATTTTGAAAACCACCTTCATTTGCGAAATGCGATGAGACTGAAATCGAAGTCGTCTCGCGACAGCGCTGCGGTCGCGCAGTCTGCCTGAACAAGCTCGTTCCGTACAACCCGCGTCAACCGCAGAGGGCGCGGTAAAAACAAAATGCGTAGTACAGAGGTATTGATTCCGTTTGCGTTTCGTCGGACTCTTGAATGTGGTTTTGTAAACAGCAGTTTGTTTGCTAAAAATGGTGCGGAATAATTTTCCATGAGAGAGATTCAGAATGTCGCCCTGATCGGCGGCGGTGTCATCGGTGCTGCATGGGCGGCGAGAATGGTGATTAACGGTTTGGATGTGGTGATTTGTGACCCCGATCCATCCGTTGAAAGTCGCATTCAGCGTGTGATTGAAAATGCGCTGCGAGCCTATCGAAATATGACTCTTGCTCCGGTCAATGCAAGTGGTCAGGTGTCCTATTGCCAGGATTTGGTGTCAGCGGTCGAAGGCGCCGATTTTGTCCAGGAAAGCGGTCCCGAGCGAATTGACGTTAAAAAAGAGCTGATTCAAACAGTTTGTGAACACGCACCAAAGGATGTGGTCGTTGCGTCATCTTCCTCAGGGCTGTTGCCGAGTGAAATGCAGAGTGGAGTCCGCTACCCGGAGAGGGTTCTGATCGGGCATCCGTTCAATCCGGTCTACTTGATGCCTTTGGTGGAAATTGTCGGCGGTAAGCAAACCGGTCAGGAGGCCAGGGAGGCGGCAGCGCGATTTTACCAGGGGATGGGTATGCACCCTTTGCAGGTACGCAAGGAGATCGACGCGTTTCTCGCCGACCGTATGATGGAGGCTTTGTGGCGGGAGGCGCTGCATCTGGTCAACGACGGCGTAGCGACTGCAGAGGAGATTGACGATGCTATTCGCTACGGACCCGGATTGCGCTGGTCGTTTATGGGTACGTTCATGGTCTACCGCATTGCCGGTGGCGAGGGCGGTATGCGACATTTTATGCAACAGTTCGGGCCGAGTCTGAAGTGGCCGTGGACCCGATTCGACGGACCGGATTTGTCTCCAGAGTTGTTGAACAATATTGAGTCACAGTCCGACCGTCAGGCCGATGGCCGCAGCATAGAGGAGCTCGAACGTTTGCGGGACGACTGCCTTGTGTCTGTGATGCAGGGACTGCGATCCCACGATCATGGGGCCGGAGCGGTTCTGAAGCGGTACGAGGAGAGGCTTTACGAGTTGTCTCATAATGAGGTTATGCGGGATGGTGACAGACTCGATCAACCTCTTGAATTGCACACTGATACGGTCCGACCGGAATGGGTGGATTACAACAACCACATGACCGAAAGTCGCTATCTGCAGGTTTTTGGTGATTCCTCAGACGCCTTGTTTCGATACATCGGAATCGATGCGGACTATCATGCCAGGGGACTCAGTTACTACACGGTCGAGACGCACATTAATCATTTACTTGAGGTGGCTGTATCCAAACCCCTCCGTGTAACAACACAGATACTTTCAAGTGACGAGAAGCGGATTCGGGTATTTCATACGATTTATCGCGCGGACAACGATGAAAAACTGGCCACCGCGGAACAGATGTTGCTGCATGTGAATACTGTCGAGGGTCGAGCCTGTCCTGCAGAATCAGAGATTGCCGCACGCGTGGCCCGCATCGCGGAAGCTCACTCACAGTTGCCAGTGCCCGATCAGGCGGGTCGGCACGTTGGTCAGAGGAAGAGCTAAGCCGATGTCGAATAATACTGAACGACACATATTGGTCACCGCCGGTGCCAGTGGTATTGGTCGCTGCATCGCCGAAGCGTTTTTGAACTCAGGAGCGCGTGTGCATGTCGTCGATGTTGATCAGGATGCGCTGAAGGAGTTTGAGCGTTGTTTCCCGGAGGCTGTTGCGACAGAGGCGGATGTCGCCGATGAAAAAGCGGTGGATGGTGTTTTTGAAAAGCAGAGCGCTCTTGGAGATTTGAGCGTGCTGGTAAATTGCGCGGGAATCAAGGGTCCTACCGAACCGGTAGATTCGATGGATTTTGACGAGTGGCGACGATGCATTGCGGTGAATCTTGACGCGGCGTTTTTGTGCTGTCGTCGGGCTATACCGATGCTGAAGCGCACCGCGACTGGTCACCAGCGCAGCAGCATAATCAATATTTCATCGACTGCCGGGTGGCACGGGTATCCGTATCGATCGCCTTATGCCTCAGCCAAGTGGGGCGTGATTGGTTTAACCAAGAGTCTGGCGATGGAGCTTGGAGCAGAAGGTGTTCGAGTCAATGCCGTGTGTCCGGGCACTGTGGATGGGGACCGTATGGACAGAGTGATCCGTGCCGAGGCAGAGCAGAAAGGTGTCGCCGAAAGCGAGATTCGGGAGGCATATACCAGAGGGTGTTCGCTGCGGGAAATGATCAGCGGCAGCGATATTGCTGATACCGTCTTTTTTCTGGCGTCCGACGCAGCCGGAAAAATTACCGGGCAGGCCATCAACGTCGACGGTCACCTTGAGTCGTTCGCTGTGTCCTGACCTATGGTTAACGTTTAAATTGCAAGCAAACCTATTTACTATTTTGATCTATGACTGAACATGTAAACACTGAAAAGACGTTGGAAAACTATGCTCATGTCATTATGCGGACACCGGGTGGCGAGCCCGGTCGGGGAGAAACGTCGGTCGACCTGGGAGCACCCGATGTGCCAAAGCTGCACGATCAGGTTGCACAGTACAAATCTGTAGTTGAATCTTTCGGCATTACCGTGACCGAATTGCCGGCGCTGGTATCGTTTCCGGACAGTTACTTCGTAGAGGATGTGGCTATTGTGGTGCCTGAATTTGCTGTGATCACACGCCCGGGTGCGGCCAGTCGACAGTCCGAGCCGGATCACATGATCGAGACTCTGAAGGCGCATAGAGAGATCGCCCGAATTGTCGATCCCGGGACTCTGGACGGCGGTGATGTGCTGATTGTGGGGCATCACTGCATCGTCGGTTTGTCCGCCCGGACCAACCGTCAGGGTGCTGAACAGCTGGCGCAATTTCTGCGTCCGTTCAACTATCGAACTGACATCGTCGAAGTTCCGGAAGCGCTGCATTTTAAATCCAGCGTGAACTTTATCGCATCGAATACGCTGCTAACGACTTCAGCCTGTCAATCAATGCGCTGTCTTGACGGTTATCAAAAACTGGTGGTTCCGGACGACGAACGCTACGCCGCAAATGTGGTCTGGATGAATGGACGTTTACTCGTTCCCAAAGGGTATCCCGGCACACAGAATCTGCTGGAGAAGCACGGGTTTGAGACCGTTGTTATGGCAGTCAGCGAAGTTGAAAAGATGGACGGCGGTCTGACCTGTCTGTCTTTGCGAATTACCTGAAGCAGGCGCACCGGGTTGGCAAGGATTCTCTGCCGTATCGAGGAAAACTACAGATTGCGTTTCCCATTGCGACGGTTTTGATATAGTCAGAGTGTTTTCGATTACACAGTGCCAAATTCCATTGACCGATCAATTTGACTACATCATCGTAGGCGCGGGATCCGCCGGATGCGTTCTGGCCAATCGTTTGACTGAAGATCCCTCAATAAAAGTGTTGCTGCTGGAATTTGGCGGCAGCGACCGCAGCATATTTATTCAAATGCCAACGGCGCTTTCGATTCCGATGAATACCGAGCGCTTCGCCTGGCAGTTCCACACCGAACCAGAGCCGTTTATGGATAACCGGGTAATGCACTGCCCCCGGGGCAAAGTTCTGGGTGGTGGTTCGAGCATTAACGGCATGGTTTATGTCCGCGGTCACGCCGAGGATTTCAATGAATGGGAAGTGTCCGGAGCCACTGACTGGAACTACGCTCACTGCCTGCCGTATTTTCGCAAGGCCGATGACTGGAAGTTTGGTGCTGATATGTACCGATCACAGGGTGGGCCGTTGTCCGTGAACAACGGTAACGAGATGCAAAATCCGTTGTATCAGGCCTGGATTGATGCGGGCGTTGAAGCAGGCTACATGAAGACGGAGGACTATAACGGTCGTCAACAGGAAGGATTCGGCCCGATGCATATGACAGTTCGCGATGGACGACGCTGGTCCACAGCCAACGCTTACCTGCGTCCGGCAATGACGCGTCCTAATCTTAAACTGGTCAAAAATGTTCTGGTTCACAAACTCGTGATGAACAATCGAACGGTTACAGGTGTCGAGTATGAACAGGGGGGACGACGGGTGTCAGTTACGGCGAACCGGGAGGTGATTCTCTCAGCAGGCTCAATCGGCTCTCCTCACCTGTTGCAGCGCTCCGGAATCGGTCCCGGCGAGGTATTGCAACAGGCCGGAATCGAGGTCGTACACGATTTGCCTGGAGTAGGGGAGAATTTGCAGGACCATCTCGAGTTCTACTTCCAGTTTCGATGCAGACAGCCTATCACTCTGAACGGCAAGCTCGATCTGTGGAGTAAGTTTCTGATCGGAACGCGCTGGATTCTCTTCAAAAACGGATTGGGTGCCACCAATCATTTTGAATCATGCGGGTTCATCCGCTCGAAGGCGGGTCTGAAAGCGCCCGATATTCAGTATCACTTTCTGCCGGCAGCCATGCGCTACGACGGCAACGCCGCGTTTGACGGACACGGATTCCAGCTGCATGTGGGGCACAACAAACCGACCAGCCGCGGGCGGGTTCGCGCACTGACGGGTGACGCACGGGATAAACCGTCAATATTGTTCAACTATCTGCAGACCGAGGAGGACCGGGAAGGATTTCGACAGTGTGTGCGGTTGACTCGTGAAATTATGCGGCAGCCCGCCATGGACCAATTCCGAGGTGCGGAAATTCAGCCCGGTGAAGATGTGGTTACCGATGAGCAGATTGATGCCTATGTCCGGCAGGGTGTGGAAAGCGCGTATCACCCATCCTGCACCTGCAAAATGGGAACCGACCGACTGGCGGTGGTCGATCCGGACACCCGAGTCCACGGTATCGACCGACTTCGTGTGATTGATTCATCGATCTTCCCGATAATTCCCAACGGCAACTTAAACTCACCAACGATAATGACTGCGGAGCGCGGGGCGGATCTGATTAAAGGATCAACGCTGCCACCTGATGATGTTGAGGTCAGTCTGGCGGAGAACTGGGCAACGTCACAGCGGTAATCCTCTCCTTTCGATCGCGAAGTGATAAGGCAGAATTCCTGACTCCGGTTAGTGCTGCTAGTTGACGAGTAATTCCTTTTCTCGGCGCACCGAAACGAGGTACCAGATCAGACAACCAAGCTGAATCAGCCACAACAGGGAAAATCCGACCTGATATCCCTCTGGCGCATATCCAGCAAACGTCTCGCCCGCAGAGTAATGCTCAATGACGGCTCCGAGACCCCACTGCGCAGCAAACGCGAAGACAAATACCATGGCGTTAAAACAGGTATTGACGCGGCCGGCAACCGCAGAATCAAACGACTGCGACAGTACCGCATAAGTCAGCATTCCGCTTGTACTGAGAAATCCATAGGCCATCCAGAGAAAAACCGACCACTGGGTCCACTGCATAATAAGACCTATCTGTGCGAGCAGGAACAGTGCCATACCGACACTGCCAGTTGTCATGGTGGACACGCCCCATTTCCTCAGCTGATCTGCAATCCAGCCCATGAGGGCGAATCCAGCGAGAATGGAGGCACCCAGCCAGGTTATTGTCAGGGCTACGTCGGCTCGATTCATGGCGCTGACATCACGGAGCCAGGGACCAGTCCACAGTCCAATGGTGGCAATCGCACTGCCCTGGCAAGCGGTCGACAACGGGGTCAGATGCCAGAATCTTCGGGTACCGAACAGGGCCGCGATGGCACGTAAATGTGCACTCAGCGATTGCCTGGGCACCTCGGTGTTTCTCTCAGGGACCAGAAGAAAAATAGTCAAGGCAACACCCGATGTGAAAACGGCCAGAATCTGAAATACCCCACGCCAGTCGGTGAACTGGAGTGCCCACTCAACAGGAGCCGCGGCTGACAGAATGCCCAGTCCACCGGAGGTCAAAAGTATGCCGTTCGCGAGTGGAATTCGATCGGACGGAAACCACTGCACGATTGATTTAAATGCCGCCATAAGACAAGCGGAAACGCCGAGACCGATCAGCAGTCGACCAATAATCAGTCCGGTTACGGTTTCTGCTGATGCAAATATCCAGGCTCCGGCGGCCGCACACATCAACAATGCAGCTTCGACGGTTCGCGGACCAAAGCGATCCAGGAATACACCAAGAGGAAGTTGAGCTGCTGCAAATGCAATCAGGTAGGCGCTCGTGAGCAGCCCAAGTTGTTCAGCATCAATTCCAATGCTCTGAGTTAAATCTCCGGCGATTACTGAGTTGATGACCCGGTAGAGATAGGAGGTGAAGTAGCCGAGCGCGAACGGAACAAAAATTCGTGCGATCAGAACAGGAGGCAGAGTGATCGGAGTGCGGGACACGACTGGCAGATAGATTCAGGCGTCGCAAGTGTACCGGCTATTCAAGGTGCCGACCATCGAAAACGCTCGAATGGTCCGGATGGTAACGATAGAATCCGACGCTGACTCCACTATCGTAAAAACATGTCTACCCAGTGCTACCGTCCTCCGTTTGATGGCGCTCAGAGCTCAGATTTCCTCGAGAAATATTACGGCCTGAGTGGATTGCTGGAGCCGCTGCCAGGAGAACGCGATCTCAATTTCAAGCTCGATGACGGTGAAGGCAAATGGGTGTTTAAAATTGCAAATCGCGACGAAGACACGACGATGCTGGAATGTCAGGATCACGTATTTAGCTGTCTGAAATCCGCAGCCGTTGAGTGTGTTCCCGAAGTCAAAGCATCCTTAACTGGTAAGAAGATTGAGCAGATTGAAGACAGTGAAGGGCATCGCTACGACTGTCGGGTGGTGTCCTATCTGGAGGGACGCTTGTTATCCGAAATTAATCCAGCGACCGCAGCGCTGCGAAAAAGTCTCGGGTCTGCTGTGGCCAGTGTCACAAAAGCACTGCAGGGTTTTGAGCATCCTGCTCTGGAAAGACCGTTGTTGTGGAAGATGGAACATGCGGGAGAAATCGTAAATCGTTATGTAGATCTTATTGAACAGCCCGAGCGCAGAGCACTGCTGCATCGATATACCGATCGATATGAAAACTCACTTGCATCCGGTGGTGATCGTATTCGCAGGGGTGTCATTCACAATGATGCCAACGACAACAACGTGCTGGTCGAATCCAGGGGGCCCTGGGAGCAGCGGGTAGCGGGTCTGATCGACTATGGAGACATGGTCTATGGCTGGCTGGTCACTGATGCAGCGGTAGCAGCTGCATATGCCATTCTGGACACACCAAGGCCGCTGGATGCTGCGGGAGAAGTGATTGCAGGGTTCCACACTGAGATGCCGCTGACCGAACATGAAATCGATGTTGTTTTTGATCTCATGGTGATGCGACTGTGCATGAGCGTCTGCATCAGTGCATATCAGCAGCAGCAGGAACCCAACAACAAATACCTCGCAATTTCAGAAGCGCCGGCATGGCGAGCGTTGCTGCG
Organism: Pseudomonadota bacterium; assembly: GCA_039029455.1. Lineage (GTDB taxonomy): Bacteria > Pseudomonadota > Gammaproteobacteria > Arenicellales > Poriferihabitantaceae > JBCCGE01. The sequence goes on along the minus strand of JBCCGE010000014.1, from coordinate 8,374 downwards.
TCTCGCGGACATCCATCCACGATACGCCCGTTACTATCTTCGTTCCGTGTGCGGTCTGGAGCCTGTGCCAAACAGCACAGAGATCACAGCATGGTGTCGACGCAATCACTCTGGATTTAGTTCTATCGTTGATCTTGACCTGAAAGCAGATCGTTTGCTTCCGCTCGACTCCAGTGTTTCAAGTCCCTTTATCGGAAATCCGGCGATTCCGTACGATTCGGCAATCGCGACCCGCGATCTGTTTCGGCAGATCGACGATCAGCATTGTGATGCCGGCATTGGTATGTACTGTGAGTACCGGTTGATTTATGCGAGTGATGATTTTGACGACGCCACAGGACATCGTCGCACCCTTCATCTCGGCATCGATATTTTTCAGCCGGCAGGATCGCCGGTATACGCCTGCTATGAAGGCTGCGTCTGGTCAGTTGCCTACCATGACGCTCAGTTCGACTACGGCGGTACCGTGATTCTGCAGCACAATGTTGAACTATCGCATGGTGAAGTAACATTTTTTACGCTGTATGGACACCTGACCCCACAATCATTCAGGCATCTGATCAAAGGACAGCATGTTTCCGCGGGAACGCTTCTGGCGACCATGGGCGAGCCTAGCGAAAACGGCGACTGGCCTCCTCATGTCCACTTTGAAATCGTTACGGATTTACTCGATGAAGAAGATACATTTGTTGGTGTCGGCAGTCACGGCCACCGAGATGTCTGGAGGAGTCTTTGCCCCGATCCCAATGCCATTCTGCAGATACCGCAGGATCTGATTGATCGTCAGCCCGTTGTCAGCGCTGAGGATGTCAATCGGGTTCTGAACTCGCGCAGAGCTCATCTCTCACCGAATCTGCGCCTGTCTTACAGGGATCCCATTTATGTCGCCCGTGGCGCGCTTCAGTATCTGTATGACTACACAGGTCGCCCTTATCTTGACGGTGTCAATAACGTGGCGCATGTGGGACACTGCCATCCTGCGGTAGTGGAAGCGGAATGTCGTCAATCGGCTGTCCTGAACACTAACAGTCGGTATCTGTATCCGCAGATTGAACACTACTCTGAGCGCCTGCTGTCGTTTTTACCGCAATCACTGGATGTCGTTTTTCTGGTGAATAGCGGCAGTGAGGCCAATGATCTTGCATTGCGTCTGGCTCACACGTACACCGGCCGCAAGGACGTTCTGATCGTGGACCATGCTTATCACGGTCACCTGCAATCGTTGATCAGTATCAGTCCCTATAAACACAATGGACCCGGTGGAGAAGGCAGGCCGGTATACACCCACACAGTGCCAATGCCTGATCGTTACCGGGACGGTATCGACGACGAGCAGAGCAATCGGCGAACAGTTGAAACCATCGAGAAATTTTTGCAGACAGATGGCCTGGAGCCGTCCGCGTTCATCGCCGAATCGGTTTTGGGTTGCGGCGGACAGGTGGTACTGCCTGATGGATTCCTGCAGGCTGTTTACGATAAAGCACGCAACGTCGGTGCCGTCTGTATCGCCGATGAGGTGCAGGTTGGTTTCGGCCGTGTCGGCAGTCATTTCTGGGGTTTTGAGGCTCAGGATGTTGTGCCGGATATTGTGACTCTGGGAAAACCCATCGGAAACGGACATCCGCTGGCTGCAGTGGTGACGACGCGCGCAATCGCGGATGCCTTTAATAACGGTATGGAATATTTCAACACTTTTGGCGGCAATCCGGTCTCATGTGCCGTCGGTCACGCTGTGCTTGATGTCATCGAGAGTGAAAACCTGCAGCACCATGCACACCAGTGCGGTGGTTCACTGATCAAAGGTTTGCAGGCACTGCAGGAAGATTTCTCTCTAATCGGTGAGGTTCGCGGACTTGGTCTGTTTGTGGGAATAGAGCTGGTGTTGGATATAGAGACAAAAGTACCGGCACCCGCGCAGGCCGCGTACATTGCTGAACGAATGAAACAGTCCGGCATTCTGATATCGACAGATGGTCCGAATCACAATGTTTTGAAAATCAAGCCGCCGCTGTGTTTTTCTCAGAGCAATGCTGATCAACTGGTCAGTACTTTGGCTTCGATATTGTGTGAGGACTACGCCCGCCCTACCACCCCCGTTAGTATGCAGATCTGAGTCCGGGAACCCTGGCCTGCTGATCGTGTCTATGCCTTTGCGCAGTGACGCGATAGTATTGGTATTTAAATTTCAACTTTTGAGGAAGACGAGAGATGTTTACCGTGAACAGAATGTGGCTGCAGACAGTGGCTGCACTAACCCTGATTGGATTTATTTCAATGACATATGCAGCAGATGGTTTGACGGCGGTGAAAAGCGCGTCGTCAGTGAGCGACACCGCGACTAAACTTGAGGCGGTACTGGCAGAGAAAGGCATGAAAGTGTTTGCCAGAATCAATCACCAAAAGGGCGCGGAAAGCGTTGGTGAATCGTTGCGTCCGACCGAACTCGTCATTTTCGGCAACCCGAAAGTTGGCACCAAACTGATGCAGTGCGCACAGAGCGCGGGCATAGACCTGCCGATGAAAGCACTGATATGGGAAGATGAAAACGGTGATGTGTGGCTCGGCTACAACGATTCCGCCTACTTGCAGGGTCGCCACAAAATGGAAGGCTGTGACGGTGTACTGGAAAAAGTCAGCGGTGCACTAAACGCGTTTGCGACTGCGGCCACGTCCTGATCATCGGCATACCCTGAAACCCTGCTTACGGGATGTGTGGACGCTGGAAGTTCTGCTCGGGACCGACAGGGTGGACAGGCGATTCTACAGGCGAGACTAAGTATCGAAACCAGCGCCAGTATCCCGTTACCGAGAAGCCTTCACTGCGAGCGTCATAACTTGCCTGGTTTTGTCGGTAGAACGCGGGAATTTCGTACCAGGCGAGATCAGGGCGGTCGTGATGAACAAGGTGGTAGTTGTTATTCAGAAACAGAAGCCGCATTGGCAGGGATGCATGCATCATGACAGTGCGACCGTCTTCGCATTCGTTCGGCCGATGTTCGTAGAATGACCGTATCTGAATAATTGCCTGCGACGCATAAGCACAGATCACATAGTGCCATATCCCGATATCGAGAGGCCCTGATATCAAACCGAGTAAAGCTGCAACCATGATGTAGTGTCCAAACCACATCACCCGCCGGTTCGTCGGTGTGGATTTTGTTACCAATTCATCGATCGCCTGCTTGAGTACACACAACGCCGCGAAACCTGGCTGAAGCAGTAAACGTCCACCCAGTGTCATGTTGATGTGACACAGGAAACGCGTCAGTCTCGAATGGGATTCCCAGCCGACCGGACACTGAAAGTAACTTTCGGGATCTATCCCGGGTAACGTTAACTGAGTGTTGTCATGATGCGCGAGATGACTTTCCTTATAAATCCGGTAGGGAAAAATAAGACCCAGAGGGATAAATCCAAAGGCATCGTTTAGCGACTCACTGGCAGTAGGGTGGCGATGAATCAGTTCATGGCATAACGAACTGTACAAAGTCAGCGTGACCGTCATGGCGACGACAAACACCCAGGGTGTTAAGGCGTGATAATTCAGGATGAGGGACAGCCAGCTGCCGTATACCAACAGAATCAGGCCCCATGTAGGCCATTCAGTCTTACGCAATGGTTTGGCCGGTTTCAGTCGCGTATCCGCCAATCTTCACTCCCCACTATTATTTTCTGCATAGTGCAAAACTATTCGCAGATTCGTTTGCTGGCAATGAGGGATTTCGCGATGAGTGGTAAACAAATTCAACACCATTGCAATGATGTTTTATTTGATCAACAAGTGTTCCAAATTAGAAACATTTGAGTTAGGTTACCCGCAATTAGCAGCGACACGGTTTATTGAATGAGCAGACGCACCCGACGAGTCAGAGAGAAACCGGCTTTCTGTCTGGAACAACCTCCGGTCCAGCAGCTGAGAAACCCCTATGATCCGATAGAGGTTCTGGATGCCGAGGGTCTGGAGCTGATCCACGATGGATCGATGCGCATACTTGAACAGATTGGTCTGCAGATCGTGAATGATCGTGCTCGCGACCTTATGATTCAGCACGGTGCGATTCTGGATTCCGAAAGTGGTTATGTTCGAATGGATCGTGATCTGGTTCTGGAAAAAATTGCGACGGTCCCTGAACACTTTACGCTCTATGGGCGGAGTCCGTCGATTCAGTCGACCTACGGCAGCAACTACATTAACTTTAGTCTGGTTGCCAGTCCGCCGAACTGTTCAGACATGGATCGTGGACGGCGTTCCGGCAACTATGAGGACTACTGTAACCTGCTGCGGCTCGGACAGAGTTTCAACACGGTCGCTTTACATTCTGGCTATCCCGTAGAGCCAATTGACTTGCCTGCCCATACACGGCACCTGGATGCCTATATGGGGTTTATAGAACTGACGGAAAAACCGTGGCATGTCTACAGTCTCGGCAACGGAAAGGTCGAGGATGGAATCGAGATGATGTGTATCTCACGCGGTATTGATTACGCGACGCTGAAGCAGAAGCCGGGTTTAATGACAGTCGTCAATACCAATTCACCGCTGAAAGTCGATAAGCCCATGCTCGATGGATTGATGCTGATGGCAGAGATGGGGCAACCGGTTGTGGTCACACCGTTTACGCTTGCCGGCGCGATGAGCCCGGTGACCCTGGCGGGCGCACTGGCGCAGCAAAATGCAGAAGCACTCGGTGTCATCGCCATCACACAAATGGTGAATCCAGGATCGCCCGCTATGTACGGAGGGTTCACATCCAATGTCGATATGAAGTCCGGCGCACCGGCATTCGGAACACCTGAGTACGCAAAAGCAGTTTTGGCCGGAGGCCAGCTTGCAAGGCGATACGGGATTCCGTACCGCACCTCCAATGTAAATGCATCCAATGCTCCGGACGCACAGGCCGCATGGGAATCGCAAAATGCCCTCTGGGCCGCTGTGATGGGACACGGCAACATGATCAAGCACAGTGGCGGATGGCTTGAGGGTGGACTGTGCGCCTCGTTTGAAAAGCTGATTATCGATATGGAGTTGATCCAGATGATGGCCGAGTATCTGACTCCGATAAAGGTGACCGAAGACGAACTGGCGCTGGATGCCATTCGCTCCGTGGGAGCAGGGGGGCATTTCTTTGGAACCGAACACACCATCGCGCGATACAAGGATGCGTTCTACCCGCCGATTCTTGCGGACTGGAGCAACTTTGAAACCTGGCAGGAAAGCGGGAGTCTGCGCGCTGATCAAAGAGCGAATGCATTGTTTAAGAGGATTCTGCAGGACTTCGAGCCACCCCACCTCGACGACTCGATTCGAGAAGAACTGAATGCCTACGTGACGCGACGAAAGTCCGAATTGAGGGCCGAGTGGTGAAATACGAGCAGCGAGTCACCACGTTTCGGCAACGAATCGAACAGGTCATTCGACAAAGTGGTCTGAATCACTCACGTTTCGCTCAATCAATTGGTGTCGATCGTTCAACCCTTTCCCAGTTGTTGTCGGAGCATACGCTGAGGCTGCCGAGGGCCGACACCATTGCCGCAATTGCAGAGCACTATCAGGTCAGTGTTGACTGGTTGCTGGGTTTAACGGAGCAGGGCCAGCTTGGCGCCGATCTGATGACAGGTCCGCTTGAGTTTGAGGATTTTTCAAAGTCCACAGTCAATGAAAAAGTTCTGGAGTGGCATCAGGAGGCTGCACAATACAAAGTTCGCTATATCCCGGCGACACTTCCGGACCTGATAAAAACCGAAGCTGTAGCGAGTTACGAGTTTCGGCGTTACGGCGTCGGTCGCACTGACCAGAGTATTCGAGACACTCACAGACTTTTGATCCAGCAACGCCGTGAAGATTCCGATATGGAGGCCTGTCAGTCCACACAGGATATTGAGGGTTTTGCATTCGGTGAAGGTATCTGGCGGGACCTGCCAAAATCAGTTCGAATTGATCAGTTACAGAATATGGCCGATCTGATCGATGAGTTATATCCCAGATTCCGCTGGTACCTGTTCGATGGTCGTCAGATTTATACCGTCGCGTTTACTATTTTTGGGCCGCTGCGGGCAATTGTATTTATTGGACAGTTTTATCTGGTATTGAACAGCACCGAGCACATTCGCTTGTTCTCCCGACGATTCGATGAATTGATTCGTTATGCCTGTGTGCAACCTCACGAAGTTGGCGGGTATATCAGGGCGCTGATTGAAAAGGTCGAGTCTGAGTAATGTTTTACACAATAGTAAGTCACTGAATTTATGAAAACACATGTACAGGTCGCCGTTATAGGCGGGGGCGTCGTGGGTTGCAGCGTTCTGTACCATCTGACCAAGATGGGGTGGAAAGATGTGCTGTTGATTGAACGTTCTGAACTGACTTCGGGGTCGACCTGGCACGCTGCAGGTGGGTTTCATACGCTCAACGCCGACACGAACATGGCGGCCTTGCAGGGGTACACCATCGAGTTGTATCGCGAGCTCGAAGAAATTTCCGGACAGGACTGCGGGCTCCATCACGTCGGTGGTATCACGCTGGCAACCACACCGGATCGGATGGACTATCTGCGAGCAGAGCGTGCCAAACACCGTTACATGGGTCTGGATACTCATCTGGTCGGTCCCGATGAAATTCGAGAACTGTCACCGATCACAAATACCGACGGTGTTATTGGCGCGCTCTATGATCCGCTGGACGGGCATCTGGATCCCTCAGGAACGACTCACGCTTATGCTCGCGCTGCACGACAGCAGGGCGCAGAGATCGTATTGAGAAATCCGGTATTGCAAACCATTCCCCGCTCTGATGGCAGCTGGGAAGTGGTTACCGAGCAGGGCACCATCGTTGCCGAGCATGTGGTCAACGCCGCCGGTTTGTGGGCGCGGGAGGTCGGTGCGATGGCAGGCGTGTATCTCCCGCTTCATCCGATGGAGCACCAGTATCTGGCCACAGAACCTATCGACATTGTGATGAACCATGCAACGGAATTGCCTCATGTTATGGATCCCGAGGGCGAGAGTTATCTGCGTCAGGAGGGTCAGGGGCTGGTGATTGGATTCTACGAACAGGACTGCGATCCGTGGGCCGTCGACGGCACGCCGTGGGATTTTGGTCATGAACTGCTGCCGGATAATCTGGATCGTATCGGAGATTCACTCGACCTGGCATACAAGCGTTACCCGGTGCTTGCTGAAGCCGGAATCAAAACCGTGATCAACGGCCCGTTTACTTTTGCCCCGGATGGCAATCCGCTGGTTGGGCCTGTACCCGGATTGCGAAACTACTGGTCCGCGTGTGGCGTTATGGCGGGCTTCAGTCAGGGCGGAGGCGTTGGTCTGACGCTGGCAGAGTGGATGGTGGACGGCGAGCCGTCACGAGACGTTTTTGCGATGGATGTCGCGAGGTTTGGTGATTACTGCACCCACGCGTTTACGCGAATAAAGGTCAGGGAAAACTATCAGCGTCGGTTTTCAGTGTCGTATCCCAATGAAGAGCTTCCGGCCGCGCGGCCATTCCACACCACGCCGGCGTATGGACTGTGGCAACAACGAAACGCCGTATTCGGTGCCGCTTACGGCATGGAGCACGTTAACTACTTCGCTCCCGAGGGTGAAGAGCCATGGGAAATTCCAAGTTTTCGCCGCTCTAATGCGTTCCCGACCGTCGCTGAAGAATGTCGGGCTGTACGCGAGGCCGTGGGCATCAATGAAATCCACAACTTCAGTAAGTTTTGGGTGACCGGCAGTGGGGCAGAGGCCTGGTTAGACCGGATTATGGCTGGAAGAATTCCGAACACCGGCAGGATCAGTCTGACCCCAATGCTAAGCCCACGTGGAAAAATAATCGGTGACTTTACAGTCTCCCGGTTGTCCGAGGATGAATTTCAGCTGACGGCTTCGTATGCGTCACAAGCCTATCATCAGCGCTGGCTGGAGCAGCACCTGCAGGATGAAAATGTCGAGATACGAAACATTTCCCAGCAACGACTCGGCTTTCAGATCGCAGGGCCGAATGCCCGGACCTTGCTGGAAAGGGTGACTCGTGTTGATGTCTCTAACGCAGCGTTTCCGTTTATGTCGGTCAGACAACTGCAGGTTGGTGCGTCCGATGCCGTCGTACAGCGTGTCAGTTACACCGGCGATCTTGGCTACGAAATCTATGTGCCGTCAAATCAACAGGTGGCGTTGTTTGATATTCTAATGGAGGCAGGATCGGATCTTGGAATTCGACCGTTTGGCATGAGGGCAATGATGAGTCTGCGACTTGAAAAATCCTTTGGGTCCTGGCTGCGGGAATTTAAACCAGACTATACGCCGCAGGAGACTGGTCTGGATCGTTTTGTGTCTTTCGACAAGGCCACCGATTTCATTGGCAAGCAGTCTGTTCTTG
>JBCCGE010000013.1:0-51743 GCA_039029455.1 Pseudomonadota bacterium | reverse complement strand
CACAAAGCCAGATGCCGCACCCGTTAATGCCCCTATCGCGACTGCAGATAGCTTACCAACTGCTGCCAGCGCTGGCGGTACAAATACTGCAATCGAAATCGCCGCAATCGTTCTCAAGTGTTTTCTGATGAACTTTGTGACCTTCTTCACCACTTTCTTGACGATTCGGATAGCTTTCTTGAAGATACTTCCGACCTTCTTAAACAGATTTTTTATCTTACTAAAGAAATATCCACTTGGATCGGTGAAAGCAAAAGGATTGTTCAGCACATAACTGTACCTATTAAAGCTCTGCTGGTTCAGTGGCGACTGAATATGCGGGTCAGCAGAGATAAAACGACCAATGTTGGCGTCATAGACTCGCCCTCCCATATGAATGAGGTCGACACCCGCCATCTCGCGATGCCCAGTATAGCCCCGCCAGATGGTATTTTTGGATAAAACATCCGACGCATTATCGCCAATCAGAATTGCGGTTCGGCGTTTTCCGAACGGATCATAATGAAAACGATCTTGCATCAAACCGGTTTCATCCGTAATCGCGACTACTGAGTCCAAGTAGTCTCGGTGGATATAGTTTGTCCGGATATTGGAGTCGGTCTTTGTGACTACGCCTATAACCCCGCCTCTGATTGGAATATGGTACTTGTGCTCAACAGAAGTACCGGTAGATTCTGTCTTGGTCAGCTTTTCATAGATACTTCCCAAGGTAATCGTCTCAACCTGACCAGAGATATTGTTGTGAAATTGTCTGAATAGCTGTCTCTCAGGTCCGTAGTCCATTGATACACTCGCCCCATTCTTGGTGATATGCACAGGCTTATTGTGCCAACCCGGTGTTATGCTTCGACCATCGCCAGTTAGCATGTTACCGTTTTTGTCGTAGGTGTAGCTGGTGTTCAGAATACCCGAAATCGATGAAACGGCATGAATACCTACGCTGTCACCAGCATATTCATAGGTTCCAACGTCTGATCGATTGCTTATGTTTCCCAGCGCATCATATCCATAAGTAACTGAATCCAACCCTGCCAACTGATACAGGCTTGTGGACTCTCCTGTAAGTGAGCTGTTGGTCAGGCGGTTGAGCTCATCGTAGAAAAACGATTCACTGATATTTGAGACATAGTCATCTCTGTATTTAAGGTTTCCAAGAGAATCGAAAATAAAACCCTGGTGCTGAATCGTCTTACTGCCATTTGAGAGCTTGACGTGCCGAACCATACGCTCAGTCTCTCGTATCGCCATAGCGGCCTCATCAGCCTGGATGTCGTAGTTTGCCAGTGTTTTTAAATATTCCTGCTGATCTTCCATTGAGTCAAAGGCAGGAAAAAAGCCTGTAGCCCAGTTTGCCCAGTCACGAGTGCTTTTTGCGCCACTCACATTCGCATTAGCTGTGGAATACGAACTCCATAGCTGTTGTTGCTGAGTCTTAGCTGTCTGCCACTGCGAGTAATAAGAGTTTTCGATGGACCGATATCGATTCGCCTGCGCGGTGTAATCGCGAGACCGTTTCAGATATGCATTTGCGCGGTAAGTGTCTCCAATACGTGCGAAATGATAGTGGTTAGACAGATCAAGATGCGCTTTGTATTCGAAACGCTGTCGATAGTCTTTATTCTGATCATATTTCGATTTGAGATTGTTGACCTGGCTCGTCTTACTGTTGTACTGGGATAGATAAGAACTTGCCTGACTTTTGTATGTTTGTATATTTGCAAGAGCCTGATTGTATCTATCTACGTAATAGTCATATTTCCATTCATTCTCACCGATATACGAATCGTACTCTTCATATATGAGGTCTACGGCATCCGTCGTATCTCGATACGCTTGATCGAGTCTGGAGTAGTGAGACTCAAGAAGTTGATTAGTCTCTACCTCCAACTCAACATCTCCAATTAGATAGTAGTAAATTTCAGGATCAATACTGTTAGGTATTATCTCAAGAGATTTGGCGCCGCCCTCAAAGTCAAGGCCCGTCAGCTCCTCGAATTGGTCCAGCAAACTCTGATCTGAAGATATCTTATCAACCGCTTCATTCCGTTTCGCCTTTGCATAGGCGACTATGGCTGACAGAGAGTTTGTTGTTTCAGCATAAATCGTGGAAATATCGCTGTTCAGCTCAAGCTCCGCGCTGGCCATTTCCATATCCAGATTTGCGCCCACCAACTTTCTCTCATATATCCGATGCCAATACTCCCCGACTGTCTGTTGAGAAAGCTCCTGAGTCGCAGTATGCACCGCTCCTCTTTTGTCCTCGAGATCGGTCAGGCTGGAAATGTAATGCCCCTGATGGCTATTTTTTTCTGATTCGAGTCTACTGAGCGTACTCTCGGCAAATTGCAGGCCCGCATCGGACTCTCGGTTTGCAACCAGAGTTTGAACGTCTTCCGAATACTGCGCGTCAGCCTGAATGGTTAGAATTTGCCCCGTATTTTGGTCGTACGTGATGGATGTTACGACATTGTTGCCTTGCCGAAATCGATCAACTTCACCACTTGCAGTATATGACTCTGCCTGCCAATGGACGATTGACGCTTTTTCGTATGCTTCGAGAGCCACCTCAGCATCATCCTGCGCGTCCTCAAAATCCTCCATGTTCTCTTCGTAATTGCGCTGAATCTCATTAATCTGGTCAGCCAAAGGACCTACCTCGTTGTTCATTGCCTCAATTGCAGCATTGGCCCGATTCAGTCCATTCAAAGCAGATGAAACTGGGCCATTCAGCTCATTTGCTTTTGCAACTTCCCTGGCATGATCCTCCGCTATCTTGCCTACCAATCTTTCCTGAGCTTTCTGTGATGCATCATAAGCTTTGTATTTCTGATCAGCTGCATCCATTGCCGCTTGATCACCTCTTTCTGCTGCAGCGTTGTATTCTGCAGCCGCTGCATTCATCGTATTAACCAGATGGATATACTTACTTAACGCAGTTTTGTGACGAACAGCGAAGCTGTTGGCCCTTGCAGCATGATAATTTTGCCGTTGTGCAAGCCTGGAGTATTCTGCCGCCCAGTGTTGTGCATCGGATTCCAGCCCACTCGCTCCTGCTGTCTCATCTTCGTACTGTTCAACTAATACCTTTCGACGAGGTTCGTTGGCTTCGTAATATGAGTTGGCTTCCTCATACTTTTCCTTGGCAACTTCAACCAGTTCAAGATACAACTCATATTCATCTAACCCAGCCGCTCGCAGTTCCTCTTCATACCCCTGGTCATTGTAAATCGTTCGTACCAGGAATCCGTTGGGATACGCAATGCCGTCAATCTCATCAGTCGCGCCTTTATAAAACATACCAGTCCGATAAGATTCACCGTCAATAGTCTCCGTAACAGATATTTGACGACCTAAATCATCATATTCATGGTCTCGGACATACCCCTCGTGGCTGATCGCCTGCGCAAGCCTACCGATCCCATTGGACGCAGTGTCGAATACCCATTCGTTGAGCACCGTACCGGCCGAAAACCCAGAGACATTATCAGCGATCTCTTTTGTTTTACGACCCAAAACGTCATAGCGATAACTGAAAACCTGACCATTTGCGTCCGTCTGCGATACAAGCTCACCAATCGAGTTGTAGGCATAGTGCCAGCGTCCCATGTCGGGGTCATCCTGGTACTGTTTAAAGCCGCGATCATCGTATTTGTTGACGATCTGATTTCCGTGAGGATCAGTTGTCGTCAGAAGACGACCCGCAGCATCATGGGTATAACTGGTCAAATTCCCTTCCGCATCGGTGACAAATATGACGTCCCCATGTCCGTTTTTTATTGTCGTCTGGGTCTGCAACAGCGCATTCGTCGATGTAGTTTTCAGACCATCATAGCTATAGCGGACTCGGGATCCATCAGGGTTTTCAACGTACTTCTTTCTGCCGAGCGAACCATATCCGTACTTTACTTTAGGTATCGAGTAACCACCGGCTTCTTCCTCAAGGTAAGCATAGTACAAACGCGACTCCTCAGATTTTCGACCTAAGGCATCGAACTGGGTGGTTTGAAGAACGGCAGTTCCGTCGAACCCCAGTGTAGACTTTTTGATTTCGCGTGCGAGCATGTCGAAATAGACGGTTTCAGGCGATTCTTTTTCGTCTTTTTTGACCGCACTAACGAGATATACCGCGTTGGACGGACAATTCTCTGAGGAACCGCACCATTTCACGATAGTTGCAGTGTCGTTATCCTTCTCCTCATCCAGCTGACGCTTGGTAACTTCGCGTTTCAAGCTTCCAAACGAATCATGTATGCGCAGCGTCCTGATATTGTTAACGTCAGTTTTCTCAGTAACCACACCAAATCGACCATCAGTTTTCAAAGAAGCGGCGTGGCCGAGCGGATTTACAAGTAATTCGGGGAAGCGCCCGTCGCTGGTGTATTGGACAGTATTTGTACGGCTGCTGATATCAGCAGCTGAAATTTCGGTAGACGTCGGATTACCGTAATCGTCATAGTGGATCGTCTTAACAACTGCTTTTGGATGACCCGGGTCCGCAGTCTCAGTATGAATGGCTCCAGACTGATGATATGTATAGGACACAACTCTTGTTTGTGCGGGAACACTTGGTGCAGTTCTGGTTGTCGTTACATCTTTTGTTTTCCCCAAAATCCACTGACCAGTATCGTCCGGATGATAGGTCGTAATTACACCAGTAGTGAACAGCGAGGCTCCATCGTCGATCTCATCAGACTGAAAAGTCATTCGACCAAATGAATCGTATTCTCGCGTTGTGTCGGCTTTTGTTACCAACTGCCCATCCAGCTCATAGATACTGACAGACTGGTTTTGAACAAATGGGAAGAAAGTTTTTCCCTGATTAAGAACTTTCTCCTCATCCAATTGAATCGTATGGTTTATCAATGTACCGTTGGCGAGGAACTGCTTGCTGTTTTCCAATCGCCCGACAAATGGAAATTTTTGCGAGTACTCTGATCTGACCGTATGGCCGTTAAAGTCATCAATAATCTCCTTCCACCCGAAGCCTAGAGAGCCTCGTCCTGCAGCATCAGAACGGTAATTCCCATAACGATGAGTAGAACCGAGCATTCCTCCAATCCCGTCACTGACTTCTATTCTGGTCAAAATCGGTGATGTCAAAGGCAGATCAATATGCGGGTATTCAGCCTCTGACCCCTTTTCGTATACCTCCGGTGTAGACGCAGGTTCGAATACTGCACGGGACACAAATCCGAATGCGTTTTTGGTCTCGACAATGTGTTCGTGTAACGCAAAGTCCCGAAGATCACTGGTTTTAATGCGGACCTCTGAATGGCTTACCTGATCTGTTGTTCCATCAGCGTTAATATCGACAAATAAACTTACAACCTTGCTATCACCGCCTGCGCGAATACGGGTTAAGGGAAAATAAACTCCGGCGGTTGATTTCTGGAAAGACATCGGTTCCCAACCAGACCCCGTATTTAAATATGACTGATCTTGATGTGCTCCACTTACTGATTCGTGCGCAATCATGAGATCAACCAATCCATCAGCATTTAAATCCGTAAAAACCCCCAGTTGGTCGCGTTTTGAATCGCTAAACTGAGTGATTGCTATCGGAGGATCCAGATCGGAGGCTCGTACAAATCTGCGCCCAGTATTTAACCATGCAGCCCGATACAGCTGATTGCTGTCCATGTTATATGCGCTGTAAATCAAATCAGGCAGTGAATCGCTATTCAGGTCGACAAAACCACCGAGAGGCTTACTTCCACCACCAGAGTAATCAGTGAGAATTGCTGGAGGTCGAAAGGCAGAATCAAGCACCCATCCATTTCCATTGTTGAGCCATGTCTGACGTACCTGGTCACCAGATGAATTAGTGTGGGCATTTATCCAGTCGCCGAGTCCATCGCCATTTACATCCAGAAATACCCCCCCAACGATGCCATCTCGTCCGACCTCTGCATCGTGGACAAAGTGAATATCAGGAAGCTGTAAGTTTTGTGCTGATGCCCAACCACTGCGCGTGTTAATCCATGTTTTATTCGCAACTGAACCGTCGACTCTTCTAACCGACTGCACGAAGTCAACCAGGTGGTCTCCGTTGAGGTCAACCAGCTCACCGGCAGGACTCCCTTGACCATTTTCAATCAAAGCAAGTGGTCCCGGTAGCGAAAAAGACGGACTCGATAGCCAGCCATCTCCCGTATTAATCCAGCTCTCTGAAAACAATTGGCCGTCTATTTCTACCGATGACACCCAGTCCATAAGTCCATCACCGTCTAAATCAGCCGTTTCGCCCATTGTCAGACTGTTGCTTCCGGATCGATTCAGAGTCAGTGGAGCAGGTGCCGAGTATGCAAAGTCATCGTGCCACCCGTCGGACAAGTTAAGCACTGTACTTAGATGGTCAATCCCCATTTCATCTCTGTAAGCCTCGACCCAATCAGATCGCCCGTCACCATTGATATCTATGAAAATACCTTTCAACTCGCCGTTGTCATCGAGAAACGAAAACGGCAATGTTTCTGACCGATACATCCGATAATCAGGGTTGTGCCAACGAAATTCTGTAGACGGATAGCAGTCTCCCTCACCGCTGCATTCCTGAATGGATCGCATTCGTAACTGATCACTTGCAAATGATGATTCATATTCTATTGAATACTCACGAACAACCTCCCCGCCTGCTAGCGTGCTGATCGTTTTTAGAATTTTTGATTGCTTGAATCCAGCCCCATTGCTGAAGGAGAAACGTTCGTCGACTCGATTTTCGTAGGTAAAATTGACGGCTAAGTGATGCGCCAACCCAGTGACTCTGTTTCCCCCATAAAGAATCGAATCAATTACGGTCTCAGTGAACGTTTGACCACCCGGCCCGACTTTTGACGTGGTTTTGTAGTCATATTCAATGCTGTTGCCAAAACTATCCTGCAGCTCGGAGACAAGCCAGGCACTCATAGCGTGGGTTGCATTGTTTTGAATTCGGCTTCTGTTGTCTTCCCCGTAAACCGCAAAACCCTGAGACGGATTGGAAACCTTAAACGAAAGAGGAGAAACCGTCCCATTGGGAAGTTGAGTTGCGTGGGTGACTTCAATCCTTTGAAAGGTTTCAATTTCAGTATGGTAGACCGCACCGATTTGGCCATGGGTACCACTAACCAGAACCAGTTTTTCACCGCCGAGACAAAATTGATCCAGATCATCATGTTGAACCCCGCGAGAGACCCCCTCTTGTGCCAACGTAGCTGGACACCGAGTAATTGCAGAATTCGCGGACAATGAGCCACCTATCCCTAGCAGCCCATTACCAGCGCCCGAGTGGTAATTGAGAGATACCTCAGGATTTAGCCCACGAATGCCTGGCGGCATCTCGATAGGAATAGAAAAAGCAGCCTGCCCGTCCGGTGTTGCCTCGAGTTTTGCACCCGTTGCCCCAACCAATGTTTCGCCAGCATGCAAGCTTAATGAACAAAAGAAGCTGACTAATAAAAAGTTCAATTGTATGCGTTTGCGGAATATGCTCAACATCAAAAACATTCCATGCTCCTTGAATTTATATTTTTAGTTTGAATATCTTCAGACTTACCGGCTGGAGATTTTTGGTAAAACGACGCGTTTCTGTATATGAAAACCCTAATTCGCAAACAGGGCGTTTATATCTTGTACCGAAATTCCTGTTTCCAATTCATAGTCCTCCCACGACAACTTTTCTCTTAAAGACAAAGTTGATGCCGCGACATCTGTGCCTAGTGAATCATAAGCTCGAATCAGAACATCATCCGCATCAGGAAACCGTTCTAGCGATTCACGTGCTCCGTCTAATACTTCCGCGTAACTTTCCACTTCAGCGAAATCGACTCTTAGATTTCTGTGAATACTCAGCTTGTGCTGCAATTCCTTAATCCCAACTTCAATTTTCGCCTGGTGCGCCACCAACTGTTTCGAGTATTCTTCGCTACCTACTTCAGGCAGGTCCGATTCTTCCAGCGTTGGGAATAGCATGGTTTGGGGAGATTCCAACCTGAAAAGTGAATGTTCAGGATTAACTTCGGCATCGTCTGATGAACTTCCAACAGTCAGGCTTTGCTTGTCTTCCGAAGTAATCCCAAGCAATGCAACAACTATCGCCACTGCAGTGATAGCGAACAATCCCCACTTCTTAAAGTAATTTTCTACATTCAATTTTTCACCTCAATTATTTTTGCTTGTTGTTCCCAAATAACATCTAAGAAAGATTTTATGTGCGCGATTTCCGCAGCATCCAGATTCACATCCTGATCCAAAAAAGCAATGAACCAGTCCACCGATTACACCGTGATTGGTCTATCCAAACCGATTAGAAAACCTAATCTCTGTCCAAATCTGTGAGTTTTCGCACAAATTGATGGATTTATTCATTCAAGCAGTCAAAATTAGGGAACGCTTGCTCCATTCGCCTTAAACTCTCTGGCCTTGTATTGATTCTTTGAGGGCACTTCTATGGAGGATATGCAATCTTTCATCGACTCTCTCATTTCTATGATCTGATCGCTGCCCTTCGCAGTGATCCAAATAAAGACAAGATCTACCTAACCAAAACCGTTAAAAAAGAAAGAGCATCCGTTGGAAATTAGACTACTAACTCACGGCACGAAGATTATTTCATTCAACGAAGACTCTTTGTTCTCGCCCAACGATATCTAGGTAGACATGAAGAATGTTGCGTCAACTAATATAAAACAGCTCAAAAACTTGAACGGACAAGAACAACATGACCGTAAACACTTTGCGCTCACAGCATAAGACGGTCACCAAGATTGTAGAAGATAAGAGTTAGGGCGTAATTGTCAGCACGATGATAGGACCCCCAGTGGTGAGAACGAAAAGGGTTTCGCTGGCTGCTACCGGGTGCGCTTTGGGGAGGGCTCGACCCCGGAAGTCGGCTGCCAGCCTTATACGGCAATGCATCACCACGCGATTACTGCAGCGATTGCTGGGAGCGGTGTCGGAGCTGGTAGTTTTGAAGTGAACAGTAACGTAACCAGAACTCTTAATAGGATGATATGTCGCAGTGTGTCCGGCACCATTCACTACCACAAGGACTGGCAAGCGGCCGTACCCTATCCCGATGCAGTTCACGATCCGTCATTGAGCATTCCACATTTTTTTATCTGGTTAGAAATACTGATATTGAAGAAGCATTAATCGCGCCGAAACCCTATATAGACTCAAACTTTCAGCCACCAAGCTGGCTGTGAATCGCTTCCAAAATTCTTGTTCATAAAGAATTCAAAATCTGTTCACTCCATCGGTCGCGTTTGCATATCAGCTGCCAGCAGATCACAAGTTTGACTAGAAATTTCGTTCCAATCTTTAACAGCTGATGCACGCTGAAATCAACAGTAGATCGGTTCGGAATCAAATATCCGCGTGGTGCACATTGTATTGTTTGAAAACTTAAGGGAGGTATCGAATCAGTCGAAGCTTTGCAAAGTTTTCGCAGTTGATCAGACCCTACTCTCTAACAAATCCGCTGTCCTAACCGGACGAAAACAAGGTTACTGCCCGCACCGCGCGTTCCCAGTTTGCCAGCAGCTTCTCGCGCTCTGAGCGCTCCATATCTACGGCAAAACTTCGGTCGAGCTGCCAGTTTTGTTCGAGCTGCTCAGTTGATTCGAAAACACCCAGTCTGAGGCCGGCAAGGTAGGCGGCACCAAGAGCGGTTGCTTCCGTGGTTGAAGGTCGATCGATAGGTGTGTCCAGAAGATTGGCGAGGAACTGGCAGAACCAGCTGTTGGTCGACATGCCTCCGTCGATGCGCAGACGTGCAAGCTGTCCACCATCTTCTTTCATTGCCGAGAACACATCGTGGGTCTGATAACCAATGGACTCAAGAGCGGAACGGACCAGCTGGGGTTTACCGGTGTCGCGGGTAAGTCCAAATATTGCGCCCCTGGCGGAAGGGTCCCAGTGCGGAGCACCAAGACCTGTAAAGGCGGGAACCATGTAGACACTGTTGTTGTGATCCAGTGAGGACGCCATACCCTCGCTCTTCGCCGCGTCGTCGAGCAACGTAATCTCGTCCCGGAGCCACTGTATCGCCGCGCCGGCAATAAAGATTGATCCTTCCAGCGCATAGGTGACTTCTCCGTTTAAGCGGGACGCGACTGTAGTCAGTAAACGACTGCTTGATTCAAGCGCGTGATCTCCGGTATTCATCATCATGAAACACCCTGTGCCGTAGGTGCTTTTAATCATTCCGGGACTGAAACAGCATTGGCCAAACAGCGCGGCCTGCTGATCCCCGGCGACACCACAAATCGGAATTTCCTGATCGAACCATTTCGCATCGGTCAGGCCGTAATCATCGGCGCTGTCGGCTACCGTTGGTAAACAGCTTGCAGGAACGGACAGCATGTTGAGCAGATCATCATCCCATTGCTGGGTATGAATGTTAAACATCAAAGTCCGCGACGCATTGGTCGCGTCGGTCATGTGTCTCAATCCCGCGGTCAGTCGCCAGATCAGAAAGCTGTCGACGGTACCGAACGCCAGTCTGCCCTGATCGGCAAGGGCTTCCGCCTTTTCAACGTTTTGCAGTATCCATCGCAGTTTCGTTCCGGAGAAGTACGGGTCGAGCAGCAACCCGGTCTTTTGGGTTACGCTCTGCTCAAAACCCTGTTCTTTGAACACGGCGCACTCGTGGGCAGTACGTCTGTCCTGCCATACGATGGCATTGTAGATCGGTTCGCCGGTCTCCCTGTCCCAAACTATCGTCGTCTCTCGCTGATTGGTGATCCCGATCCCCAAAACCGTTCCGCCTTTTTCACGCGCATGCGCAACGGCCTGTCGAGACACGTCCAGCGTGGTCTTCCAGATTTCCTCCGCGTCGTGTTCAACCCACCCCTCGTGTGGAAATATCTGACGAAATTCCTGCTGCGCCGTGAACACCACCTTTCCACTGTCCGACACCAACAGGGCTCTGGAACTGGTCGTTCCCTGATCAATACTGAGAATATAGTTCGTCATTTTTACTCTGTTGTTTCAACGTTTCGGGCGGACATATAGTCTGACAGAGTTTTGATATTTTCCGGCGTCATTTTCAGACCAAGCTTGGTCCGACGCCAGAGAATATCTTCGGCCTTCCGCGCATACTCGTTGTACATAAGATAATCGACTTCCGCCTGATACAGGTCCGCCCCAAAATGCACTCCCAGGCTTTGGACTGTACATCGGTCTGTCAGTATCTTGTCGACTCGAGTGCCGTAGTGTCGGACATAGCGTGCCACCATAGCTGCATCCAGTTCAGGGAATCGACTCTGGGCATCGCTGACGCACTGATGCAATGACGTCGACATATCACCGCCCGGAAGAACTTCGTGCTGCGTCCACGAATTCGGAAGGTCGGCAAACTTGAATGCATCAAGTTTCCTGAGCGAGTCCATCACGTCTTCAGCAAGCTTTCGATAGGTGGTGACTTTGCCGCCGTACACCGAGATTATCGGTGCGCCATCGGTATCCTCGACCAGCACATAGTCTCGAGTTACCTTGCTCGCCTGTTTGGAAGCGTCATCGAACAGCGGTCGCACTCCGGCATAGGTCCAGACAATGTCGTCCCGACCGATAGACTGCTTGACATACGCATTGAAGGCGTCGCACAGATAGTCAATTTCCTGCTCGCTGATGCCGTCGCGCACGTTGGCAATGTCAACCTCCACATCCGTGGTGCCGATCAGGGTGTAGTCGGTTTCAAAGGGAATAGCAAACAGAATGCGATTGTCCGCATTCTGAAATATATAAGGCTGCTCGTGTTCGAATTGCCTGGGCACAATGATATGACTGCCGCGGACCAGTCTGACCGAAGCTCGATTGCTGAGATCAGATACCTGACCGGCGACACCGTCGACCCAGGGTCCGGCTGCATTCACGACGGCCTTAGCCTTTATCCGGATCGTTTCACCGTTATCTCTATCAAAATCCTGCAGCGACACGGTCCACTCGTTGTTCTCTCTTGACAATCCGATACAGGCGGTGCGGCTTAGAACGGTCGCGCCTTTCGACGCCGCGTCCATTGCATTGAGTACCACCAGCCGCGCGTCCTGCACCCAACAGTCGGAATACTCAAATCCGTACGTGAAGTCTCCGGACAGTTCACGGCCGACGTCATGAGTAAGCAGGTTCACCTGCTTTGTCTTTGGCAGACTTCGATGCCAGACCAGATGGTCGTAAATGAACAGTCCGAGTCGAATCATCCATTTTGGTCGCAGACCTTTATGGTGCGGCAGAACAAAGCGCATCGGCCAGATGATGTGCGGAGCGATCTTTATCAGTGCCTCGCGCTCGAGAAGGCTGTGCCGCACCAGCTTAAAATCGTAAAATTCCAGATAGCGAAGCCCGCCATGGATCAGCTTGGTGCTGGCGGACGATGTGTGCTGTGCGAAATCATCGCGCTCACAAAGCAGAACCTTAAGCCCCCTGCCCGCCGCATCGCGCGCGATGCCAGCGCCATTAACACCACCACCGACGACCACAAGATCAAAGGTCTGAGCTGCCAGGTTCGCAAAGCGATCGGAGTCAGCCGTACCGAGTTTCGTTAGACCCATCTAAAAACAAAAAAGAACCACACCACACTAACGACCAAACCGCCCCAAAGCGGCGTGGAAAACGCCCAAAGCCATCCAAGGCAAATGAATATGCTGCCGAGCAGACTGATGAACAATCGATCGCCGCGAGTGGTATCCAATCTGAAAATGCCTCGCCGAGGCGCCCCGCCCGGACTGAACTTCTCCCAGACGCCCATGGTGATCACGCAGGCGAACACGAAGACAAAAAACGCCGCTGTCGGCCAGGTCCATGCCATCCACGAGAGATCAAACATTACACCCGCCCCAGGGCAAAACCCTTGGCAATGTAGTTACGAACAAAGTAAATAACGAAGGCCCCTGGGATGATGGTCAGCGTGCCTGCAGCCGCCAGCAAACCAAGTTCGTATCCCGATGTGCTGGCGGTTCTTGTCATCGTTGCCGCGATGGGTTTTGCCGCAACCGAGGTCAAAGTCTTGGCCAGTAATAACTCAACCCACGAATACATGAAGCAGAAGAACGCAGCGACGCCGATACCGGCTGCAATAGTCGGGATAAAAATTTTGACAAAGAATTTCCAGAACGGATAGCCGTCGACATACGCGGTCTCGTCCAGTTCTTTCGGCACTCCAGACATAAACCCCTCCAGAATCCATACGGCAAGAGGAATATTGAACAGGCAGTGCGCGAGCGCTACAGCCAGGTGGGTATCGAAGAGTTCAATCGCAGAGTAAAGCTGAAAGAAAGGCAGAGCGAATACCGCCGGCGGAGCCATACGATTGGTCAGCAGCCAGAAAAACAAGTGCTTGTCACCCAGAAAGCGGTAGCGTGAAAACGCATAGGCCGCCGGAAGCGCAACACACACGGATATGACCGTATTCATCACTACGTACGTGATGGAATTGATATAACCTTTGTACCAGGTGGGGTCGGTAAAGATCGTAATGTAATTTTCCAGCGTAAATTCTCGCGGTATCAGTGAGAACCCGCCCAAAATCTCATTGGTGGTTTTGAACGACATGTTCAACAACCAGTAAATGGGCAGCATCAGGAAAATGATATAGAGGCCCGGAACGAGCCAGCGCCGCACAGGTACGTTGTGATTACTGCTGCTCATTTCGCATCATCAGGGTATAAAAAATCCAGCACACCAGCAGTACGACAAAAAAGTAAATTAAAGACATCGCGGCCGCCGGACCGAGATCAAACTGCCCCAGGGCAATCTTGACCAGATCGATAGAGAGAAATGTGGTGGTGTTTCCCGGCCCCCCACCGGTCAGTACGAAGGGTTCCGTATAAATCATGAAGCTGTCCATAAATCTGAGCAGAATCGCAATTGTCAGCACTCGCTTCATTTTTGGAAGCTGGATGTGCCAGAACACCGACCACGCGCTGGCGCCGTCTATTTCCGCCGCCTGATAGTAGGCATTTGGGATTGAACAGAGTCCTGCATACGCCAGCAACACAACCAGCGACGTCCAGTGCCAGACGTCCATCAGCACTGTGGTCAGCCACGCCGACGTCGGCTGCTGGGTAAAGTTGTAGTCAATTCCCATGGCGTTGATTGCGCGACCCAAAAGTCCAATATCCGGCAATGCAAAAATGTTCCACATGGCTCCCACAACATTCCACGGAATCAGCAAAGGCAAAGCCATCAACACCAGACACACCGAAACCCAGGGTCCTTTTCGCGGCATGCACAGGACCACCGCAATACCAAGCGGAATCTCGATCAGGAGAATCATTCCAGTGAACGCAATCTGGCGCACAAACGAGGCATGGAATCGCTCGGAATTCAGCACCTGCTCAAACCACTTCACGCCCTCGAAGAAAAAGACGTTATCTCCAAAGGTTTCCTGCACCGAGTAATTCACCACGGTCATTAGTGGAATGAGTGCATTAAACGCTACCAGCAGCACCACCGGGAGAACAAACAGCCAGGCCCTGGGATGTTGAGTCTTGTTCATCCGATGCTCCGCGTGTCGCCCGCGCGCCATCCGTCCTGGTACAGAAATGTCTTGTCTGGATCGAAGCCGATCTTCGCACCTTCCGTGGGCAGCATTTGATCTTCGTCGACGATGACTTTGATGGAGTGTGAATGATGGTGGGTATGGACCAGTTTGTGACGTCCCAGATCGTCGACACGATCAATCGAGACAGCCAGCCCGTCCGTATCAAAACGAACGAACTCCGGTCGCACACCGATTTGGGTGGACATCGCCGTATCGCGCTGTACCTGATGCTGATTTCGACAGCGAATCTGACGATCGGAAAAATAGACCCCGTTGCCGACCAGTGTTGCCGGAAGGAGATTCATTCCCGGTGATCCAATAAAGTGCCCGACGAACGTGTGCGCCGGCTCTTCAAACAATTCTACCGGTGTACCGACCTGCACAATACGACCCTCGTACATCACCGCCACCTTGTCCGCAAAGGTCAGCGCCTCGACCTGATCGTGGGTCACATAAATCATTGTTGTGCCGAGTCGCTGGTGGAGCTCTTTTAACTTGGAACGCAGAGACCACTTCAAATGTGGATCGATCACGGTGAGCGGTTCATCAAACATCATCACGTGAACGTCTTCGCGCACCAGTCCACGACCCAGAGAAATTTTCTGTTTTCCGTCCGAACTGAGTCCGGCTGCGCGCTGGTGAATGCCGTCTTCCAGATCCAGCATCTTTGCGACTTCGCCCACGCGTTCAGCGACCCTGGCCTCGGAAACCCCGCGGTTGCGTAAGGGAAAGGCGAGGTTGTCGTAGACCGTCATCGTGTCGTAAATCACGGGGAACTGAAAGACCTGGGCAATCTGTCTCGCATTGGTGGGGATACCTGTGACCTCCCTGTCGTCAAAGCGCACACTGCCCTCCGTGGGGTCGATCAGTCCGGAAATGATATTGAGTAAAGTACTCTTGCCACAGCCTGACGGTCCCAGCAGCGCCAGTGCGATACCGTCGTCCCACTCTGCGTCAATCTGTTTCAATGCAAAGTCGTCAGGCGATACCGGACGATCCAGATAACTGTGGCGCAGGGAGCTGAGAGATACTTTCGCCATAATTTCTACACCAGCCTGCGGCCGCTGTCGCAATCAAAGTACATGCAGTTCTCCAGCTGCAGGTTTACCTCAATACGCTGATTCACCGAGAACGGGTGCACGCCGCGGGTTTCGGAAATCCAGTTAGTGCCCCCCGCCTCGAAGTGAATCAGACTTTGGGAACCACTGATCTCTGCAATCTGAACGGTGCCCTTAATGGCCGCGCTGGCCGCGTCACTTTGAGCTAACGTGACGTGATGCGGCCGCACTCCGAGCAGGTAGCGCCCATCCGGTTTGTTCTGCAGTGAAGTCGGTGCAGACCACTGCGCAAGCCCTGACAGTTTAATGACATCGCGGTCCTTTTCGATTTCGACCCGATTCACCGGCGGGTCCGAGAATACACTGGCTGTCAGAAACGTGTTCGGTTTGCGATAGACATGAATAGTGGGTCCGAACTGAACCACCCGCCCTTCGTGCAGCGCAGCGGTAAAACCCGCCAGCATCAGCGCTTCTTCAGGCTCACTGGTCGCGTACACAACAGTCGAACCGCTGTCGGCAAACAGTCTGGGCATCTCATCACGCAACTCCTCGCGCAGCTTGTAATCCAGATTCGCCAGTGGTTCATCCAGTAAAACCAGCGCGGCACGTTTGACCAGAGCGCGGGCAATGGCAGTTCTCTGCTGTTGACCGCCCGAAAGTTGTGAGACATCGCGATCAAGCACGTCGTTCAACTTGAGTAAATCGGCCATGTCGCCAACCCGCTGTCGGACTTCTGCGTCAGGAACTCTGGCAACGCGCAGCGGTGAGGCTATATTTTCGAAAACACTGAAATTCGGGTAGTTGATGAATGCCTGGTACACCATGGCGAGGTTTCTTTTTCGGACAGCGACACCGGTCACGTTTTTCCCCTCGAACCAAATCTCGCCCGACGTCGGTTTGTCCAGACCCGCCATCAGACGCATCAACGACGTTTTTCCGCTCAGCGTTGTCCCAAGCAAAATGTTGAAACTTCCGGGATCAAGATCCAGGCTGGTCTCATAGATGTGCGGGACGCCGCCAACCGATTTTTCGACAGACTTCAGCGAAATGGCCATATCAACTGAGTCCCGCCTCACCAAAATCGACCCGGGTATCACAACGACTGGCACTCTCCATGAAAGGCTCGTCGGGTTTGATGTCCGTTACGAAGGTGTCGATACTCAAGAGATCGCAAATTCGAAACGGCGCGCTGCGGCGAAACTTTGTGCTGTCGGCAAGAAGCATGACCGATCGGGCGTGTTCAATCATGGACTGCGCGACCCGAACTTCGCTCGGATCAAAATCCAGAACTGTGCCGTCCTGCTCGATTGCCGAGCTGCCGATAATGGCGTAGTCAACTTTAAACTGCTTGATAAAGTCTACCGCGGACTCTCCCACTACACCGCCGTCTTCCCGACGCACGCGCCCACCGGCGGTCATCAGATCAATCTGATCGCACGGCATAAGCGTGTTCAACACGTTCAGGTTATTGGTTACGACCAACAAGCCGGAATGCCGGGTCAGGAACCGCGCGCATTGCTCAGTTGTTGTTCCAATATTAATGAAGACCGAACAGTCGTTGGGAATGCGTTCCGCGCAGCGTCGACCGATATCCTCTTTTCCCTCCATGGCAATCATCTTGCGAGCTTCGTAGCCGAGATTCTCAACGCTGTCCCAGATCACCGCGCCCCCGTGAATTCGTTGCACCAGCCGATACTGACTGAGCTGCGCCAGATCCCGGCGAATGGTTTGCGTCGTTACCGCAAACTTTTCGGCCAGATCGTCGACATTGACCGCACCGTTTTCCTTTGCCAGTTCGAATATGCCTTTTTGACGTGAAGACAGTGAATGTGTAACCGCGGGGCTCATCTCGTATAAGGAATTTATTTTTAATGAGATCTATTGGAATACGCTGATCGTATTGGTTTGTAACCGTCCTGTGGTTTTTTTAAATATCCGCTTTATATTTTTAATCGTCAGGCCAGGGCGAGCGGATTCGCCCCGGCCTTCCGAACAGCTTCGGGACTAACCCTGATCCCAACGTTTGATCAGCTCATCGTAGTTCACGGTTTTGCCTTGCGGTTTCTCGTCCACTTTGGCTTTAGGTGAGCCGGGCTGATCCAGCCAGTACGATGGATCCTGCTCGTCGTTTAGACGCGGCCCACAACCACCATAAGTGCCCGCCCTTTCATCGGCAGATTGCATTCTGGCCATGACCTGATCCATCTCGCTCGCCAGCCGATCCATAGCCTCCTGAGGCGTAAACGCACCTGAGTTTACGTCGCCGATTTGTTGCCACCAGATTTGGGCAAGTTTTGGATAATCGGGAACATTGACTCCGGTAGGCGACCAGCGCACCCGGTCCGGCGAACGATAGAATTCGACCAGCCCACCCAGTTTCGGTGCCCGTTCCGTGAACGACTCGTGTCGAATGTCACTGTCGCGAATCGGTGTCAGACCGACGTGGGTTTTCTTGAGAGACGTGGTTTTAGCCACGGTAAACTGGGCGTATAGCCACGCCGCTTTTCTGCGGTCCACCGGGGTGGACTTGAACAGGGTCCAGGAACCTGCGTCCTGATATCCAAGTTTCTGTCCTTCCTCCCAGTACGGACCGTGTGGTGAGGGTGCCATTCTCCATAACGGATTGCCGTCGTCATCAACGGTGTTGTTACCGTCGCTTTTTGGCGCCACCATCGATGCCGTGAAAGCGGTGTACCAAAAAATCTGCTGGGCAACGTTACCCTGGGACAGTGCAGGGAGTGACTGGTAAAAATCATAACTCGCGGCTCCCGGTGGTGCGTATTTGCGCAGCCATTCGTCCCACTTTCTGATTGCATACACAGCGGCAGGTCCGTTCGCAGCGCCACCGCGCGACACCGACGCACCGACCGGGTTACATGTGCCTTCTTCCATGCGAATGCCCCACTCATCCACCGGAACACCGTTTGGAAGACCTTTGCTGCCCGCGCCAGCCATTGAGAGCCATGCATCCGTCATACGCCATCCAAGATCCGGCGCGCGCTTGCCGTAGTCCATGTGACCGTAAACGCGTACCCCGTCGATCTCCTTAACATGGACCGAAAAGAATTCGGCTATGTCCTCGTAGGCCGACCAGTTGACCGGCACACCGAGATCGTAGCCGTAAATTTCTTTAAACTGAGCCTGCAGCTCCGGCCGGCTGAACCAGTCGTAACGAAACCAGTACAGGTTTGCAAACTGCTGATCCGGGAGCTGATAGAGCTTTCCATCAGGGCCGGTTGTGAACGATTTCCCCATAAAATCATCAACATCGAGAGTCGGCAGGGTGACGTCCGCACCTTCTCCAGCCATCCAGTCGGTCAAATTGACCGCGAGTTGCAGTCTGGAATGCGTACCAATTAGGTCTGAATCGTTAATATAGGCGTCATACAGATTCCGCTTGGTTTGCATCTGGGTCTGTACCGCCTGCACCACCTCACCCTCACCGAGCAGTTGGTGGTTGACCTTGATGCCAGTGATGTCTTCAAAGGCTTTGGTCAGCGTTTTCGACTCGTACTCGTGGGTCGGTATCGTCTCCGACAGCACGTTAATCTCCATTCCCTTGAACGGTTCCGCGGCTTTGATGAACCACTCCATCTCAGCCATTTGATCATCCATAGATAACGTCGACGGTTGAAACTCATTCTCAACCCATTCTTTTGCCTTGGCCATATCCGCATGTGCGGACCCGAACACCCCGAACAGGGCAAACGAGGCTGTAGCAACTGTGAGTTTTTTCAGCATTATTCAGTGTCCTCTAAGTTGTTGGTTTAACTACAAGCGAAACGATGCTATCACCCAATATTTTCACTATCAAGCAAATATAATGTTCATTTGGACATTATTTGGATAAATGTGAAAATTCCATCAATCGGACTTCTCAATTCACAAATTGACTGATTGGCCGCTTACCCATTTACTCGGAGCGTCCAAACCTACACGGAAGTTTGCGGTCAAAATTTGAGATGCGACCTCCATCGCTCAATCAACTAATCCGATTCCTCCAAAAAATGACTAAATTTCTGAGCGTTGCCCTTGTTT
Source organism: Pseudomonadota bacterium (assembly GCA_039029455.1). GTDB lineage: Bacteria > Pseudomonadota > Gammaproteobacteria > Arenicellales > Poriferihabitantaceae > JBCCGE01. The sequence goes on along the minus strand of JBCCGE010000013.1, from coordinate 32,126 downwards.
TTTGTTTTGCTGCACCGAGTGCACTGGCCGATATCCGCCTGATCGACAAAACTTTTTCCCTCTCCTGGTCGATTCACTCGGCACCCGATGAACGAACGTTTGATTCTGTGGAGTTGTATTTTTGCAGCGAGTTGGAGTTGATCTGGAACGAATTGCTCGACAAAAAATCCATGGCGAACGGTCAAACAACCTATGAATTGACAGAGATTGAACCGGGAATTCTCCGAATCACCTGGAAACAGTCGAAGTCGGATCCTAACCGGATCGTTGTGACTACATTGAACCTGTTCAAGTGGTCGGCTTACGGGGTTATCGTCGCAGAGGGCGACGCTGAATTTACGGCGGGCGCGTTTTCATTTAATGACGGGATCAAGTTGACCGGGGTTGAGGGCACCTGCATCACCAATTAATGCAATATTGAGGAGGCATCCGAACAACGCAAGGTTCAGGTTCTGACCTTACCAATTACAACTCTGTGCCGCCTGCCGAACAATTGTCGGTGGACAACACGTCGGTCTGGTCCAATCCTGAGATTCAAAATCTCTGGATCGGCAAGCAATTTATTTTTCCGGCGCCAATGCGCGCAGAATAAAACTGTCGATTGGATCGTATTCGCTGCAGACAATGAGATCAGAATCGATTGGGTCGACGACTCGACGATAGGTCCAAAAGAACCCATCTTCATCAGACTTCCGGGCGTTGATGAAATTTACCGCAGGACTGTTCGGAATCGGATGCTCTTTCTTGTTAAAAAATGCCGATTCTGCGGTATTCCGAGGGTAAATAATTACCCGAAAACTGACCAGAAAGATTAGAATACACCCTCAATTTTTTTAATACATAGTCGTGCCAAAAATCAAGCTTAAATGGCTTGACTTGAAGGTTGTCGCACTCGGATTGTGCGTTGGCCTACTAGTCGCGTGCTCACCCGGAGGCGAGCAAGAGATCTTGCGTCTCGCTGGGCAGACTATGGGAACCTCCTACCGCGTTGTAGCTATCGATTCGCCTTCCCCGGCTGAGGAACTTCAGGCCGCTATCGAGCGGTCCTTGGACGAGGTCAACGGTCGTTTTTCCAACTGGGACCCAGAGTCCGAAGTCTCCATTCTCAATGAGGCTGATTCGCTGCAGGCAATATCGGTATCACAAGAGTTTGTTCGTCTAATGCAGATCGCGAATCGGGTACATCAGCGCAGTCTGGGCTATTTTGACGTTACCCTCGGACCGTTGATCGATCTCTGGGGTTTTGGGCCGTCTACCGACTCCGGAGAACTGGAAATGTTGGTACCCGACCCCCATTTAATTCTTGAGACGATGCAGCATGTTGGTCAGGATCGACTGCTGGTTCTGGACGAAGAATCCAGCACGATTCAAAAGCTGAATTCGGAAGTGTCGATTAACCTGTCAGCAATCGCCAAAGGCCATGCCGTGGATCGGCTCGGAGATGTACTGGCAGAGTTTGGAGTCAAGAATTCTATGATTGAAATCGGCGGTGATCTCGCCGCTCGTGGCCACAACCAGCATGAGCGCCCCTGGCAGATCGCGATTGAGCGACCCGATGCCGCCGGTGCAAGCGTGCAGAAGATTGTGCCATTGAGCGACCTTGCGATGGCCACGTCCGGCGACTATCGAAACTATTTTGAACAGGATCAGGTGCGCTACTCACACATAATCGATCCTCAAACCGGCCATCCAATTACACACAGGACGGCTTCGGTGACCGTACTGGCAGAAACAGCTGCCCGGGCGGATGCATGGGCGACCGCATTATTAGCACTGGGCCGTGATCGCGGTCTGCCGATTGCTGAACAGCATAAGCTGGCTGTCTTTTTCATAGACAGAGCACGTTCGAATGAGAACCTCGAGTTTGAGGTCACGGCCAGCAGTGCATTTCGCGCGATCGACGCGCAGGATTCATGAACAGGAGAATTTGCCAATGATCTCGACACTTTTGCTGACTTTCGTCGTATTCGCTCTGATTATGCTTGGAATGGCGCTGGGTGTGATTTTTATGGGCAAGCGCATCAAGGGAAGCTGCGGTGGATTGAATGGCATCGCCGGAGCGGACAAATGCCTGGTTTGCCACAAGGAGATCGATCCCGACAGCCCCCTGCATGAACGAATACAGTGCCCGCGCGCGGCCCGATCGCAGTGAGTACCGATTAACAGACCTATTTAACCGATTGAGCCCACGAATTTCCTGAGTCATGCAAGTTTTCAGTTTGCAAAAAGGACTAAATCTACCCATAACCGGCACCCCGGAGCAGATCATCCACGAAGCGCCGGCCAGTGAAACAGTTGCCCTAGTCGGGCCCGACTATCTGGACCTGAAGCCCCGCATGCAGGTAGAAGTCGGTCAAACGGTTCATCGAGGTGAGGCTGTCTTTTTTCACAAAGACCTGCCGGGCGTAAATATGGTTGCGCCACTGAGTGGTGAAGTCAAAGCGATCAACAGAGGCGCTCGTCGGTTTCTGCAAAGTGTGGAGATTGCGGTCAGCGATCCCAAAGACACCGGACTGGACTTTTCGGCCATCGGCAACAGCGAAACCGCGGCCGGTCTGACTGAAAAACTCTGTGCTGCCGGGTTATGGACATCGTTCAGAACGCGGCCGTATTCAAAACTTGCGGACCCACAACTCGCCCCGAGCGCGATATTCGTCACCGCGACCGAGACTGAGCCACTGGCCCCGGATCCCCAGGTGATCATCGAACAGGCGTCCGATGCGTTTGAACGGGGTCTGAAAGCCATCACGCTGCTCACCGAGGGCGATACATTTTTGTGTCAGGCGCCGGACGCCAGGTTACCGGGCAGCGAACTGTCCTCGGTTAAATGCATTGGCTTCTCCGGGCCCCATCCAGCCGGGCTGGCAGGCACCCACATCCACTTCCTGCATCCCCCACAGGGAGAGACGCCGGTGTGGACGATTGGTTATCAGGACGTTATCGCTATAGGCCGGTTGATTCAGAACAACCACATCGACGCTGAGCGGGTAATTGCACTGGGTGGGCCAGCCTGTGCGCGTCCTCGGTTGCTGCGAACGGTTCAGGGAACGTCGCTCACCGGTCTGGTCAAAAATGAGGTCAGCATCGATGCACCTATCCGTATCATCTCCGGATCTGTGTTGTCCGGACGAATGGCAGCGGATTCGCAGGCCTATCTGGGCCGGTACGCACGCCAGGTGACGCTGATGGAAGAAGATCTGAAACAGCATCCGATGGGCTGGATTCGGCCTATGATCAGCAAATTCGCGGTGCAACCGGTGTTGGGTTCTGCGCCGTTTAAACGGGCCTTTCCTTTGACAACCAACCTGAACGGCGGTCGCCGTGCCATGGTACCCACCGGTACGTTTGAAGAGCTGATGCCGCAGGACTATCTGCCGACTCAGCTTCTGCGCGCACTGCTGGTGATGGATACGGATACGGCTCAGGCTCTCGGCGCGCTGGAACTGGATGAAGAAGACCTTGGACTGGTCGGATTCGCCTGTCCGGCAAAATATGAATACGGCATTGCGCTTCGCGACTGCCTGCGGAAAATAGAAAAAGAGGGTTAGGCTTAAATGCGCAAGTTCTTTGACAGTATAGAGCCGCACTTTCAGAAAGGTGCCAAGTGGGAACGGCTGTTCCCCGTGTACGAAATGATCGAGAGTTTTTTGTACACACCGAAGACGGTTACGACCGCGGCACCTCATGCGCGTTCATATATCGATATGAAACGCATCATGACGTATGTGGTGATCGCCACCATACCTTGTATTTTATTCGGGCTCTACAATACCGGACTGCAGGCCAACATGGCGCTGGAATCGCTTCCGCATTCGGGCTGGCGAGCTGCGCTGCTGGCGACTCTCGGCATTGGCTTCGACCCGAACAGTATTGTCGGCAATTTCCTCCACGGCGCGCTGTATTTTTTCCCGATCTATATCACCACTCTGGTGGCAGGCGGTATTTGCGAGGTTATTTTTTCCGTCGTCCGTCGTCATGAAGTCAACGAGGGGTTTTTAGTCAGTTCAATGCTTTACGCGCTGATCCTGCCGGCGACGACGCCGTTGTGGCAGGTCGCACTCGGCATTATTTTTGGTGTGGTTATCGGCAAAGAAGTGTTCGGAGGCACCGGAAAAAATTTCCTCAATCCAGCGCTGACCGGACGTGCATTCCTGTATTTCGCCTATCCGGCCAATATGTCCGGCGACACCATCTGGACACCAGTCGATGGCTTCTCCGGTGCGACCGCATTGTCAGTAACAGCCCGTGACGGTCATCAGGCGCTGGCTGATAACGGCATCAGCTGGATGCAATCCTTTATCGGCACGATACAGGGCTGCATCGGCGAAACATCGGTGATTGCCTGCATGATCGGACTCGCGTTTCTGCTCGCTACGAAAATTGCCAACTGGCGTCTGGTAGTCGGTTGTCTGGGCGGTACCATCGGGTTCTCGCTGCTGCTGAATGTGATCGGCTCAGACACCAATCCGATGTTTTCCATGCCCTGGTACTGGCACGTCGTCGTTGGGGGATACGCATTTGGTCTTGCCTTTATGGTGACCGAACCGGTCTCCGCCAGTCATACCAACATGGGACGCTATTTCTACGGTGCACTGATTGGAATCATGGTCGTGATGATTCGAGTCATCAACCCGGCCTTCCCGGAAGGCATGATGCTGGCGATCCTGTTTGGCAATGTTTTTGCGCCTCTGATTGACTATTTTGTAGTCCAATCAAATATCAAGCGTCGAACCAGACGCTGGAGCCAGGCCTGAAATGAGAACCTTCATACATAAAGTGAGTCCCAATGTTTGGGCGGCGGACCGCACAACCCGAGGCACTAGTCGTGACCGAGTCTGATAACGAAAAACTGACCGAAAACGCCGCGCAACGCGACGCTGCAGAACCCGATTCAACCGGGGACCGCGCGCCCGGTCCGCTGCGTCGTTTTCTGGATATGCCGGCCGATTCGTTGCCGAAAACTCTCTTTGTTGCCATCGCAATCTGTCTGGTCGCTTCCACTGTCGTTTCGATTGCAGCCGTATCGCTGCGTTCGACCCAGGAAGCCAACAAATTGCGGGACAAGCAGATCAATATTCTGCAGGTTGCCGGGCGCTACGATCCGCAGGTCGACATCACTGAAGCCTTTGGTGTTTTCGAACCCCATCTGCTCGAGCTTAAATCCGGTGAATTCAGCGAGGCATTTGACGCAGCCACTTTCGATGATCGTGCAGCCGCGGCTGATCCTGAATTGTCACGGGAACTGTCCGATGATCCCGCTGCGATTGGTCGTCAGTCTGAATACAAGACTATCTACCTCCTCCGTGACAACGAAAACGAGATCGACAAGGTTATCCTGCCACTGCATGGCTATGGATTATGGTCGACGCTCTACGGATTTATCGCGATGGAACAGGACGGTAACGAGATATACGGCCTGCAGTTTTACGAACACGGAGAAACCCCGGGACTCGGCGCCGAGGTCGACAATCCTCGCTGGAAGGCATTATGGCGGGGCAAGCGACTGCATGATCCAAGCGGCGCACTCAGTATCTCAGTCACCAAATCGGCACCACAGGCCGGACCTGACTACCATGTTGATGCACTTGCCGGGGCAACCCTGACATCTGTTGGTGTGCACAATCTGGTGCAGTTCTGGATGGGCGAGCAAGGTTACGGCCCGTTCCTCGATCAATTAAAATTGACATCGTCACTATGAGCCATAAGACAAAAACCCTACTGGTCGACCCGATGGTCGACAATAACCCGATCACCCTGCAGGTGCTGGGCATATGCTCCGCGCTGGCAGTAACGACTTCGCTGCAGGTTGCGCTGGTTATGACACTGGCGGTGACTGTGGTCACCGGACTGTCGTCGATGTTTATCTCGATGATTCGCAACCATATTCCCAGTTCGATTCGAATCATTGTTCAGATGGTGATCATTGCGTCGCTGGTGATACTGGTTGATCAGGTGCTAAAAGCCTACGCCTATGAAATTTCCAAAACCCTGTCCGTATTTGTTGGCCTGATCATTACCAACTGTATCGTGATGGGTCGCGCTGAAGCGTTTGCGATGAAAAATCCGCCGATCGCGTCTCTGCTGGACGGCATCGGCAACGGCCTTGGCTATGGGGTGATTCTGGCTCTGGTCGGATTCCTCAGAGAGCTGTTCGGCGCGGGCACCCTACTCGGCATTGAAATTCTGCCGACTGTCAGCAACGGCGGCTGGTACGTACCTAACGGCATGATGCTGCTCTCACCCTCTGCGTTTTTTCTTATCGGCCTGATTATCTGGGTGTTTCGAAGCTGGAAGCCGAAGCAGGTTGAGCAGCGCGAGTATAAAATTCAGCAGGTGGAGGCCCATTAATCCCAATGCTGCAAGATACGATCATGATCTTTGCTCGATCTAGTCCAGGAGGGATTTCAGGCTGATGCAGGAACTGCTGTCACTGGCGTTTCAGGCCATCTTTGTCCAGAATCTGGCGCTGTCATTCTTTTTGGGCATGTGCACGTTTATCGCCGTATCGAAGAAAGTTGCCACCGCAATAGGACTCGGTATTTCAGTGATCGTGGTGCAGTCGATCACGGTACCGGCCAACAATCTGATTCTGACCTACCTGCTGAAACCTGGCGCTCTGGCCTGGGCGGGACTCGGCGAAGTGGATCTGACTTTTCTGAGCCTGATTTCCTATATCGGAGTGATCGCAGCGATGGTGCAGATTCTGGAGATGGCTCTGGATAAATTTTTTCCTGCACTGTACAACGCGCTCGGCATTTTCCTGCCGCTGATTACCGTCAACTGCGCAATTCTCGGCGGCTCATTGCTGATGGAACAGCGCGATTACGACTTCGCAGAATCGGTGACCTTTGGTCTGTCTTCCGGTATTGGCTGGGCACTCGCTATCACCGCACTGGCGGGCGTGCGCGAGAAACTAAAGTACTCAGACGTGCCCGACGGACTGCAGGGCCTTGGTATCACCTTCATCACGGCGGGATTGATGGCGATGGCGTTCATGTCGTTCAGTGGCGTCAAGCTGTAGAGGTCGGACAGTGAAAATGAAATTAATTCGAGCCCTCGCCCGCGCATTCGTCTCTGCCCCGATATACAACCACCTCACAGGGAGAATCAGTCAATGACAACCTTCTTACTGGGCGTGGTGCTGTTTACTGCGATTGTGCTTGTACTTGTGACGATCATAATGGTGGCCCGCTCCAGACTGGTGGCTACTGGAAACGTGGATATCGTTATTAACGACGAGCGAACGATATCAGTGCCTGCGGGCGGAAAGCTGCTGCAGACTCTGGCCGAGCAGAAACTGTTCGTTTCCTCGGCCTGTGGCGGCGGCGGCACCTGCGCACAGTGTCGGGTAAAAGTGCATTCAGGAGGCGGTTCTATTCTGCCGACGGAAGAAAGCCATATCACCAAACGCGAAGCCTTGTCTGGTGACCGCCTGTCCTGTCAGGTTGCAGTAAAACAGGATATGCAGATTGAAGTGCCGGAAGAAGTTTTCGGCGTCAAGAAATGGCGCTGCAAAGTACGATCCAACAACAACGTTGCAACGTTCATCAAAGAACTGGTGCTGGAGCTGCCGGAGGGTGAGGACGTAAACTTTCGCGCTGGTGGCTACATCCAAATTGAAGCGCCGCCCTACCATGTCAAATATGCTGACTACGATGTCGACGAACAGTATCGCGAGGACTGGGACAGGTTCAATTTGTGGCAGTATGAATCAAAGATCGATGAGCCGATTGAACGCGCGTATTCGATGGCCAACTATCCCGAAGAGAGAGGCATCATCATGCTGAATGTTCGGATTGCCTCGCCACCGCCGGGTTCTACCGGAATTCCAGCAGGACTGATGTCGTCGTATATTTTCAGTCTAAAACCCGGCGATGAAGTGACTATATCGGGCCCGTTCGGTGAGTTTTTTGCACGCGACACAGAAAAAGAGATGGTGTTTGTGGGTGGCGGCGCCGGTATGGCGCCCATGAGAAGCCATATCTTTGACCAGCTTAAGCGATTGAGCGCAACCCGAAAAATAAGCTTCTGGTATGGCGCCCGATCAAAGCGAGAGATGTTCTATGTCGACGATTTTGACAGCCTGGCCGCCGATAATTCGGATTTCGACTGGCACGTCGCGCTCTCAGACGCGTTACCGGAAGACAACTGGGACGGATATACCGGCTTCATACACAATGTACTGTACGACGAGTACCTGAAGGACCATCCCGCGCCGGAGGACTGCGAGTACTACATGTGCGGCCCACCCATTATGAATAGCTCAGTAATCAATATGCTGCTGGATATGGGTGTTGACCGCGAAGACATCATGCTCGACGATTTCGGCGGATAAACTTACCGCCAGCTAGTTTCCAGCCGGCCGGGTCAACCCACTATAAGCTGTTTCATTCTCAGCGCTTCATACTCGAGTTCTTTAAGTCGAAGCCGAACCACATCGCCAATAGTGACTACCCCGAGCACTGCACCGTCTTTAACGACCGGCATGTGTCGAAATTTCTTTTCAGTCATTTGTGTGAGCAAAGTCACCAATGTCTCATTCGGTCCGCAGGTCACCACCTCATGGGTCATTAAATCTGACACCTCCTGCTGAAGGGTTCGACCGGGCGTATCCGCCATTTTTCTAACGATGTCGCGCTCTGACAGTATTCCGACAAGTGCTTTGGCGTCGTCGAATACCAGTAACGCACCGATTCGCTTCTCTCGCAGCAACATCACAGCATCATTAACGGTGGCATCAGGTTTGACTGAAAAAATTTCACCGGATTTGTTCTCCAGCAGCGCGGAGACCGGGGTATTCGCTACGCTAAGCGCAGACTCGGCAGACTGACTATAGGTTGATTCCGATTTGGAATCGCCCTTATTCGCTGCCCTAAACGAAAATGGGGCCATCTTATTTACTCCTGAGTTAGACTATTACCGGGTGCATTCCGCACTCATGAAAGCGAAACGCTTTCTTAGAATACTACAGAATCGAAATTGATCGGAGACTTGACTATCAGCCCCCAGCTTGGCGTCCTGCTGGTTTTCCTGACGGCGGCATCGGGTCATTTGTACCGAAAAACGTGGAAAAACAACGGTTCACGGCTGTTTCTTTGGGTCTACGGGCTGATCGCTGCGATCAGTATCCTTGTACTTGGATTCGTTCCTCTGCAGTTTTCCTGAACACATCACTCCAAGGGAAGCTGGACGAATATGCAGGATATTTTTTCGTCAAACCATTGCTGAGTTCGCCTAATCCGGATCGCGGAATCGTTCTCCGACCCGCTGAAGATTAACCCCCGGACATATCCGTTGCGTCATTGATTCGTGAACCTCGCTGTTTTTAAGCGCTTGACCGCGCGATTTCGATCGCAACCTTGCCCAAAATCCCGCCTTCGCTTGCCGAATGCTTAATCGCCGTCCAGCTCGATCCGCACTCACCAAGCAGACGATGAATACCGACACATGAAATCATTGCGTCAAACTCGTCCTCATTTTCGTAACAGCGGTCAAGATCAGCAAAACCCAATCCGCCACGACAGCGCTTTAACAGTTGTTCTATGGCCCTTTCCCGGGCCTCAGGTCGGGTTTTTGCAATAGAAATCAGCGGCGCAGGCAGTCGCTCTGACAAAGCCAGTCCGTAACAAATCTTGGGATAGATTTCGGCGACAACAATTTGGTCTCCGGTCAATAGAGATTGCATCGCGCCATGATAAGGCCAGTAACGCACGCGACGAGATTTGCGCATCTCTGCCAGAGTCGAAATTTCCTGCCATAAAGCTCTCGACCCCGAACCCACTGTTCCAGGAATTCCGCTAACGATCAACGCAGAGTTTGAATTTAATCCACGTTCGCAGCTGCGATGCAAATGGATTCCAGCGTTGGGAAAACAGGACTTGCTGCCCTTCCCTTTCGGCACCGCGATAAACGGGCGGGCAGTGCTCCATGACGCTGGATCTGAAACCGGATTGAAGGGTTCCCCATATTGAAATAACCAGTCTACCCAACGAAAAAAACCCGCGTCAGGGTGCCCGGATTTCGGTTGGTAGCGTTCAACAACGTGTGCAGGAACGCCCAATGCCGCGTCAATTCCAATCAGGGTCGGTGAATCCAGATTTGTCGCATAATCAATCAGCGACAGGTAGGACAATGAACCGTCAGCAGCCAGCGGAGAAACACAGTTTGAACCGGCTAACAAATTCCAGGCGCTGCGCTTTTCGGGCTTTCCTGACCAGTCCGCGCAGATAATGTTAAATGTCATCACGTGGTTAAAATGACAGCAGAATTCGGTTTTGAAAGCCTCAAAAACAGGGCAGTCGGAACACCCTCAAACTTCAAATCAAGCTCACTGACTTTGTTTATCTCTCCGCTCACTGCTGCAGGGGTTGTCAAATACCATCAAGCCCACTATGCATCCGGTCAATGTTCGAGGCGACCGTCTGATCGCCTCTGGAAGCAACGGGAAAGAACCGGTTTATTCAAGCAAACTCGGGGCCGAATCTATCCATAAAGGCTGACCGTAATGAATTGTTGGGACTAGGAGGCCAATGTGGCCTGCGGTTCAGAATAGTTTTGCCAATAGACGTCTGCTTCTGCGGCACTCATCTTGCCATACAAGGACATGTACACCGCCGACTGCCGCAGCATGTACGCCTTGTCGTTGACCTGCCAGCGTTCAAACGACCATTGTCGAGATTCAGCTGGCGGCATAATACCCTCGTCAAAAAATCGGGCGGGCAAGCGTGTCGATCGTTGGGTAGAAACGTGACACGCACTCACCTGATACTCCTCACCTTCAAAGAAAACAATTCGAGCGAAGTCTTCTTCGGAGAGGCCATGGATCAACTTTCCGGACGCCATTTGTCCGGCTTGCCGAACGAGCAGTGGATACGATTCGTGCGGTAAACAGGCCACACGGTAACCGCCGAGAGTGGCGTCCTCGAGGCTAAGGTCATTGATTTTCCGGTCTAGCACACAACGCAGAACGTCCGCGTCCATAAGAGAACCAAAACAGAACAGTGGCGTGTGTATCATCTCAAAAAAAGCCTGGGTGACCCGGGTCGCGGATTGTATTTATATTGGTCAGAAATTCAATACATCAGGGCGTCAAAAGCCGCCGGATTGCTGAAGCAAACCGCCACAACAACAGATAGCCCACCACGAGTGGAGGAACAAATGCCGCGAACAGCCAGAACGCGACAAACTGCATCCCTTCCACACTGACGGATAGCTCAATACCCAGACTGTTTGCAAGCAGTCCTGATAGTGACGCCCCGATGGCAAACCCGGTCTGTTGGGTGCTGGGAACTATCGAACTGGCCCTGTCTTTGTCAGGGGTTCCGGCCTGTCCCACAACGTTTTTAATAATATATCCCCAGATCGTGCCGAAGCCTGCGTTCGCCAGAAAGGCCGTGGCGACGACTGCCCACAACGGTCCAAACGGCACGAACCACGTCAAAAGCGCCAGTCCTGCAAAAGCGAACAGGCCGCCCACGCGAAGCAGCACGGGCTCCCGTTCCGGCGCAACGCCTGAGAACAATATCGCCCCTGCACCCCAGCCGACACTTTCCATCAGTACCACCAATCCGGCCTGGAAGGCATTCAATTGATATATTTCAATCAGCAGGAATGGTCCGTAAACCAGGAACGACATCATGCTGAGACTAAACACGAGAGTCATCAGTATTCCGCTTCCTGTGATCTGATCCAGACTGAACGCTCTCTCGGGCATCAGCCGGCTGTTACCCGCAGAACGGTCGCGAAAAACAAACAGCACAATCAACCCGACCCCTGTCACGATAAACAGCGCAGAGTACAGCGGGTCGTGCAGATATCCCGCCATTGAAAAAGAGAATACCGCGCCGGCAATAGTCAAAATCCGCACGATGGGAAAATCATCCAGATCCAGTTTAGATGCCGCTTGCTCCGGCCGAATCTTGTACAGCACCGCAACACAAAGCAGCGCAGCCTGAATGACAAAGGCCGCAAATGCGAGACGCCAGCTCGAATACGTCGCGAACGCACCGCCGATAATGGGTCCACAAAACGCGGATGTGGTCCAGACCATCGAGAGAAATGCGACAATTCTGGGCGCAAATCGATTTGGGAAAAGACGGTCCTGGATAACAAACACCATAGCGACCAGAGATCCACCACCCATGCCCTGCACCAGCCGACCACTTAGCATAACTGGCATATTGGGTGCCCCTGCGCAGATCGCACAACCTGCGCCGTAGACTACCGCAGCCCAAAACATGGTCCTGCGCATGCCAAAACTCGCCACAATCAGGCTGACTGAACACGCGGCCGCAACTGAACCCACAAGGTACAGGGAAAAAGCCCAGCTGATCAGACTGACTCCCCCAATCTCATCCACTGCCGCCGGCATGATGGTTGTCGTCAACATCGAATTGGCCGCATGCAACCAGATTGCCAGCGCGAGTATCAACAAATCGGACAGGTACTTTCGGTTGATGAGGTCACGCCACTTCACCACTCGATCAACTGCAATCGTTTCTTCAGATTTGGTCATGTTCTAAGCAACTCAATTGATCGCGATTTCAAGTATCTGAGATTTGTTTGTCCGCAATAAGGCAACCGACAATATGAGGTTACTCAGCATCACCCTAGGTTAGTAAAAACCACTGACGGTCAATCCGGACTCGAGCACTCAACTCCGATCCGCTCCTCTCAAGTGTGGTGTTTACCACATTCCACTGGATTCGGAACCGATACAGTCTGTTCAGGCTCATCTCTGAACTGACCATGTTTATCACCATGCCCATTGATTCTGAAAAAGTGAAATCAACGTACAAGCTGACCGGCACTGAAACCCGACTGGTCCAATCTCTTTGCGAAACACTCGATCTTGCTCTGTCCGCGAAAGCCATCGGCATAACCAAAGAGCATGCCAGAACTCGATTGAAACAAATATTTGCGAAGACCGGAACACGGAAACAGGTGGAACTCATTCTACTGCTGACCCAAACCAGATCCGAGTATGGCTACAAGAACTGCCAATCGGATTCGGATCGCATGACTGGAAGAGGCGCCGGCCTCCTCAGTCCGGGAGAATCACAAAACAACAAGTACCAATGAGACATTTCGGTAAAACACCTGATCGCTGCGCTGGCGATCTCAATCTGCACCCATTCAGCCGCTACAGGTACCCCACAAACGATTGATGATTTTTAAACAGATGTATTCGAATGCGCCAACTGGTGGTTTGGAAACGGCGGAACCCTGAGAGCCCTACCATAGTGAGATTGGTGAAAACGGTACTCCCGAAAAATCGGTGTGGTTTCAATGGACAGCAACCGAAGATGGCGAGCTGACCGTGAACACAAACGGCAGCACGTTTGATACTTTACTCTCACTGTATTTTGTTGGCGACGAAATTCTCGGACAGCTGATCAAGGGGTCGATGACTGACTTTGATCAGTTTCAAAAGCTCGACGGTAACAATGATGCGCGAGAAGATGTAGAGTTTAGTGAGCTGACCTCAGCTGTTGAGCGAGGTCAGACCTACTTGATTGCCGTAGATGGAAACAACGGCGAAGAGGGACTGATTAACCTCAACTATGCACGGAGCATAGATGCGCCGATATGCTTCCCGGTAAAATCCGGGGACAACAACATGTCGATGGTCTGCCTCTGATACTAAGGAGGAGACGACGATAAAAAGGTCCGGGCCCAGCGCAAACGTCGGGTTTTTTTGCCTTCACAAAACACTTGTGGACATGAAGTGGATACAATCCCGGCTTCACGGGAGGTGTCATCATGCGGTTGCTGATTTCTTTTGCAGCGTTGTTTTTGTCGATCAGCTTGCTTCAGCTCAGCTCGGGCTCGATTGCACCGCTGGATGCGCTGTCGGGACTGCAGCTGGGCTTTAGCAAAAGCGAAATTGGCCTGCTCGGTTCAGCGCATTTTTTTGGCTTCTTTATTGGCTGCTGGTGGGCTCCACGTCTGCTCGGATCGATCGGGCACTCTCGTACTTTCGCTGTATTTGCAGCAGCAGGGGCAATCGGCGCAATAGCCCACCCGCTCATTCTCGACTCGACAGCCTGGGCAGCCATGCGTATCATGACCGGGCTTTGTGTTGCAGGTTGTTATACGGTAATCGAAGCATGGATGCAGGCAAAGGTCACCAACGAGTCCCGCGGTCGGGTAATGAGCGTCTATCGGGTCGTCGACATATCCGCTTCATCTGCGGCCCAGCTCCTTATTGGCGTTCTGGAGCCGGCAAGTTATGTCTCTTACAACTTACTGGCGATACTGTGCTGCGCCTGCCTGTTCCCACTGACACTCTCAACCCACCGTCAACCAGAAACACCGCCTGCCCCGCGCCTTCGCCCTATCGCTACCGCGCTGATTTCACCTCTTGGTGCGGCCGGCGTGGTGGTTGCCGGTCTCACATCATCTTCATTTCGCATGGTCAGTCCGATATACGGTCAGGAGATAGGACTGAACGCTGCTGAAATAGGATACTTTCTGGCAACCGTTTTGCTTGGTGGTGCCATCGCGCAGATTCCCGTCGGATGGATCGCGGACAAGTACGATCGGCGTTGGGTGCTGATCGGTCTGTCCATTGCCAGCATCATCGTCTGCGGTTTTCTGGCTGCGAGCAACACGCCGGGATTTGGCACGGTATTTGTTGGAGCAGCGCTATTTGGTATCGCCACCTATCCCATTTTTTCGGTCTCAGCAGCACATACCAACGATTTCACCGAACCGGGCAACGCCGTGCAGGTTAATGCCTCGCTGATGTTTCTTTATGGGGTCGGTGCCATCTTCAGTCCTGTTATGTCATCCTGGCTGATCGAGAAATTTGGACCTTCGGCCTTGTTTATGTTCATATCCAGCGCTCATATTTTGCTGGTTGTTGTCAGTGTCACCCGCATGCTGGCACGTCCAACTCGTACAGACAGGACCCGGTACGTATATCTGCCGCGGACATCGTTTACGATTGGTAAACTAATGCGAAAAAACCGGGAAAACCCAAAGCACAGCGAAACCGAGTAGTAAGCCATGTTCACCTACCTCAACCCTGATGTCCGCAAACGTCTGATAGCGGAAAAGAAACTGATTCGAATCGATGCTCGCGGACAAAAACTGCCGGAAGCCAAGACAGCGGACCCGGCCGAACTGGTCATCAATCTTATGGGCCCTATTCCACTGCCGCTGCAATTGTCAGGGGGGAATTATCAGGCCGAATGGTACGTTGCAGTGCGACGCACCGAGCTCAGGAAGGTAGAGGAACTTGCGGCAACCCTGCGGCACACCAACGGCCAGGACATGTTTGCCAATCTGGCGACTTCAATGGCCGTAAACAGTGTGCTGATCTTCGGCGATCCCGATAAAAACCAGAACCCGCTGGTGCGAGTGCATTCAAATTGCATGACAGGAGATGTGTTTGGATCGCAGCGCTGTGAATGCGGCCCTCAGCTTGCCTCCGCAGCTGAACGCATAAACTCCGATCCAAGCGGAGGCATCATCGTGTATATGGCAGGGCACGAGGGTCGCGGTATCGGTCTTTGGGCCAAAGCCGCGACCTATCTGCTGCAGGATGCCGGCGAAGACACCTATCAGGCCAACGAGTCGCTCGGCCTGCCGGCAGACTCGAGAGATTTTTCAGAAGCGGCGGCCCTGATTCACTACTTCCTCGGCAATCGCGCCATGCGCATTCTGACAAACAATCCTAAAAAGATTGCGGATCTACAAGACGCCGGTTTGACCGAATTTTCAGTCGAGAAACACGTCACCGGCGTGAACCACTGGAATAAGCGTTATCTGTCCGCCAAACAGTCACGAGGTCATCAGATCGAGGATGATGACATCGAGAAAATGTAGCTATCCAATCAAACTGAAACACAATTCTATTCGCCCAATGACATCGTTCCCCCTGCATACATCAGAGACCGCGCCCGAAGCGTCAAAGCCTCATTTAGAGCGCGCGCAGAAAGCCTTCGGATTTGTTCCCAATCTTTTTGCCGGACTGGCAACGTCACCCGTAGCGGTGGAAGCTTACGGCACCCTGTCATCGATTTTCGCAAAATCCAGTCTCAACGCCACCGAGCGTCAGATTGTGACCATGACCAATAACCGGCTCAATGGATGCACATACTGTATGGCAGCACACACGACCTCCGCACTGGCGGCAGGTGTTCCAGAATCCGTCGTAGGGGCTTTGCGCAAAGCCCAGCCACTTGACGATGAGAAACTGGAGGCGTTGAGGCAATTCAGTATTGTTGTGAATGAAAAACGAGGCCAGGTGTCGGGTTACGATCTGACCCAATTAACTGACGCCGGTTACTCTCAGGAAACAGCTCTTGAGGTTATTGTCGCAACTGCATTAAAGGTAATTTCAAATTACGCCAATCATCTTCTGAACACACCTACCGACGACCAGTTTAGTGCGAACAGCTGGTTGTCTGCGGAAACGGCCTGAAAGGAGTTAGTGCGATGTTACTGGACACACCGGAAGCCGACAGCGGATGGCCGGCAGCTGATTTCAGTTTACCTGATACCGAAGGCAGGACTATTACGTTAACGGAAGTTCGTGGTGAGGACGGATTTCTGATCGCGTTTATCTGCAACCACTGTCCCTATGTACTTGCGATAATTGACCGTTTTGTGGAAGACGCAAGTCGGTTGCAGTCATCCGGCATCGGGGTTGTCGCCATCATGTCTAACGACTACGGCGCGTATCCGGATGACCGACCCGAAAAAATGATCGACTTTGCCGATCAGCATAACTTTACTTTTCCCTATCTGGTTGATGAATCCCAGGAAGCGGCCCGAAACTACGGCGCCGTCTGCACGCCGGACTTTTTCGGCTTCGACCGTGCTGGCTTACTACGGTATCGGGGCCGGCTTGATGATGCTCGAATGGGCGATGCCACCAACCGCGATCCGGAACTCCTAAATGCCATGTTATCCGTCAACGACCCGGATGCTCATTCCACAACACAGCATTCGAGCATGGGATGCAGCATCAAATGGCGACGATAAACGGGGAACCTTGGTTTGATGTAAGCCAGTCAGAGTTTGCAGTGTTGTTTAAGCCGCTGACTGATCTCGCTCTGAGGATCGTAGAGGTCACTGCATATTGAAAAGTGATCGTGCCCGGTAACGACCTCGCAGATGGCATGATCCCAGCGATCGGCGACAATAATGCTTTGCCGATAGTATTCTTCACCTTCAAGCGCACCGACAAGGCACAACAAATCAGTCTCACTGTAATTCCCCAATAACGCGGGGCTGTTGGTTTCAACGTCTTTTTCCGACAAATCGAGGTTCTCATTTAGATACGATTTTCTTATCGGCTCTAAATCCATTAATCCACTGAGCGAAACTCCGGCCTTTATCAGATCGTCCGGCAAAGAATCACCAAACTCTGTCCACTTTGTCGCTGCCAGCATTGCAACAATATGGCCTCCGGCAGAGTGGCCGGATACAGATAATCGATTCTCGTCACCACCATAGCGACCTATGTTGCGGTACACCCAAGCTACAGAGCGGCGACATTGCAAAATCAGCTCAGACATTGAGACAGTTGGAATCAAACCATAATTCACGATCACACAAAGCGCATCGGTATCAGAAATGGCATTGGCAACAAAGCTGAAATCGTCCTTGTGAAGGGCACGCCAGTATCCACCGTGAAAAAACAAATGCACCGGCCTGGAAACAGCGTCGTTCTTCGCCAGCGGAGAAAAAATATCCAGTGTTTCTGAGGGGTGTTCACCGTATGAAATGTCTCTGAGTCCGCCAGCCGATGCGGACCACTCTCTGCTGATCGCTGAGTACCACTGGATAGTTTCGGCAGCGTTGGCAACCTTGGCAGAGTTGTTGTAGTGCGCGTCCAGTTCTGGCTGACTGAAATTCGCATAAACTGTTTCTTCTGCATTCATTGATATTCGAAAGTTAGAATGTGTAAAGAGGCAGGGTCGATCGGTCAAAAATATCACTACGGACAATTTTACCTCGATGACTGCCAACAGCGAGTCCGATTACGAGCTCTGCAAAGGACCGAGGAAAGTAAGCACTCGGATATTCAAACTAAACAACACTCGGGCAGCTTTTTTTGCAGCACTCTGTGAGTGCTACTATTCGGTATGCGACTTCATACTGTGTAAAACCATGAATAGCCACACTATTCCCCATTTAACCGCAAGCCAACTCGATGAACTCGATTTGCGAGCGCAGAACATCATTGACATATTGCAACGACTGATTGGTCAAAACAGCGAAGGTAAAGTCTGGAGTGCACCCAAAGCGGTCATCACACCCCCGGATGGTCGTTATGTTATGGCGACTCTGGCTCTCATGGATGAACCGCCGCTGGTCGCTACCAAGTCCCTGGTGTTGAACGACAACAACCGGAAACAGGGGTTACCGCAAATTAACGGTCTGGTGACCGTTCTGGACGGTGAAAACGGGATACCTCTGGCAACCATCGACGGAAACTGGATCACCGGCATCCGAACTGCTGGTCTGAGCGCTGTTGCGGCACATCACCTTGCGCGCAATGACGCAAAATCCGTTGCGTTCATTGGCACAGGCGTGCAGGCGCACAGTCATCTGCAACTGTTTGCACAGATGTTCCCTTTAGAGCTTGTGAGGATTCTGGGTCGAGGGCAAAAGAACATCGATCTGCTCGCTGAATTTGCGACATCACTTGGGCTGGCTTCCGAAATTTGTACAACACCTGAACAGGCGGTTCCGGATTCGGATCTCGTAGTGTCCAGTGTGACCCATACCAGTCTGTCCGAGCCTATACTGTCGGCTGAGTGGCTATCACCCGGAAGCTTTGCGTCAAGTGTAGAGCTGGGTGTAGCCTGGGACAAATCCAGCTTCAAGTGCCTCGATATTCTGTGTATTGACGATCTCGAACAGGAAGCTGTGTTGCCCAACAAACTCGCAGATCCAGATGATGTCAGCGGCGATCTGGCGGGACTTATCGGGGGAAAGACTCCGGCAAGAACAAACACAACAGAGAAAACGGCGTTTGTATTCCGAGGGCATGCACTGGGCGATCTCGCACTCGCGGCGCTGGCTTATCTGGCGCATGCAGACCGAAGCACTTAGGTTTTTCAAAATTTAGAGGCCGCCCAACGGACTCCGAATTGATTCGCCAGAAGGCGATATGCCCAAACTCGAGACCTCGTCGACTTCACGCAATTAGCGGTGTCTGGTGTAGCAACGTCAGACTGTACGATCGGATTCGGCGTTTTGGGTATTACCATGATACGAACGGAACGAGTCCAGCCCGATACTTGGAGTAACGCGCACTCCGACAATACCCGACAAAATCGTTATTTGAAAAATTTGAGATCATCAGGCGTGCAACCTGATTGAAAACTCCGACGTTCGATTGAGATTTGGTTTACGAGATGTCGATTCATTTCGCCTGCTTGAAAACACCCCATCCCATCTGTAGCCATTTTTATCGAGCGTATCCCTGCGACGTGTGGTGGATTCAGACAGTGGCCACCGTGGCAGGGCAGATTCCGACAAAAGTGATTTTTTGTTGGGACCGGAGGTTGCGGGTAAATGTTCACACTAAACACAGTATCGGGGGTCACGTGCCATGGTATGCTCGTTTCGCTTCAAAACAACAAATATAAGTCACCCCCCTGTTTAAATACCCGTATACGTCAGCAAAAACATGAAGGATAGCGTCCTCACCATGCCCGCATATGAGATTCGGCAGGCATTCTGTTCACATCAGCTTTCGCCGGTAGAAGTGATGCAACAGACTCTGGAACAATGCCGTGCTTCACAGCCGAGGATAAATGCACTGACTGACGTTTACGAACAGCAGGCTATGGAACAGGCTCTGGAATCGGAGAGACGATATCAATCCGGCGATGAGCGCCCTCTCGAGGGTCTGCCCCTTGCAGTGAAAGACGAGTTTGCGGTTACCGGTACCAGACGAACATCCTCCTCTCTGGTCTATCGGGACAGAACCGATAACTACACAGATGAAATTATCACGCGATTGCTCGATGCGGGAGCGATTTGCCACGCAAAAACAACCACACCGGAATTCTGCCTGCTCGGAGCCTGTCATTCGCGTCTCTGGGGCATTACCCGCAACCCCTGGAATCCGGATCTGACGCCAGGTGGGTCGAGCGGAGGGTCCGGTGCTGCTCTGGCATCAGGCATGGCCACACTGGCTATGGGTACCGACATCGGGGGATCTATTCGCATACCTGCCGCACAGTGCGGACTGGCCGGATACAAGGCGCCGTATGGACGAAATCCGGAAATACCCATATTCAATCTGGACTTCTACAGTCACTCCGGTCCAATGGCGCGAAGTGTTCACGATATTGCGATGATGCAAAACACGATTTCGGGGTTTTACAACCGCGATATAGCCAGTCTGAGAGAGCACATCGTGCTGGATGTTGAAAGCAGACTCACCGATCTCTCGGGCTGGAACATCGCATACAGTCTTGATCTGGGATACTTTGAAATCGATTCCGACGTTGAGACCAATACACTTGCTGCAGTGGAGAAACTGCGGGATCTTGGCGCCCGGTGCGAGCCTGTAGAGCTTGGTTGGACAGACCGTATCACTGATGCAGTGTACGCCCACTGGGCCTTCAAATGGGCCTCAGGAATGAAGCCACTGATGGATACGAATCGCGAATCGCTGACTGACTATGCAATCTATTTTCTCCAGTCCTGTGAGTCGTACACAGCAGCAGATTACGCCGAATCCACCAAAATTGCGGTGGAAATGTACGATACCTTTGGACCGATGATGGATCAGTTTGACGCCTTCATCTGCCCAACGCTCGCGACAAACCGGGTTCCGGCTGATTTCACCTGGCCGGCCAGTGAAGTGGAAGTCAACGGAAAAACGGAACCGATGATTGAGGAAAAATGGTCCATGACTTATCCGTTCAACATTCTCAGCCGCTGCCCGGTTCTGCAGATACCGAGTGGTCTGGCAGACAACGGCACCCCGACAGGTATTCAGATTGTTGGAAAAACGTTTGATGACCGCACGGTGATAGAACTTGGCAAAGTTCTCGAGTCAACTCAGGATGAGTGTGACTGGCCGGTGTCATGACCCATGGAGAAAATCCCGGTAACCATTAAGAAGGAACCGCCTCACTGGTTTTACATCGTGCTCCTGCTGGTTGTCGGAACCGCATGGGGATTTCAGTTTTCAATGCTGAAGACCACTGCAAACCACAACATTCCGGAGATCGGCGTGTTGTTTGTTTCATTATTCCTGTTGTCCACTTTTTTCATCGGCGTCATCGTCGTTGCAAAACTTTCATACAAACCACGTGGACGGCACATTCTTTATTTCTTTATTGGAAGTATCCTCGGATACGTCATTCCGATTGGTGTGACCCTTTATGTTGCGGATCTGCTCTCTGCCGGGATGCTTGCATTGATCGCGTCAATGACTCCCGTCGTTACCGTTGTAATCGTTCTGATATTGCGAACAGAAAATGTATCAGGAAATCGACTGTGGGCCATTGCTCTGGGTATGGCGGCCGCCATCGTTATTATTTTTCCCGAATTGCTAGCCAGTGATGCCGTAGATATCGATGGTGACAAACGATTAACGGCTATATTGCTGATGCTGCTGGTTCCGCTGAGCTACGGTGCCGATACCGTATACATTCACCGATTCTGGCCAAAAGATCTTTCGATGCTCCAGGTGGCCACGGGTGAGACACTGGTGGCCTGCGCAATGCTGCTGCCGTTTTACCTGTTCATCTCGGAACCGGTATCGTTTGTAAACCTGGGTCCGGGTCACTACGCTGTACTGTGGTACACCGTTGCGGGAATTATAGAAGTGCTCGTGTTTTTCTACCTTATCGAGAAAACCGGCGCTGTGCTGATCTCCTTTGGCAGCATTATCAGTCTGCTTGCCGGCATTTACTGGGGCGTACTGTTATTTGGAGAATCCCATACCGCTAGTGTCTGGCTTGCGATTGGACTTCTGGCGGCGGCTTTACTGCTGGTTGCTCTGGATGAGCAAAAAAAAGCCGCCACAGCGTGACGGCTTTTTGTGCCCGGTAAAAATCGAACCGGGTGTGTGTACGGTCAGTCAAATCCCTCCATAATGACCAGCTCACGGTCATAAGCCTTTTCCGCAACCTCCTTCGCGGCCTGATAATCCGGGTCCTCATAACAGGCAACTGCATCGGCATAGCTTGGGAAACGAATCACCAGCTGCCTTGGATAGTCATTGCCCTCCCGAATATCGATCTGCCCCTTCCCGGCAACGACTTCCGCGCCATAACTCTCAGCAATCGGAGCCCACATATCGGCATAACGCTCAAGCGCACCCGGATCCTTCACGGCAGAACCGCGGACCACCCAATAACCTGACATATCAACACATTCTGGATTAAATTAGGCGCAAATCTAACACAAATTATGACTGTGTAACTTATTGTTTTACAATGCTATTTTGGTTTGCGAGCGAGATTTCGGCCAATTCTACGAATCGCGTCAGGACGCATAGTCGGGCTCGCGCTGATCGAGAATACCCTTCCAGTGGGCAAAATGCGCATCCCCCGCACCGGAAAACGACTCCCAGCCCTGTGCGGTTTTTTCCGCGATCTCATCGCTCATGACTTTCAAAGGTTGGCCGCTTTGGTAGGCAATCAGCATCGTCTGCGCCGCACGCTCAAGGTAGTACAAATTTTCGAATGCCTGTGCAACCGTCTGACCAACTACGGTGATACCGTGATTGCTCATGATCAAAACTTCCTGTCCCGCAATTCGACTTGCGATTCTCTCGCCCTCTTCATCCTCGGTGGCAAGACCACCAAATTCGGTATCCACAACATGACGATTGAAGAATCGGGCTGTGTTCTGATCAATAGGTAAGATTCTTGGGTCTTCAAGTCCGCAAAGCGCTGTGGCATAGGTTGGATGGCAATGCAGAATAACTTTGGCATCAGGCACTGCGGCATGAACGGCACCATGAATGCACCAGGCCGATGGATCGGGTGGATTATCCCTTTCCATTACGCCGGAATCTTCTGCATTCAGGGTTAACAGATCGCTCGCGCGTATGGTTGAAAAGTGCTGCCACTTGGGGTTTAGCAGAAACAGCTTGCCATCTTCGCTGAGTGTTGCACTGAAATGATTCGCAACGGACTCATGCCAGCCAAACTCAACTGTTAGTCTAAAGACAGCCGCCATATCAACTCGCAGAGACCACTCTGCGGCATCATACTCATTGCCGGTGATACGGCTCGTAATCTTGCTCATCGCTATCTCCTCTTACAGAATCTGAAATGCCGGGAACGGTGCAAACTTGTTGATCCAGTTTTTTGGCGTATAGTTCAGAAAAAAAACACCGAATCGGATTATGTCAGAGGGCACCTGTCTTTGCCAAAGACTTCAGTGGAGAATCAAAACACCGCCAGAAGCGGCCTATCATTGCCATTGCACGATGTGTCGAAAAATACACGCAGCTGCATTCGCAACCTACTACATCATTGATACAAACGGGTTTGAATGGACCTCCAGTCAGGACTCGCTCGCTGTATTCCGGTCCTCTGAAAACCTCAGTCGAAACTTCTGTAATCGATGCGGGTCTGTGGTGCCCAATGCCAGTGACGACGGTTCAATCTGGTATGTGCCGGCCGGTTCCCATACCGATGGTCCACCCGTTGAAAGTCATATATTTACTGGTTCCAAAGCCAGCTGGCATGAAATTGCGGATAACCTGCAGCAACACGAAACGTTTCCACCGGGAGTGGAAGACGCGGTCTGCAACACTCCAGACCGGGCAGAGAAACGAACCGACGTGCTATCCGGCAGTTGCTTGTGTCAGAGAGTGTTGTTTCGGGTTGAATCAAATTTCTCAGCCGTTCACAACTGCCACTGCAATCGCTGCCGACGTGCCCGCGCAGCCGCCCACACCACCAATGGCTTTATCGCTATCGATCAGTTTGAGTGGGTATCGGGTGAAGACAATACTGAAGTGTATAAGTTATCCGACGCCCGATTTTTCACCCATGCATTTTGCAAGACCTGCGGATCGGGTGTACCCCGCACCGACTTGGGACGCGGTATCGCGATTGTTCCATTCGGTACACTGGATGATGACCCTGGGCGCGGTGCGGATGACCACATTTTTCTCAATTCGAAAGCCAGCTGGTACGAAGTAGAAGACTCCCTGCCCGCATACGGCGAGTTGCCACCAGGCTAACTGTAGACTGCGATCCTGGATGACCCGTGAGTATTCGGGCAAGGATAAGTTACCGCAACATTGCTACATATGGTCACGTTTTACGGTGTGATTCCAGGTGCGTTCGTGTACACACTCTTCCTGATAAAAAGCCCGCACTCGGGCGGTCAGGTAAAAATTCTCCGCATCGCATTCCAGTTCACTTTCCGAGACTGTTTTTGTGACCCATCCCGCCCGATGGAGATGGCTGATATATGTGCTACGGGCAGTGTACTGAAGCGGATCGCCGGGATGCACTGACCAGCACTCCTCATGGGTGTGACGGCTGTGCATACCGTGTCCATCGATGACATCTTCCCCGGTGTCATCGTATACACGAAAATGCGTCAGTCCCGTTTCCAGATCCTGCTCAACCCACCGTTTGTATTCCGGCGGACGCACGTTCTCATAGTCTGGCAGTGGATCGGGATTGGTCGGTTCGGCAAACGAATAGGCCTCACTGTTCTCGAGAACAGGAAGTACAAGTCGGGCATCTGAGTCGGCATATACCTTGGCACTGACATTAAAGGGAGGCGGTACAATCATTGGCCAGTATGCTGTCGAGAGTGCCAGCCGAATGCGATGCCCGGGCAAGAAACGATAACCGCACTCATCAAGCTGAATGCGGACAGTTTCCACGCGGTTGGGCGTCATCAACACCGGATTGGACTGATCTTTGCGATAACACAGATTCAGAACCCCCCAGCTTACCCGATGCACGCGTCCATCCGGCCTGACATCGTTGAGACGGACAATCAGATTGCCCACAGTCTGATTTATCGCAACATTGAATCGGATTTCAGGACGACCCAATATATCAACGCAGCCATCCAAAACATCGGTATCAAAACAAACCGAACCGGCGTCATCACTCGCCTGATCACCGGACATTTCACTGTCAGGCTTGAGAGGAAAATACTCGCCACAATGGACCCCGACGTCCTGAGCTGACGAGACTACAATCTCACCAGCATCACATCCGTCCTCTGCAAGTCGATGGTCTGCGCGTAAATAAAGTGCTTTTTGAGATTTGTCCTCGGCTGACATTGTGTCGAGGCTCACCCACCGTCCGGACTCCTGAAGTCGGCGCGTACCGGGCTCAACGTTTTCAGATATATAGGCTCGATACTCCGGCAACCGGTCAGCACCATTATCAATCCCCTTTAACCAGCGATCCCACCATTGAATGGCTACCGTATGGAAGTCAATTCTGGGTCTGGGCCACGCAAAGTGCGGGTACTTGTGAATCCAGGGGCCGTTGATACCAATAGCTGACCGGTTTTGTGCAACCATCGCCGGCGGCGCGTTGATGTATCCATCACCCCAACCGCTGATGGTTAGCGACGGTATTTCAATCGCCTGAAAATCCTCGCAGACTGAACCGTGACGCCAATAGTCGTCGCGTCGCTGATGTGCCAGCCATTTTTCCAGCGGGAACGGTTGGCTGCGCAATCGCTGCATCCAGGTTTCATGCCAACTCTCCCCAACAATCTCGGGATCGGGCGGTCTCGATGCAAAACACAACATTACACTGGACCAGCCAAAATTCGAATAAAGCTGGGCACCGCCCTTGTAGTGGATATCATCGTTATAGCGATCAACCGTTGCACCGATGGCAATTACGGCTTTGAGCGACCTGGGTCGAAGTGCTGCCAGCTGCAGACTGTTAAAGCCACCCCACGAAATACCCATCATGCCCACATTTCCGTCGCACCACGACTGTCGCGCAATCCACTCAATAACCTCGAGGCCGTCGGTGTGCTCCTGGAGTGAATACTCGTCATCGAAGGCACCGTCAGAGTCACCGTTGCCCGATATATCAACCCGAACTCCGCCGTATCCATTCGCCGCAAATACCGGGTACGTGCTCTCGTCGCGGGGTGCAGTGCCGTCGCGTTTTCGATAGGGCAGGTACTCCAGAATCGCAGGTACCGGACTGGAATCCGCAGCATCGGGGAGCCAGATTCTTGCAGCCAGTCGGCGCCCGTCGGGGAGAGGGATAAAAACGTTGTCGATCTCTCGCATTTTCGAATCAGAAGGTGAGTGGCGCCGGTTTTCTGCGAATACCGGAGAGCGCGTTGAATACGATTGCCCCGATCAGAATCGCACCGCCAAGAAGCGCCGACCGAGTCGGAATCTCACTTAAGAACAGCCAGGCCCAAACGGGGGCCAGGACTACCTCAACCATCGCCAGAAGCGCGAGTTCAGCGGCCGGTACGACTGATGCACCGAAGGTAAACAACACCATGCCCACACCGAGTACCAGAAACCCCAGCGATACCGCCATAACCACTTCACTTTGAGGTACCTGAATGCCGGCACCTGTAAACGAGAGACTGCCGAATGCAAACAGTGCCGAAAATACAGCGCCAATCAACACCACAGCCAGCGTATCATTCTCAGACCCCGCTCTCAGGGCTACAGCAAACACCGCAAACCCAAGCGCTGATACTGCGGCAACGACATCTCCCAGCCAGTTACCCGCGGTAAAATTATCGTAGACCATAATCAAAATACCCAGCATTGCAAAAAAAATGGCCACAAGGGTTGATGTCCGTATTCTCTCTCCAAGAACAATCCTTCCCAGGATCGCCGCAAGAAACGGTGCGGCTGCAAAAAGAAATGCTGCATTTGCAATGCTGGTCATTCTGACCGCTCCGATTCCTCCCGCATAGGCGGCGACCAAACCAAGCGCGCCGATGACAACACTCGCACTTGGCTTGTACAGAACCCTGAATGCCGATGTCCCGCGGCTCAGCACCATCAACAACGCGACCATTGGGATCACGCCGATTGAGCGGTAGAGCAAAATTTGCAGTATCGATGCCGATTCAAACTGACGAACGACTGTTGGTATAAAAGACCAGAAAAGCCCGGCCAGCATTACCAGCAATACACCCCCGACATAACCAGGCTGGATGTTCAGTGTTCGGATCATTGCGGATTCTATCTATCGGAGGTCGTTTCAGGCCGTTGAGACTACTGGCAACATGGGCGTGGAGCAAGCACTGTCATGATGATTTCACTATGCCAATTCGCACCTAAAACTGGCAAGATCGAGACTCCCTTTACTGATTCATAATTATGACCGATAAAACCCGGATTCGAATACGTGGTGGAGTTCTGCTGGCCAGATCCTTGCAGGAAAAAGGTGTGGAACAGGTATTTACACTTTCCGGCGGTTTCTGCAATCCGGCACTGGAGGGATTTATGCAGTGCGGTATCTCGGTGATAAACGCACCGCACGAACAGGTTGCAGGTCATCTTGCCGATGGACATACACGGATTACCCGTAAACCCGCAGTCTGTCTGGTAGGCCCCGAAGGTTTCGCCAATGCAATACCCGCCATGATGGAAGCATGGGGTGAGCGATCACCGGTAATATTTGTCACCGGCTCAAGCACACTTAAGCGACAGGGCAGCGGTGGTTTCAAAGAGATCGACGATGTAGCGATTGCCGCTCCGCTGACTAAATACAGCGTGTCGATAACCGATGGCGAACGCATTTCTGAAATTGTAGATCGGGCATGGACTATTGCTACTAATGGTTATCCCGGCGCAGTTCACATCAGCATGCCGGTAGATATCATGTTCAGTTCATACGATCATGACGCGATGCGGGATGAGCGTCCTTTCGATCGCAGTGCGCGAAAGCCTGCACGCGCATGGCCCTGTCCCGAAGACCTTGAATCCGTACTCAATAGCATTGAGCGTTCGGAAAAGCCTGTGTTGATTGGCGGACATGGGGTCTGGTGGAATCACTCGGAGAAACTTCTCCAGGCCGTTGGAGAGCAGTTGAATATTCCGGTATTCAATGTGCCCTATCATCAAAAACTGTTGCCCGAGTCGTCACCCGCATATATGGGGCTTGCGGACTTCCATCAGTATCATCCATCTCGCGAGGTATTTCATCAGTCGGATTGCATCGTCATGGTCGGTACACGGCTCGACAATCAGATGAATTTTGCCAATCCACCCTTTTTTCCGGCTGAGTCAAAAGTAATCTGTGTCAACGGTTCACATGAAGAAATAGAAATGAATCGTTCCGCCGACTTGACACTGTTGTCCGATCCGGGCGCATTTTTTCAGGCAATACAGACTCTTGCTCCCAAATCCACTTCGTGGATAGAGCACAATCGGCAACTGCGGGCCGACTGGTGCAAAAAAATGCTCGCCGATATTCCTGACCTCCCTAATGACGGCATTCATCCTCTGGCTTTGGCGATGGATGTACAAGCTGCAATGGATGATGGCGACTGGTTGGTTATTGACGGCGGCAACACTCACTTCTGGTCGGAGATCGCTGTAAACATCGCCGGCCAGGACGGCAAACAACTCGGCAACATTCTGCATCCGGGGACCTTTAGCATGCTTGGTGTCGGCGTTGCTTTTGCGGCCGCCGCGAAACTAAACGTACCGGACGCAAATTGCGTTGTCATCAGCGGAGACGGTGCATTTTTGTCCGGTGGTTCCAGCATTGAGGCCGCGTTTCAGGAAAACCTGCCAATCGTCGTTGTGATTGACAACAACGGGGGTCTCGACTGCATTTCACAACAGCAGGAGAGACTCTTCGAAAACCAGCAACACTTTGCAACCGATTTCCGGGACATTCCTTTTCACGCTATGTTTGAAGGTTTGGGCGGGCACGGCGAGCTGGTGACCAAGCGTGATCAAATTATCCCCGCTGTCAGGCGCGCGATCACATCAGGTAAAACAGCGTGCGTGAACGTTAAAACAATCGGTCATATATCGCCAATCGTTCTGGCAACAACCAGTAAACGTGACAAGGCCTCTATCGAATAGTTATAGACCTCGGAATTCAGTCGGTCTGTTGAAGCCTTTCTGCAGATCCCCACAATAAGCACCTCTCAAACAGAGGCAACATCGATCGATTCAACAACCGCCTGCGGTCGTCAACTCTGGTGTATTCACTCGCTTTTTCCTATCCGCTGAGAACATGAACCAGCGATTGCTTCCAGAACTGCTAATCGAGATTGGTTTGTGGCGCAAGCCGCATGCGGTCGACATGGAAAACACGACTGGGATCGCTCTCTATGTGCAGTGCAAGTGACTCAATGTGTTCGATGTCACGGGGAATATTAAAACCCTCTGGAAAAGCATTGGAAAATTCGAAAGGATTTTTGACCACTGTCTCGGGGGCCACCCAGTCCCGGTCCGGAGCACCGAGATCCAGAGCACTCGACATTGCGACGTAAGCACCTGCTTCCAGGTCAAAACGCTTCCATGTCAGACGAATGGAAGAACCCACAAGTCTCGCCTCCGGTACCAGATCAGGCACTTCGTTCGGTTCAGCGTCCACCAGGCGCCCGTCGGCCCATTTGCCCTGGTAATAGTGCGAAAAATACAGCTCGTCATCAGATCCGTCGAACCCGACCCAGACACACCAGATTCGCCCTGTATCGTCGGTAATCAGCGTCGGTTGAGCGTTTTGGTCCGCTGAAGCGGGTATAGTCTGCACTTGCGAAGTTGTATCGGTGTCTATAGTCACGAAGCGAAGGTCACTGGAGAGCACTCCGGTTTCCTCTGACCAGACCACCATATATGCGCCGCGATCAGTCTTTGCGACCACAGGGGTATACTGATTCAGATTATCGTTGGTGAGAACGCGGGTTTCCTCGGGCTCTGAAGATTTCCTGAAATAGACATCCAGACTGCGTTCACCCGCTGCGCTCCAGACGGCAACCCAATCGGTTTCGTCTCCGCTCGATACCGAGCAGATCAATATGAGACAGGCGATTGCCGAATTTCGGAAACACCGGCTGAAGTTTTGCAAATTAGGCAACATTAATCCCCACAGGATGGGTCATCAATCAATAGTGAGTTCATTGACATATATCGTTACAATCTTGCATCAGTTTTACCGCTAGAATTCCTGCTCTCCTGACGACGTTAAGATTGTGAAAAAGTTCAGAACACTGACTGCACTGGTTGCTATTCTGGCCTTCGGGCCACTTCAAGCGGTAGAAATAGTCACTGTAGGCGACAGCATCACCTCCGGCGTAAAAGTCTCCGCGGATCGGATTTTGTACTGTCCCCCGGATAATGTGACGGTTAGTATCCTGAACAGCATCTATTTTTGCAACGGGGACGGCGTTGCCAATTCAGGAGGATTTCAGCCCGACATCAGAACGCAGCTTGCCAGCATTGGCGTTTCGTCAAATGTTTACAACTTTGGCTGGGCCGGCGAAGAGTCGTGGCAGATTGTCAGTCGTGTCACGCAGGCAATGAGCAGTCGAGCATCGGAATTCGTGTTTCTTATGGCCGGGGTCAATGATCTAAATGACAATGTTTCTGCTCAGACCACGATATTCAACATCCAGCAAATGGCACAGAATGTCATTAACAATGGTCGCACGCCCGTCATCGCAACGGTAACGCCCTATCCGGTACTCACCAGCTACACCAACAAAATTCTGGCGATCAATGCGGGCTTGATTTCGTATGCCAATGCAAACAATATTGCAGTTGCAGACGCCTACGCACTGCTAGCGTCGGGATTTCAAAGCGTACCCTATCACTCCGGAGACAGGCTTCACTTAAACGACGCGGGAGACAGCGTGGTCGGACTGGCCTGGCGCCAGGGTTACCAGCAAAGTATCGCCATTGCGGAAGAACTTGCCAGGCTGGAAAGGGCGAAACGATCTATACCTGCTGTAATCGTACCCGTATTACTTAGTGACTAAAGTCTAAAAAGAACTCAAACCGCGAACTCTCTCTGATAAGAAAAGCTCAACGCGCTCTGCGCATCCTGTCCGGGAGATGAGCTTTGCCCTAGCCCGAATATTTCATACGTCTTCAAAATAGGCCGCCTCCCGCGGCCCTCATACTCCTAAATGTGTTTTTTGAAAATATTCGTTGGATGCTTGGGTTCTTTTTGTCTATCGAGACTAGAAATTGGCCCTGTTTCGCCTCTCTTTCGATCAATAAAGAATTTTTGAGCGTAACGCTATCTGGCTCAACCGCCATACGCACACTATCTCGCTGAGATGGATAGTTATCCAAGTTGCAAACGCGCGTAGATCAACTCGAACAATCGTTGATACGGAGAGTGGCTCGATAGCAGTAGCCGGATGCGTCTCGTGTTTTCTACGACCACCGCAGCCACTTTCAAAAGCTTCAGTCGAAGACTTCCCATATACGCTCGCGCAAGCTCCGTCCCCTTAAGGCCGATCCGGCGTATCGACTCCATCAGGATGTAGGACAAGGAAGAAAGCAGCAACCGAAACTGGTTCGCCCACCACTTATGACAGCTCGTCCGATCTGCAAACAGATCCAACTGCTGCTGCTTGATATGATTCTCCATGTTCGATCGTGCGCAATATTGGCTGTCATATAGCCACTGTGGTTCACCTGATAAATTGGTGCAGATATACCGTGGATTGCTGCCTTTCTGGTTCACCTCAATCTTGGCAATCACTCGGCGTCCCTGATCCCAACTGCCCGCTTGATACCTAAACCCCGTGAATTCGCGCACCTTATCCTGACCCGATTGGACCGCCTGTTCAGCCGCTTGAAGCTGGTGTGCAATCTGGCGGTCCAAACGCTTGTTTTTCGCAAGGCCTACGATATACCCCACATCATGCCGATCGCACCACCTGAGCATCCGCCACCGGCAAAAACCACTGTCGCCCCTAAACACGATCCGCACCTTCGGCCAGATCTGACGAAAGCGTTTCACCAGCAACGACAAGATCGCCCAGGCATGCTTAGCCCCATCTATCTTGCTCGGACGCAGATAACTGACCAGAAGCTGATCCTGGCAGAAGACGTAGAGCGGCAAGAAACAATAGTGGTCGTAATATCCATGGAAAAAACGCCAAATAAATAAAGCCGTACAATTCAAAAATATATAATGTAATCTCTGCAATTTTTAAGTTTAAAATATAAAACAATGAAAATATAT
>JBCCGE010000012.1:0-53902 GCA_039029455.1 Pseudomonadota bacterium | reverse complement strand
CCTGCTGAAACTTTTGCTGCTGAAAGTGCTGAAAACCGTAGGACTGCGTTACGGAGTATTCTTCTCACAACATCGCTGGTACTGGATCAGGCGATACAAGATTTTGTTCTTCAGACGGGGTCGGCAGTTTTTCCGGGCGTCGCGTCGTTTCTGGCGCCAGTATGCGACGCCCCATCGGCTTCTTATACTGATCGCCTTTTTCCCTTTTGGTCTGATCTTTTTCATGCTTGGGCTGAGTTTTCAGATTACCCGAAAAACCATGGTACAAAAAACT
Organism: Pseudomonadota bacterium; assembly: GCA_039029455.1. GTDB lineage: Bacteria > Pseudomonadota > Gammaproteobacteria > Arenicellales > Poriferihabitantaceae > JBCCGE01. The sequence continues at coordinate 53,628 of JBCCGE010000012.1, read as the reverse complement.
CAGGAAACCGCGATCTTCAAAATGGCCTCAACCGCCAGCCGGTCAAGCCTGAACATCCGAGAGCGAATAAAACGTGTGGATACGTGGGTTCTCGAACGCATTAGCCAGATGAAGTCCAACTACAAACCTCAACCTACTGACGACCCCACGATAGAAAATTAGTGGAGTGGATTATTGATTTGATCCGAAATCGAGCTCGTTCTGATTGACCTCCCGTTGCCGCATGGTCCGGATCGTCTGAATCTGAGCACGAAGTGCACCTTCACTCAGAGGGTTTTGGAGCGTTCGGGATTGACGATTTTCTCGCTGTGCGCTTTCTACCCGGCCACAAAAAAGGCGGCTTCACGCCGCCTTTTTCAGAGCGCAGGTCAACCTTATTTGGCCATCATCTTTTTGATCAAACCAATCACGACCATCAGTGCGCCACCACCTACACCACCAGATGCAAGGCTGCCGACAATGCCCTCGAGGCCACCGCCTCCCAGCATTGACAGAATCTGTCCGCCCAGTCCACCGCCGACGACACCGGCAACGCTGTTACCAACGGTCCCAAGACTCAAATTTTTCAACAATCCTCCCGCAACGTTTCCGCCAACGGCGCCACTTACGAGATTAATAATGACAGGTAATAAAGCTTCCATCGAAATGGTCCTCAGAATAAGTAATTTGGTTTTTCCGCAGCACCTCACTGCAGTGGCGGCAATGATACCGGGATAAATTACAACCTAAGCTGAATGAAGATCCGGATTCCGGAATGCGTGATCTAGATCAATAAAATCAAATGTTTACTGATCTTCGTATCGCTTTACGCTCTCCAGAATCTCGTTGCGCGCGGCATCGACACCTCCCCAGCCGATGACTTTCACCCACTTTCCGGGTTCGAGGTCTTTGTAATGTTGAAAAAAATGCGCGATTCGATCGATATGTTCTTCGGGTAGATCACGAAAGCTGCGCACGTTGCGATAACGCCGCGTCAGCTTATCGATGGGCACTGCAAGAATTTTGGCATCATCGCCGCCGTCATCCTCCATCTGCAGGATGCCGACGGGTCTGCTTCTGACAACTGAGCCGGGTATCAGCGGCAGCGGCGACACTACCAAAACATCTGCCGGGTCTTGATCTCCACTCAGTGTCTGTGGGATGTATCCGTAGTTGCAGGGATATCGCATGGGCGTCCCCAGAAATCGATCGACAAAAATAGCGCCGGTCTCCTTGTCGACTTCGTATTTGACCGGATCCCCATTTTGGGGAATCTCGACCACTACATTGATATCTTCAGGAACATTGGTCCCGGGACCCACCGAATCAAAATACATGAGATATTTTTTGTGACTAAATCTCTATTGTACGATGGCACCCACCTATAGACTGAGAGATATTTGATTCCGTGTCCCTGCTTATATCTCCACTCAATTACAAATCAGCAGCATTGCCGACCCAAACGCGGCCAGCATCAAAACAAAAGGCAGAATTTTTTCAGACTGAAATTTTATTAACCAAGCACTTATCGACATATTGATCAGGCTTTAGACCATCGACCATACGGCCGTGTGAAAATTTACCGCGACACATCGATTGCCGATCACATTCTCAGTTAACATAGGGTGTTTTAGCGATTACATAAACCAATGGCTACAATCCCTGTTCTGCGACGTATCCTGCAGGAAAACCGCACGATTGCCGTTGTCGGTTTGTCAGCAAAATGGCATCGACCCAGCTTTTTCGCCGCAAAATACATGCAGGAGCACGGATACCGCGTTATCCCGGTGAATCCAAACTATGACGAGATTATGGGTGAGACATGTTACCCCTCGCTTGCCGATATTCCAGAGTCGGTTGATATCGTCGATCTGTTCCAGCGCGCGGAGACGGCGCCGGGGTATGCACAACAGGCTGCGGATATCGGCGCCCGTGTGTTCTGGATGCAGCTCGGGATTGTCAGCGAAGAAGCTGAAAAAATAGCGTCAAACGCAGGTCTGGAAGTTGTGATGGACCGCTGTGTGAAAATCGAACACGCCAGGTTGTTCGGCGGTCTGGGATTCATTGGTGTGAATACGAAAGTGATCAGCGCAACTCGATCACGGCATATTGCCAACTGAGGGTACTGCAAATGGCAAAAGATCACGAATACGGATTCGAAACACTCTGCCTTCACGCGGGTCAGCAACCCGACCCCGCAACAGGATCCAGAGCAACTCCGATATACCAGACGGCGTCCTATGTATTTGACGATGCCGATCACGCTGCGTCACTGTTCAATCTGCAGACATTCGGAAATGTGTATACCCGTCTGACCAACCCGACTACCGCACAGTTCGAAGAGCGCATGGCAGCCCTCGAAGGGGGACGAGCGGCGGTCGCAACAAGTACCGGTATGGCCGCACAGATGGCAGCCCTTCTGACCATCTTAAAAGAAGGTGATGAACTCGTATCGGCCAGCACGTTGTACGGGGGGACGGTTTCGCAATTCGCAGTGACGTTCAAACGAATGGGCATCAAGACAGTTTTCGTTGATCCGGATGATCCCGAAAACTTCCGGCGGGCAATCACAGAAAAAACCAAAGCACTCTACGGCGAGACCATCGGAAATCCGAACAATAATGTTCTGGACATCAGTGCTATCGCCGATATAGCGCACGACGCCGGAGTGCCGTTGGTGGTCGATAACACTATGGCCTCCCCCTACCTGTGTCGTCCAATCGAATACGGCGCCGACATTGTTGTGCACTCGGCAACCAAATTCATTTGCGGGCACGGCACCTCGATGGGCGGCGTGGTGGTCGAATCAGGTCATTTTCGGTGGGACAACGGCAAGCATCCGGATATGACCGATCCCTCTGAGGGGTATCACGGCGTGCGCTTTTTTGAGACGTTCGGCGACTTCGCGTTCACAATGAAAATTCGATGTGAAACCCTGCGCACTCTGGGTCCGGTGATCAGTCCGTTCAATTCTTTCATGATGCTTCAGGGTCTTGAGACGCTGCCGGTGCGAATGGACCGACACGTATCCAACACTCGGGCCGTCGTCGAGCACCTCAAAAGTCATCCCAAAGTAACGTGGGTTAAGTATGCTGGAGACCCGGACAATCCCTATTTCAGTCTGGCAGAGAAATACTTGTCGAACGGCAGCGGATCTGTACTTACATTTGGCGTCAAGGGCGGGCTCGAGGCCGGTCAGCGCTTCATCGAAAGCGCTAATTTCATGAGCCATCTGGCGAATATTGGCGATGCCAAGACGCTGATGATTCACCCGGCATCCACCACTCATCGACAGCTCTCAGAGGAAGATCAGCTTAAAGCCGGCGTCACTCCGGACATGATTCGCCTGTCCATTGGCATCGAATCAATCGACGATATTCTGTGGGACATTGACCAGGCGCTTCGGGACTAGAAGCTTCAGACCCAACATTTTGTTCCATTGAGGTGTGACAGGAAGCAGACAGCGCTGGGACCATCGAATTTCATCGATTATTCAATGGAATTACACCAATGAAAGACCGCGCTGCCTGCTATCTATCGATGGCAGGCAGACGATCAATGGGCATAAACTGAGGTCTCAGACCCCGGCAGAATTTAAATTGTGCAGATGTCGGTCACAACATCCTGCTTGGGTTCTACCTGTTCTACACAGGGGTTGTACAAAGTCGGGCAACTCGCCTCAGGCAATCGACAGGCAGTTGCCGGAATCGTGGTGCTCGCCATGAATATTGTTATCGTGACGTCATTTACAGTAGGCATCGTGACATTCAGCGGATAGCCTTTAAAATTCGGGCAGTCCGGCTCGAGAAATGAAGGTGTTCCGATAGTCCCGCTGGCCCTGAAATAAGCGTAGCCGGATCCAATCTGCAACAGTTTTATCTCGTTTTGCTCCACGACCCAGCCGTCGTCCATACTGAGATTATAGGGATACGCCAAAGTCGCATTGTAAGTTGTGTCGGAGGTCATCTCGACGCAGAGAAGATTGCTGTCACTACCTGCATGCGCATTGGGCACGATGGTATTTATCGCCTTTGCCAGCAGCGAATCGGTGCTGTTGGCGGAACTGGCGGGGTCCTCATTAACCGTCAGCAGGAGCTCGCTGACATCGCCAAAGTAGGGGCCGAGGATCGGATCGGTTCCTCCACCGGGCTCACCTCCACTGTCCGTCGTCTGTGCGTGCGCAGGCAGAATAACGGTATTGATCACGGGCGTAACCCATGCAGCGCCGGTCACTGCAGCACCGCCCAACATTGTTGACTTTAACGCGGCACGCCGATCGTGACGCGCTTTGTCTGCGGCCGGCTGGCCTGTTTCTGAGTCCGTGTCGGACTGTTTTAATCTCTCATTCATTTTAGTGCTCTATTATCTGGAATGTTAACTTTCTGAAAATGCTTTGAATCACCGGCTGCGCACCTCGACACAAGCGGTGGAGTCGCGATCATACAGAAAATAAACACCAGATTACTGTGACCTTCGTCACAGTTTCGCTTAACCATCAGCACAAAACCCTCGAGCCCGTTGTCGTCTGTGGTGCAAAAACTCCGCTCACGGTCGTCTTGTTTCGGTTTGTGTTAGACTGAGTTTTACGTAACTTATTAACTTTAAAGAGAATTTCAATGGTAGATACGGTAAAAATACTGGGTGCCCTACTGGGCGGGGGCGGCGTGTCGCAGGGCTCTGGCGCGAACATACTGAAATCTGTACTTGGCGCTGCAATGAAAGGTGGCAGTCAGAGTTCAGGGGGCGGCTTGTCTGATTTACTGGGAGGTGTGCTGGCCGGCCAGCAACAGCAGTCCGGAGGCAGCAACCCCATGAGCGATATCCTGGGCAGTGTTCTGGGCGGTGGCAATCAATCCTCCGGTGGAGGACTGGGCAGCGTTCTCGGCGGGATGCTGGGCGGTGGTCAGAAAAGTGCGCCACAAGGTGGTGGACTTGAAGACCTGCTGGGCGGCGTGCTGGGAGGCAATCAGGGTGGTGGTGCCGATCTTGGCAGCCTGATCGGTGCGGCACTCAATCAGTTCGGTCAGGCACAAAAATCGGCACAGGACGGTTCGCAGGTCCCATCGTTCGAGGAGCATTCCCCCGGAATAGCACACAACGAGGCATGCGATCAGGCGACGCTGATGATTCGCGCCATGGTCAATGCAGCGAAGTCTGACGGTCGCGTCGACGAATCTGAACAGCAAAACATCATTGGCAAACTCGGTCACGTCACACAGGATGAAATTGATTTTGTGAACAATGAATTGCGTCAACCTCTGGACGTTGCCGGTTTCGCGCGGAGCGTTCCATCGGGAATGGCAAATCAGGTCTATGCCATGTCGCTGATGGGCATCGATCTCGATACCAATCAGGAAGCAAAGTATCTGCACGAACTTGCTCAAAACCTTCGGATCGACCCCCAGACCGCCAACCAAATCCATCAGCAACTCGGCGCTCCTGTTCTGTACTCCTGACATCAATAAAATCAGTATCAGATCGCGCACCGCATAGCGGTGCGCTTTTTTTTGGGGGCGCATAATAAAAGTTAATGAGAATCATTATACTCATGAGAATCATTAGCATGTAAGACTATGAATTTTATAGATTTTTTTCGTTTTTTAGCGAAGAATTCTTGACTGAGGTCATACCCGGAAATACACTGTTCATTCGGATAACGGTCCATGTTTGGCGCTAATTCGCGCTCAACAGACCACGCCCCAATCTTCCGGAGAAACTACTTTTGCTCGCCAACTACCTGCCGATCCTGCTCTTTTTGATGATCGGTCTCGGTGTGGGAGCAGCCGCCATAAGCGCTGGCAAAGTGCTGGCGCCCTCCAACCCTGAAGACGAAAAATTATCGCCATACGAATGCGGGTTTGAGGCATTCGAAGATTCGCGGATGAAATTTGACGTTCGCTACTACCTGGTAGCGATCCTGTTCATTATTTTTGATCTTGAAATTGCGTTTCTTTTCCCCTGGGCCATCGTGCTTGATGACATCGGCATTTTTGGTTTCTGGGCCATGATGCTGTTTTTAGGCGTTTTGGTCGTGGGTTTTATTTACGAGTGGAAAAAAGGCGCACTTGAGTGGGAGTAATCCCACCCCAAGTCTGAAAACCAGGAGATTGAGATGGCCCTTGAGGGGACTTTGCAGGAGGGTTTCGCCACCGCGAAACTCGATGATCTGATTAATTGGGCACGCACGGGCTCGATGTGGCCGATGACGTTTGGTCTGGCGTGCTGCGCGGTGGAAATGATGCAGGCTGGCGCAGCTCGTTACGATCTCGACCGGTTCGGTATACTGTTTCGCCCAAGCCCGCGTCAGTCTGACGTTATGATCGTCGCAGGTACACTGACCAATAAGATGGCCCCGGCGCTGCGCAAGGTTTACGACCAGATGGCCGATCCCAAGTGGGTGATCTCCATGGGTTCCTGCGCCAACGGCGGCGGTTACTACCATTACTCGTATTCGGTCGTGCGCGGATGCGATCGTATCGTACCGGTGGATGTCTATGTACCGGGCTGCCCACCAACGGCGGAGGCCCTGATCTACGGTATCCTGCAACTGCAGAAAAAGATCAGACGCACAAACACAATCGCCAGACCTGCGGACACAATCGCAGTAGCCGCCGAGAACTAATTCGTCATGGCCCGTCCCAAACTGCAGACACTTCAACAAACAGCTGTCTCGCTTTTGGGCTCGGCATTGCGAAACAGCCATATCGACCTTAACGAACTCACTCTGGAAATTCAGACTGATCGTATCGTCGAAATCTGCACCATCCTGCGAGATCACAACGAGACCCGCTTTGATCAGCTGATTGATCTCTGCGGAATGGACTACTCAAGCTATGGCGCTGAGGGCGGTGAATCGTGGACAGGGTCGCGGTACGCGGTGGTGTATCACCTCATGTCTCTCGATCACAATGTCCGAATTCGACTCCGCGCGCCTGTTGATGATGCGTCGATGAGTCTGGATTCGGTCAGAGACGTATGGGCTGGCGCGGACTGGTTTGAACGTGAAGCCTTTGACCTCTACGGCATCATATTCAACGGTCATCCGGATTTGCGACGTTTGCTAACGGATTACGGATTCATAGGGCACCCTTTCCGCAAGGACTTCCCTCTTTCGGGTGATGTTGAAATGCATTACGACGAGGCCCAGAAGCGGGTGGTTTACAAACCAGTGACCGTGGAACCCAGAGTGCTGGTGCCGCGGACCATTCGCAAAGATGTGTTTCGATCCAGCGCAGATGAAAAGACAGAGGAGAGCGCCTCCTGATGGCTGAAATTCGAAACTACACAATGAATTTTGGACCGCAGCACCCGGCTGCACACGGTGTGCTCCGGGTCATCATGGAGATGGATGGAGAGGTCATTGAGCGCTGCGATCCGCATATCGGTCTGTTGCATCGAGGCACTGAAAAACTTGCTGAGTCAAAGCCGTTTAATCAGAGCATTGGCTATATGGATCGTCTCGACTATGTATCCATGATGTGCAACGAGCATGCTTATGTGATGGCAATTGAGAAGTTGTTAGGCGTTGTGCCCCCGCTGAGAGCTCAGTACATCCGTGTGATGTTTGACGAAATAACAAGAATCCTCAATCACTGCCTGTGGCTGGGTGCGCATGCTCTCGATGTCGGCGCGATGACAGTATTTCTCTACTGTTTCCGGGAACGAGAGGATTTGATGGATTGCTACGAAGCCGTCAGCGGTGCGCGCATGCATGCCACGTACTACCGGCCCGGCGGTGTGTATCGTGATCTGCCCAATGAGATGCCAAAGTATGCACCAACCCAGCGGCACTCGGATGCGGAGACCAAGGCACGAAATCAGGATCGTGAAGGCAGCATGCTCGATTTTATCGAGTCGTTCACCGAGCGGTTTCCAGGCTATGTGGACGAGTACGAAACACTGCTGAGCGACAATCGTATCTGGAAACAGCGCACGGTGGACATCGGTATCGTCTCTCCCGAGCGGGCCAAATCACTTGGGTTTACCGGCGCCATGCTTCGAGGATCCGGGATCGAGTGGGACTTGCGCAAAAAACAGCCCTATGAGGTCTACAATCGAATGGAATTCGACATTCCTGTCGGTACCAACGGAGATTGCTACGACCGTTATCTGGTTCGCGTCGAGGAAATGCGGCAGTCAAATCGCATCATCAGGCAATGCGTGAAATGGTTGCGGGAAAATCCGGGTCCGGTGATGCTGGATGACCACAAACTGGCACCACCGTCCCGCGAAAATATGAAAGGTGATATGGAGTCGCTCATTCACCACTTCAAACTCTTTACAGAAGGATACTGTGTGCCCGCCGGCGAAGCATACAGTGCAATAGAGCATCCGAAGGGGGAGTTCGGTATTTATCTCGTTTCAGACGGCGCCAATAAACCGTATCGGGTAAAAATACGAGCGCCGGGATTCGCCCACCTTGCGGCACTTAATGAAATGTCAGAGGGACATATGCTGGCAGATATGGTGGCCATAATCGGTACTCAGGACATTGTCTTCGGGGAGATTGATCGCTGATGCTGTCGCCGTTTTCACTCGGAGAAATCAAAAGAGAGCTGGCCAAGTATCCGGCTGACAGACGCCAGTCAGCATTGATGGCAGCACTTCGAATTGCGCAGGATGAACACAAGTGGCTGAGCCCCGAGCTGATTGAAAATGTCGCTGACCTGATTGGAGTACCCGCGATTCGAGCTCACGAAGTCGCCAGTTTCTACTCCATGTACGAGCTCGAACCGGTCGGCGAGCATCGGGTTTTCGTGTGCACCAATATCTCCTGCATGCTCAGGGGATCCGACGAAATAGTTGACCATATCCGATCAAAGCTCGGTATTGGTTTTAATGAAACAACGTCCGACGGGAAGTTTACCCTGAAGGAAGTAGAGTGTTTGTGCGCATGCGCTGGCGCGCCGATGATGCAGGTGGACCATGATTACCATGAAAACCTCACTCCGGAAAAAATTGACACCATACTCGAACGATATTGATTGAATCGTGCGAATTGAATCAATGAGGCAATAGTTATGTCGATGTTTGAATACAACACGATGCGGCACAGCAGCCAGGTGTGCTACCCGCAACCGGGTACCGAAAACTCATGGAAGCTGGAAGTCTATCGCGCAAACGGTGGCTACGCGGCAGCCGAAAAAGTGTTAACGGAAGGTATTCCGCCTGAGGACATCATCAACTGTCTGAAAACCTCCAACCTTCGTGGACGAGGGGGTGCCGGATTTCCACCCGGTATCAAATGGAGTTTCATGCCGAGAGACGCGCCGGGACAAAAGTACATCATCTGTAATTCCGATGAAGGCGAACCCGGCACCTGCAAAGATCGTGACATTCTGCGTTACAACCCCCACGCCCTGATTGAAGGCATGATCATCGGCGGTTACGTCATGGGCGCCACGGTTGGATATAACTACATACGCGGTGAGTTTTGGGAACCGTATGAGCAGATTGAAAGAGCTATTGAAGAAGCGAGGGCGGAAGGGTACCTCGGCGATAACATATTTGGCACTGAATTCAGTTTTCAGCTGCACAATCATCTTGGTGCCGGCGCCTATATTTGTGGTGAGGAAACCGCGTTGCTCGAGTCTCTGGAAGGCAAAAAGGGGCAGCCGCGGTTCAAGCCACCGTTCCCTGCAGCCGTCGGTCTCTATGGCAAGCCGACAACGATAAACAATACCGAGTCTTATTCCAGCGTACCCGCAATTCTCCGCGCCAACGGCGACTGGATGAATGGCGAATGGTTTCGCGATCTGGGTGTTGAGAACTCGGGCGGCGTAAAAATTTTCTCGGTCTCCGGACATGTGAACAATCCTGGAAATTTCGAGATCAAAATGGGCACACCATTTGCTGAATTGCTTGAGATGGCGGGTGGAGTCTGGAAAGGTCGACAGCTAAAGGCCGTGATCCCTGGCGGATCATCGGTACCGGTACTTCCCGCCGAAATTATTTTGCAGGCCAATATGGACTACGACTCACTACGCAACGCCGGGTCAGCAGTTGGTGCCGGTTCCGTCATCGTGATGGATGAGACGACGGATATGGTCAAAGTTCTGGAACGGCTGTCGTATTTTTATTTTGAAGAGTCGTGCGGTCAGTGCACACCCTGCAGAGAAGGAACCGGGTGGCTGTATCGAATCGTGCATCGAATCAATACCGGCCGCGGCACCATGGAGGACATCGATACGCTTAAAGATGTCGCGGATCGAATAGAGGGCCGGACAATTTGTGCGCTCGGGGATGCGGCGGCATGGCCGGTTCAGAGCTTTCTGCGTCACTACCGACACGAATTTGAAGCCAAGGTCGCGGCATCCGAGCACTACACCGCGGATGCAGCCTGATCTTCAACCCAAAAAATACTATCAAGAATCATGGCAACGATTGAAGTAGACGGCAAATCTCTGGAGGTCGAAGACGGCTCGATGGTCATCGAGGCGACCGACGCTGCTGGAATCTACATCCCCCGATTCTGCTACCACGAGAAGTTATCGATTGCCGCAAACTGTCGAATGTGCCTTGTAGAGGTCGAGAAAGCTCCAAAACCGCTTCCGGCATGCGCAACACCGGTGATGGACGGCATGGTGGTTAAAACCCGATCCAAACTGGCTCGCGAGGCTCAGAAAGGAACAATGGAGTTCCTGCTGATCAATCACCCACTGGACTGCCCCGTATGCGATCAGGGCGGTGAATGCCCGCTGCAGGATCAGGCACTGGGGTACGGCAAGGACGACTCGCGCTTTTACGAGCGCAAACGCGTGGTTCCGAGCTTTGATATCGGACCGTTAATCGCGACGGAAATGACCCGCTGTATTCACTGTACACGCTGCGTTCGTTACGGTGAAGAAGTCGCCGGCGTGATGGAAATGGGCGCTCCGGGCAGAGGCGAATTCACCCGTATTGGCACGTTCCTGAACCAGTCAATCGATTCAGAAGTGTCGGGTAATATGATTGATCTTTGCCCTGTAGGCGCACTCACATCGAAGCCATTCAGATTTTCAGCGCGGTCCTGGGAACTGCAAAGTCAACGCAGTATCAGCCCTCACGATACCGTCGGTGCAAACATTAATATTCAGACTCTCCGCAAAGAGGTTGAGAGGGTGTTGCCCGCCGACAATGACGAGGTCAATGACTGCTGGCTGGCGGACCGCGATCGATACAGCTACGAAGCCCTGAATGGTGAAACCCGGCTGACAGTGCCGATGATCAGAGATGACAGCGGCTGGCGAGAGACTGACTGGGAAACGGCTCTAAAGCACGCCGCCGCGGGCATCAGGACCGCATTGTCAGGGGATGGCAATGAATTTGGTGCACTGGCCGGCTACAGCGCATCGCTGGAAGAATTTCATCTGACCAAAAAGCTGGCGACCGCACTGGGATCAGGCCATGCGGATTTTCGCAGTCAACAGGTCGACTTCAGGGATGACCCAATTTGTGGGCTGCCTGTCAGTGAAATGCCGATTGCGGATTATGATCAGTTGAGTGCGGCTTTACTCGTCGGTTCGAACGTTCGCAAGGAACAACCTCTGCTCTCGATTCGCCTGCGAACCGCAGTCGTCAAAAATCAGGCAGCAGTCAGCTGTATCAACGTCATGGATTACCCGATGAACTTTGATTTGCTTGAGTCGCAGACGACGAGTCATTCAGATCTGGTCACCGCTGTTGCCTCAATCGCAAAAACCGTTGCCCTCAAAACCGACAAGACGCTGCCGGATTCAATCGACGCACTCGCGGGCAGACAAATTTTTGAAAGCACTGCTGAGAAACTTCTGTCTGCAGAGGGCAATGCGCTAGTTTTAGTGGGCGCAAATGCACAGCAACACCCGGATGCCAGCGTGATTAAGGCGATCTGTGAGTGGATTTCCGAAGCCTGTGACGCCCGACTGGCCGTGCTGGCGCCAGGGAATGCGGTGGCGGGTTATCTGGCTGGTTGCCTGCCTTCGACATCCGGACTGAACTCTCAGTCAATGCTGACGAATCCTCGAAAAGCGTATCTGCTGGTTCATACCGATCCCGAGTTGGACAACATCGACGGTAAGGTGGCACTGAACGCGATGCAGGCCGCACATTTTGTGGTCCAAGTCAGCCCGTTTAAGAACAATCTGGCTATGCAATACGCTGATGTGCTGCTGCCGGCCGCGGGATTCGCCGAAGCCTCGGGTACATACGTCAACTGCAATGCAAAGCAGCAGGCCGCGCAGGCCGCAGCGCCCTCAAAAAATGATGCGCGACCCGGATGGAAAATTCTCCGTGTGCTCGGCAATTTTCTCGAGCTCGAAGGTTTCGACTACGTCTCGCTGGAAGACGTTACTCAAGCAGTCTCCATTAAAGAAGCAGCGTGCTCGCCGAGAATGCGCGAGTGGCAGATGATGGAACCTGTCTCCAGCAGTCACTCGGGCCTGTTTCGTATCGCCGATATGCCAATGTATCGCGGCGACATCACAGTCCGTCACGCACCCGCTCTGCAGATCACTGCAGACAATCCCCGCCCGGCTGCCCGGCTGAATCGGAATACAGCGGACGACCTGCAATTTGATGAGGGGATGTCCGTCAAGGTCAAAAACTGCAGCGGAGAGGTCGCTTTGCCCGTCGCGTTCGATGACAGAGTCCCTGAGGGCGCCGTTTACGTCCCCGCGGGTTTCGTGGAGACCGCGATGCTCGGTGGACAGGTCCCGGTAACGCTGGAGCCCGAATAGACTATGCGCGAATTGTTCTACAGTGTTTTCGGTTTTCTGCCAGAACCCGCTTTGGTCGTGGCCTGGACCGTAACGAAGATCGTCGCAATATTGCTGCCATTGATGGGATGTGTCGCTTATTTCACATTCGCCGAGCGAAAACTGATCGGTTATATGCAGATTCGAGTTGGGCCCAACCGTGTTGGACCAAAAGGCTGGCTGCAACCTATTGCCGATGCACTCAAATTGATGATGAAAGAGATCATCATCCCCGAACGGTCCAACCGGTTTCTGTTCCTGATTGCACCAATTCTGTCACTGATGCCCGCTCTGGCTGCCTGGGCGGTAATGCCATTCAGCGACAAACTGGTACTGGCAGATATCGATGCAAGCCTGCTCTATGTGCTTGCACTGACGTCGATGGGTGTTTACGGCGTTATCGTCGCGGGCTGGGCGTCCAATTCCAAGTACGCGTTTCTGGGTGCAATGCGCTCGGCCGCCCAGATCGTGGCCTATGAAATCGCAATGGGATTCGCTCTGGTTGGCGTATTGATGGCGGCAGGAACACTCAACCTGCGCGAAATCGTTCTGAACCAGTCCGGCAGTCTGTTCAACTGGTACTGGTTGCCGCTTTTCCCTCTTTTTGTGGTGTATTTCATTTCAGGGGTGGCAGAGACCAATCGCGCGCCCTTTGATGTCGCCGAAGGAGAATCAGAGATTGTCGCGGGATTTCATGTCGAGTATTCCGGGATGGCATTTGCAGTGTTCTTCCTCGCGGAATACGCCAATATGATTCTGATTGCGGCCTTAACCGTTCTGATGTTTCTCGGCGGCTGGCTGCCACCCATTGAAGTCGCGCCACTAACCTGGATTCCCGGAATCATGTGGTTTGGGCTCAAGACGTCCCTGGTCGCATTTTTCTTTTTGTGGTTTCGCGCAACGTTTCCGCGATACCGCTACGACCAGATCATGCGTCTTGGCTGGAAGGTCCTGATTCCGGTTACTCTGGTATGGGTGTTTGTAATCGGAATCGGAAAGTTTTACACGCCGTTCGGCTGGATTTTTAGCTGAGTTTAACCATCATCAAATATTTGCAGGCCAATGGGTATAGACATCAGACAGTTTTATAAAACGTTTTCGCTTGGAGAGCTGCGCAAAGGTTTGAGCGTGACCGGTCGGCGTTTGTTCTCAAAAAAGATCACAATCATGTACCCCGAGGAGAAAACGCCCAAGTCTCCAAGGTTCAGGGGTCTCCACGCCCTGCGTCGGTACCCGAACGGTGAAGAGCGCTGTATCGCCTGCAAGCTTTGTGAAGCGGTGTGCCCTGCTTTGGCAATAACGATTGACTCGGAAGAGCGTGAGGACGGATCCAGACGAACCACTCGATACGATATCGACCTGTTCAAATGCATTTACTGCGGGTTTTGCGAAGAAGCCTGCCCGGTGGATTCGATTGTATTGACCGATATTCATGAATTTCATATGGAAGAAAATCCACAGCGACTGATCGACAAAAAAGGTCTTCTCGAGGTGGGAGACAAATTTGAGGAAAAAATTGCCGCGGCGCGTCGACAAGACGCTCCATACCGATAAATCGAATAACAGCGTCTCGTGCCCCGGGGACCGAATAAGAAAAACGGTTAAATGACGTTTTTACAGCTAGCGTTTTATATATTTAGTGCGGTTCTTGTATTCGCGGCCGCTATGGTCGTGACCGTTCGAAATCCGGTCAAAGCAGCGCTGTTTCTTGTGCTCGCATTTTTCAGCGCCTCCTGCGTTTGGATCACGCTGCAGGCCGAGTTTCTGGCAATCGTTCTTGTACTGGTATACGTCGGAGCCGTCATGGTGTTGTTCCTGTTTGTCGTCATGATGCTGGATATTGACCTCGCGGAGATGCGTGCCGGGTTCACAAAATATTTGCCGGTCGGCAGCATCATCGCCATTTTGCTGGTCGGAGAAATTGCGCTGGTAATGCTGGTCGCATTTGGTTCCGATCAGTTTAGTCCGCCTCCGGCTTTTTCAGCAGACTACAGCAACACCAAAGCGCTTGGAGAGTTGATCTACACAGAATACGTCTATCCATTTGAATTGGCGGCGATTATTCTTCTTGTTGCAATCGTCGCGGCCATATCTTTGACGATGCGTCGAAGACCCGACAGCAAGTACATTGATCCAGGTCGGCAGGTTCTGGTGAAGCGGGATGACCGGCTCCGTATTGTCAAAATGAAAAGCGAAGGAGAGCAATCGTGACTCCGCTTTCGCACTACCTGATTCTGGGTGCTATTTTGTTCGCGATCAGCATCGTCGGCATATTTCTGAACCGAAAAAATGTCGTCATACTGCTCATGTCTATCGAACTGCTGCTGCTGGCGGTTAATATCAATTTTGTCGCTTTCTCAGCCTATCTTCAGGACCTCGCCGGTCAGGTTTTCGTTTTTTTCATCCTTACAGTAGCCGCCGCCGAAGCTGCAATCGGTCTGGCCATTCTGATCGTGCTCTTCAGGGCGCGTCGCACTATAAACGTTACCGAACTTGACTCGCTGAAAGGATGAAAACAATATATCTGGCGATACCGCTGATCTGCCTGCTGGCATCTATCATCGCAGGACTGTTTGGCAAAAAGATCGGTCGACGTGGTGCACACACCGTCACCATCGTTGGCGTTGCCACCGCCTTCGTTTTGTCGTGCGTGGTCTATAACGACGTTCGCAATGGCAACACCTTTAACGGTGCGCTGTACACCTGGGCGGTCAGTGGTGGTATCCCGTTGCAGATCGGTTTTCTGGTAGATCAGCTCACAGCAACCATGATGATTGTTGTGACTTTCGTTTCATTGATGGTTCATATCTACACCATCGGATATATGCACGATGATCCGGGCTACCAGCGGTTTTTCTGCTACATCTCCCTGTTTACATTCGCCATGCTGATGTTGGTGATGTCGAACAATTTCCTGCAGCTGTTTTTTGGCTGGGAGGCAGTGGGCCTGGTCTCGTATCTGCTAATTGGTTTCTGGTACGAAAAGGACACCGCCATCTTCGCCAACATGAAGGCATTTCTTGTCAACCGCGTGGGCGATTTTGGCTTTCTTCTCGGCATTGCGGCGGTGCTGTACCTGTTCAATTCACTCGACTACGTCACAGTATTTGAAGCGGCAGACGGTGCTAAAGACAGAACGGTGCAGTCGTTATTTGGCGAGTGGAATTGGATAACAGTAACCTGCTTGCTGCTGTTTGTAGGCGCGATGGGTAAGTCTGCGCAGGTGCCTCTTCACGTCTGGCTGCCGGATTCAATGGAAGGACCCACTCCAATTTCAGCACTGATCCATGCGGCCACCATGGTGACCGCCGGCATATTTATGGTTGCGCGCATGTCACCTCTGTTCGAGCTGTCAGAGACAGCCTTGTCAACGGTGTTGATCATCGGGGCGACGACGGCTCTTTTCATGGCCTTGGTTGGTCTGGTGCAAAACGATATCAAGCGCGTCGTTGCCTACTCGACGTTATCGCAGCTGGGTTACATGACGGTCGCATTGGGCGTATCCGCATACGAGATTGCGATCTTTCATCTGGGCACCCATGCTTTCTTCAAAGCACTGCTTTTTCTCGGTGCGGGTTCGGTAATTATCGCCATGCATCACGAACAGGACATGCGCAAGATGGGCGGTCTCAGGGCGATTATGCCAATCACCTATATTACCGGTGTGATCGGGTCGCTTGCACTTGCCGGCATCCCACCTTTTGCCGGGTTTTTCTCGAAAGACGCCATTATTGAGGTCACGCACAAAAGCAGTATTTTTGGTTCCGGGTATGCGTATGTCGCCGTGTTGCTGGGTGTTTTTATCACAGCGTTTTATTCATTCAGGCTGTTGTTTCTAACATTTCACGGTAACAATCGTTCGGACGAGCACACCCGACAGCATCTGCATGAATCGCCACGCGTGGTCACCTGGCCCCTGATCGCGCTTGCAGTTCCGTCCATTTTTGCCGGCATGATGTTTTTCGGACCGGTTTTAGACGGCAGTTACTTCGGCGATACGATCTTTGTTTTACCGGAACACGATGTGGTTGCCAAACTGGCCGCGGTTTATGAAGGTAAGTCCGGATTCGGTCTGATTCTGGCCGCCATCCTGCACGGACTCATGACGCCACCTTTCTGGCTCGCAACCGCCGGTATCCTGTTTGCCTGGTACTGCTACTGCAGCAACCTGTCACTTCCGGGGAAAATTGCCTCAACCCTCTCGCCGATCCACCACATCCTTGATAACAAATACTGGTTTGACGACATCTATCAGTCGGTTTTTTCCAGAGGCTCGTTGATACTAGGCAAGCTGCTTCACCGCCATGCTGATGCGGGCTTTATAGACGGAACCATTGTCAATGGTTCCGCAAGAACTGTCGGCCTGGCTTCTGCGGCAATGCGGCAGATCCAGACCGGATTTACATATCACTATGCGTTCGCAATGATTATCGGACTTTTTGTCCTGATCACGTTTTTCGTCTGGTTTTAGATTCCGGAAATGGAAGACAAGCTACTCAGTATATTAATCTGGCTGCCGATCGTAGGCGGTGCCATGGTACTTGCGGTCGGGGACAGCCGCCCGGCGATTGCTCGCAAACTATCGTTGGGGCTGTCGATCGCGATTTTTCTCCTCAGTATCCCGCTTTACACAGGATTCAATGCGCTCACATCGGACATGCAATTCATCGAGCGCTCACTCTGGATTGACGCATTCAGCATTTACTACTCTCTTGGTGTCGACGGCATTTCGATGCCTCTGATACTTCTCACGACCCTGCTGACCGTCGTGGTTGTCATCGCTGGGTGGGAAGTTATTCAGACCCGGGTATCCCAGTACATGGCGGCATTTCTCATGATGGAAGGCATCATGATCGGTGTATTTGCGGCACTGGATGCTGTCCTGTTCTATGTGTTCTGGGAAGCGATGCTGATACCGATGTTTCTGATCATCGGCATCTGGGGCGGACCCAATCGGATTTACGCAACGATTAAGTTCTTTCTGTACACGCTGCTGGGATCACTGTTGATGCTGGTCGCATTACTTTATCTTAACAACGTCAGTGGCGGATCGTTCGATATTCTCGACTATCACGACCTGCCTCTCGCAATGCAGCCCCAGGTACTGATATTCCTGGCGTTTTTTGCCGCATTCGCGGTTAAGGTTCCGATGTTTCCGGTGCACACCTGGTTGCCAGACGCTCACGTCGAAGCCCCGACGGGTGGTTCAGTCATTCTGGCGGCCATCATGCTGAAAATGGGCGGCTATGGTTTTTTGCGTTTCAATATGCCGATAACACCCGATGCCAGTCACGAACTGGCATGGCTGATGATTACACTGTCACTGATTGCCGTGGTTTATATCGCTCTGATAGCGCTGGTGCAGCAGGACATGAAAAAGCTGATCGCTTATTCATCAATCTCCCATATGGGTTTTGTCACACTTGGCATGTTTATATTCAACGCACAGGGTATCGAAGGCGCGATGATGCAGATGATCTCTCATGGGTTTATTTCCGGTGCCCTCTTCCTCTGTGTGGGCGTGCTTTACGACCGACTGCATTCCCGTGAAATCAGCACCTACGGAGGGGTGGCAAAACCCATGCCGGTATTTGCTGCATTCTCGGTACTGTTCGCTATGGCCAATTCGGGTTTGCCGGGAACGTCAGGGTTCGTCGGAGAGTTTCTGGTCATTCTGGGCGCGTTTCAGGTGAACGCCTGGTTTGCCGTAATCGCCGCTCTGACACTTATTTTTGGTGCCGCCTATACGCTGTGGATGGTCAAGCGTGTCATTTACGGCAAGATTACAAGCGATGCCGTTGCCGAGCTCGAAGATGTGAATCAAAGAGAAATCGTAATGCTGTCCATTCTTGCCGCGATGGTACTTATTGTAGGCATATGGCCCAACCCGATTCTTGATGTGATGCACGTCACTGTCGATAACCTGCTTACCCACGTCGGCGAATCCAAGCTGCCATGACTGATATCACACTGCATTCACTGAAAGTCTCTGCAGCAGCACCGGAAATTTTTCTTGCTTTCGCTGCGTGCACGATACTGATCGTGGCGCTGTTTTTGCCCGAACGCTCGCGGGACCAAATCAGCTACCTCTTGAGCATTCTCACATTGCTCGCCACTGCAGTGCTGATTTCAGTGCAGTTTGCTGACTCGATCACTGCTGCGTTTAATCGCATGTTTGTCGACGACGCAATGGCGGACACCTTAAAAATCGCCATGTGCGTGATCTCTGCAGCTGCCTTTTTGTACAGTCGCCGCTACAACGAAGAGAGAGGACTTTTTAAAAGCGAATATTACGTTCTGGGTCTGTTCGCGGTCACGGGAATGATGGTCATGGCATCCGCCAGCCATCTTTTAACCCTGTACCTCGGTCTCGAGCTGATGTCTCTTTGCCTGTACGGGATGATCGCCTTTTACCGCGATGACAAGCTGGCTGTAGAGTCAGCGATGAAGTATTTTGTGCTGGGCGCACTGGCTTCAAGTATTCTGCTATATGGAATGTCGCTGCTCTATGGGCTTACAGGCTCATTATTTCTCAACGAAATCGCAGCGTATATGTCGACAGCAGATCATGGAAATGTCGGTATCGCCCTCGCGGTGGTTTTTGTGGTGGTGGCTCTGGCGTTTAAGCTGGGTGCAGTGCCGTTTCATATGTGGGTCCCCGATGTTTACCATGGCGCCCCGACCTCAACGACCGCTTTTATTGGGGCTGCACCGAAAATTGCTGCGTTCGCTATCGTGATGCGGCTACTCGTCGGTGGTCTGGAAGAACTGCATCATATGTGGCAGCAAATGCTGATTATCCTTGCGTTGCTGTCTGTCGCAGCCGGAAACATCATCGCCATCGCCCAGTCGAACTTCAAGCGAATGCTCGCCTACTCGACAATATCCCATATGGGATTTTTCCTGTTCGGCATCCTTTCAGGAAGCGAGACCGGATACAGCGCCGCCATGTTTTATGTCACGGTTTACGCAGTTATGAGCCTGGCAGCGTTTGGACTGATTCTGTTTCTTGCGACGGCCAACAATGAGTCCGATGATCTCGACAACCTCAAAGGATTAAGCAAGCGCCACCCCTGGTCCTCACTTTTGGTGCTGATACTGATGCTGTCCATGGCCGGCATTCCTCCCACCGCCGGCTTTTTCGCAAAACTCTCAGTTATCCAGTCACTGGTTAATGCCGGACTGGTCTGGGTAGCAATCGCCGCGGTAATTCTTGCCGTGATTGGCGCATTCTATTATTTGCGCGTCATCAAGCTGGTTTATTTTGATGAGCCGGAAACGGATGAAAAAATTGAAAACACAACAAGCATGACGTGGGTGCTTTCGGCGAATGTGTTGTTGATTGTAGCTGTGCTGCCTTGGATCGACAGCATTCTGCTGTTGTGCAATGCCGTAATATCCCAGCTGGCGCTCTAAACCGACCCACGATCATCTAAACCTGTCAGGAATGCGTCGGCACGGTGCAAATTAATCGCATCAGTGTTGCAGGCGAATAACTTAAGATGTCTCTTTCCAGATGAGCCATGGACGATTAGAGTACGGTTAAGTTTTTAATACTGGTTTTCATGTCCGAAAAACTCAATCTGGGAATTTTATTTGGTGGTCGATCGTGTGAGCACGAAGTGTCGGTCACCTCAGCAAAATCGATGCTCGAATCCGTTAATCAGGATAAATACAATATCCATTTAATCGGAATAGACAAAGATGGTCACTGGCATCTGGGCGACTCCATCGAGCAGCTGATTCAGAGTCGCGAAGTCCGGCGAGTGTCATCAGAACCCCGTTCGACAGCCTCAGATCTGGTTTGCCTGCAGACCTGCAACAACGGCAACCTGGAAGCCATCGATAACACCAGCACTTCGATTGCAAAACTGGATGTTGTTTTTCCAATGCTTCACGGCACTTTCGGCGAGGACGGCACCATCCAGGGTTTGTTTGAACTGGCTGGAATACCCTATGTTGGATGCGGAGTTGCTGCTTCTGCAATCGCGATGGACAAGGCTCTGGCGAAGCAGGTTTTCTCTGCAGCCGGCATACCACAGGCGCCCTGTGAAATCCTGCACTATGGAGACTGGCTGGAGCATGGTCAAAACGTGATCCCCAAAGTTGAACAAAAACTGGGCTACCCGATGTTTGTAAAACCGGCGAATATGGGATCGAGTGTGGGTGTCAGCAAGGCCGCCAACCGCAATGTGTTGGTTACCGGTATCGAGCATGCTTTCGAATTCGACAACAAGGTTGTTGTTGAAAGCTCGATGGAAAACTGTCACGAAGTGGAATGTTCAGTGCTCGGAAACAATCGACCGATCGCGTCACTGGTTGGCGAGATTCTGCCCGGCGCCGAATTCTATAACTATGAAACCAAGTACCTTGATGACAAGTCCGAAACGCGCATTCCAGCAGACATACCCGAAAACATTGCGGATGCAGTTCGGGATTTGGCTATTCGAGCTTTCCGCGCAATTGACGGCAGTGGTCTGTCCAGAGTCGATTTCTTTGTTAACCGGGAAAACCATGCAATCTATCTTAACGAAATCAATACATTGCCGGGTTTTACGCCCATCAGCATGTATCCAAAAATGTGGCAGGCTAGCGGAATTAACTATCCCGATCTGATCGACCAACTCATCGAACTTGCCATTTCCCGAAATGCAGAACAAAACAGGCTCAAGCGGGCGCTCTGAACCCGACGTTCGCCTTCTGGAAAAGCAGCAAAATCTCATAGGCATTGGCGCGCTCGTCATCGCCACTCTTTTTTTTGCTACTCAGGATGCAATAACGAAATTTCTTGTCACTGATTTACCGGCACCGCAGATTGTTGCAGTTCGGTTCTTCTTTTTCTCAATATTTGCGATCCTTTACGCCTCCCGGAAGATTGGGCTAGCGCGAGCATTCCAGTCTGCAAAAAAATCATTACAAGTCGTTCGCGGTCTTCTGATTGTTGCAGAGATAACTCTGTTCGCCGCAATCATCCGGTATCTCGGGCTGGCCGAGATGCACACTCTGTTCGCTTGTTTTCCGCTGATAATCACAATGTTGAGTGGGCCATTTCTGGGTGAAAAGGTGGGTTGGAGACGCTGGCTCGCTGTTGTTTGCGGATTTCTGGGGACCGTAATCATCCTTCGCCCGGGAACCGGCGTGTTCGAACCAATCGCGCTCGCTGCCATCGGTGTTGCTACTATGTTTGCGTTTTACAATATCCTCACACGCAAGCTGGCCAAACACGATACGTTTGAAACCTCCCTGCTGTATTTCGGTGTAGTTGGATTTGTCGCATCCGCGCTGATTGCGCCCTTTGTCTGGGTACCGCTGGGTCAATTACAGTGGGTGGGATTGGGCGTCGTCAGTTTTACCGCAATCGTTGGTCACTTGCTGCTGATTAAGGCACTCGAGCTGGCGCCTGCGGTGATTCTGCAACCGTTCAACTATTTCGTACTTATTTGGGCCATTATCATCGGGTATGTGTTATTTGATGAGCGACTGGATTGGGTTTCATGGCTGGGATCTGCCATTGTCGTGACAAGTGGCATATTCATTGCTTATCGGGAATATCGTCTCTTGAGAACACCCGAAGACAACTGATGGATGCTGACGAATTGGCGCTACGAATCCTGGAGTTGATTTTTAGCGTCCACTAAACGCTAGGAAAAAGCACCTCCGCTCATCCCACAGCAGACACAGCTAGGATCCATCCCTGACCAGCCGAATTGCCGTTTTTTCACCCTTGAACTGCACCCCCGGAATCCCCTCACCGAAATGAACAAACCAGGCGCCGTTGGCAATATCATCCGAGAGCCACGATGTCCAGACCGGACCCGATTCTGCATTTGGGAAAACTTTAGTATTCAGGGCCGGAAAAATGCAGCGATCCTCAGCGATCGACAGCAATTCCTGAATATTAGGCAGACGCCAGGCAGACGCGCCTGCGGCAGAAATCTGTGAACTCTTTTCAATCGCTTCATCCCAGGACAAATACTCCGGAACGCCATCACAGTTCTTTCCGGTCTTTCCAAGCTCGCACCGCATCCAGATAAGTCCCGTTCGGGTATCGCGAACTGTGTCTGCAGTCAGACTCTCAAACTGATCGGTTGGCGTCCATTCCGGAACAGACTCATCACAACT
This sequence comes from Pseudomonadota bacterium, assembly GCA_039029455.1. Taxonomy (GTDB): domain Bacteria; phylum Pseudomonadota; class Gammaproteobacteria; order Arenicellales; family Poriferihabitantaceae; genus JBCCGE01. The sequence goes on along the minus strand of JBCCGE010000012.1, from coordinate 30,814 downwards.
TTGCTGCCCGAAAACGCCTCCCGAAGCGCACAGCATCGTAAGAGTTGCCGCGACCATCGCCCGACGATTCGGTTTTCTCAACAGATGTCTGAAATATTTTTTAAGCATAGGAAAGCTAATTTTCAGAAGTCGATTTCCACCATGTACCGTCGTGGTGATGAACACCATACGCCTGCGGATAGCGATCAGTAACACATTCCGGGGTACTTTCTCCCGAATGCGCGGAACCAAGCAACGCCGGATAAAGCATTGCGGACGGAAATATCCGGATTGTATGCTTTTCCAAAAATTGTTCATATACCCGAGTCAACATAGAAGGACCCGTGGTTTCGAGTACAAACGTATTTTCATCGCTCGAAAGCGTCAAATCACAGCTACTGATTTCCTCAATCACGGCCCTGAAAAAAGGATGACCTGGTGCCGCCGCATACATAAAAGCATTTCCCAACAGAAAGTTCTTTCCGTGCCAATCCGCATGAATCTGTGGTTCCAGGCCCAGCACACAGTCGTTCGAATCCAGAATCTCATCAAGGCTTTTGACAACTTCGTAATCCATATCCACATAGAGCCCTCCGAGCGTGTACAGCAGAAAATAGCGAATTGCATCGACACGTTGAATGTGGAAGGGATATGCGTCGTAACGCGGCAGAAACCACTCAAAGTGAGCTGAGATAAACGCTCTGTTGTCATGGTCAGTCCAGAGATTGTGTTGACCGTCGCAAATCAATGATTGAACAGAATCGACGTATTTTTGCCATCGCTCCGGCACATTCCTCGATTTCCAGGTCTGGTGGACAAGTACGACTTTGTTTGACAAACCGTCTGGCTTAGCTGTTGCCGCCTGCCACCGCCAACTGCCCTGATGATAGTGGCTGGCATAAACACCAAATTGGCACCCGGGACCACTACAAATATCACATTCGATATCCGCTGGCATCTGCAAAAGCTCGCTGTTTCCGCTCTCAGCACGATCGAAATAACAGTCCGTCCACATTGCGGGTCCCGTAGTCGCCAGTACATCATTTTCACTGCGCACATTTTCGCGATCACCATTTTGTGAAATGGTCGCAATCAGATGCCCCAAAAATGAGTTGCCGGGACTGGCACCAAACATATAGTTGGCGATTCTCGTTGCGTATCGGTGACCCAAATCACTGCACTCGCGTTCACCTAGCTGCTTTTCCACGGCAACCACTAGAGAATGCCCGGTCAGTGTGTTCAGCGATTTTTTCAGACGAATATCTGTGTCCAGATAAAAACCGCCCTTCACATAAATACACACCAATCTGAAGAGATCCGATCTTTGTACCGGCAGCAGGAGACCACTGTAAATAGTTTCAAGCTCGGGCATATGCGAGCGAATAAATTCCAGACATCCATTGTCGTCATAAAATTCAATATCCCAGCCCTCACTATTGGCGACAACAGTTTGGTAAAACGGCGACGCCTGCCACGCATCCCGATCGGGCCCGGTCAGGACGATTCGTTTTGGAATCTCCTGCCCGCCGATTCGATCATCAGTCAATTTTTGCTGTTCAAGCAATTGGGACTTTAGCTCCGTAGAAAGCGTCGTGCTGCTCTCTACAATGCCTCGCATATGATCAATCTGCCAGGTGTTCTCCCCGGAAATCGTATAAACATACAATCCGGGGGTATCACAAATGGTGATTTCGTCACGCAGGTAAAGCTCATGGATCAGACTCAGCTCTTCCCCTTTACTTTGGGGCAGATAGGGACTTCGATTTTCAAATGCCGATGTTCGACAAAGAACAGAACCTTCCCATATCCGGTGATTGGATAGGTACCATTGATCTGAAACAGTGTCGTTGATAACCCACCTGCCCAGAAAGCTGGAAGCCTTTCCACTCTCGCGTATCGACTGAAATTGTTGCGTCAGTCGATTCGGCGCATACCAGTCATCGTCGTCCCACTGGCAAAAATACTCTCCTGATGCGAGCTCAACGGCGTGGTTCCTGAGTTCACCCAGCGAGTATCGATGTTCTATCGATACGATATGAGCGTGAATCCTTGGGTCAGGCACAGCATCGAGAACGTCTTGAGTATCTGCATCATCAGAATCAAACAGCACGATCAGCTCGCGATTGACATAGTACTGATCGAGAAAACACTGGATCGCCCGCCTCAAAGACGCGGGACGTTTACGCGTAACGCACAGGCAGCTGATCAACGGCAGCGAATTCGTCAGTTGCAGAGGTTTTGTAAGATATTTCGTGGGATCTCCATTCCATTCGGAATCAGATTTGAACGAAAAATCGAGTTCATCAAACAACGAGAACTCCTTAAGGGCAGAGAACAAGGGTTGATTCCGACTGACCGGTGGACCCTCAGATTGTCTGGGGTGATACAGGTGATACGCACTGACATCGCTGATATGAGCGGCTCGGAGATCGTTTTTGTAAATCCGATAATCCATAGCGTTGTCTTCTGCACCCCATCCTCTAAAACGTTCGTCCATTCCGCCGATTGAGTAAAAAGCACCTCTGTTGATAACAAAAATTCCACCGCAATAGGGCAGCGCATGGCATTCGTCCAGTCGATTCAGCTGAGTCTCGACCCGTTCAGCGTGCAGATTTCCGCCGGATACGAGCTGACGAGTCTCATCCTGATCCAGATCGATGACAAACTCATAAGGGTTGACTGCATCCGCAACACGCGCGTCGCCCTCACACGCAGCGATCGCCCGCGCCATTACGGCCGCATCAACGATAGTGTCGGCATCGTGAATCACAAAAACATTGGTCTGTGATCTCGAGGCGGCAACGTTAATTCCCCAGGATTTATTGAATTCTCCTGAGTTGACGACGAAGTAATGATCGCAATTGCCCGGAATAGACCGGGAATCAATACGGGAAACGACGTCCTGCTCGATCAGGATAACCTCAAGCCCCTCGATAAGGCATACATTTTCAAGAACGAATAACAGCGCCTGATAACGGAAATCATCAGTCCGTCTAAACGTTATCAGGCAGCTGGCGGAGTAGGTGACATCCACTTGAAAAATAATCGGGCGGTGTTCTGCAAAACTGGCTATTATTCTACCGTCAGGTTAGACATTTCCACCGGTTTTTTCCTGTGCTACGTGTTCTGTATAAAATAAAGAAGTAATGTGAATAGCTCCGACGACGTCCTCAGTAAGCTGCAAACCGCGCGCTATGTGGATTTTTTTTACAACGATTTGTCCTGTGTCATTCGCGGAAAACGATACCCCGCCGGGCAGGCTGAAAAAGTGCTGCAAAACGGAATGATGATCCCGGGCGGCAGTTTCCTGCTCGCAGTCAATGGTGAGTGCATGGACCCGGAAGGAATGGGGTTTTCTGACGGCGATCCGGACGAGGTGGGTGCGGTTATCCCGCATACCGTGACGCCAACTACATGGTCTCGCTATCCAACTGCACATGGAATGATTACCCTGAATTCTCTGGATGGAGTACCTTACTACTATGAACCCAGAAATGTTCTGAGCAGAGTCCTGAACCGGTTCATCGACACCGGATTGACGCCTGTGGTCGCGTTTGAACTCGAGTTTTATCTTCTTGATATCAAGCGTCAGTCCGATGGCGGTATCAGGGCACCGTCATCTCCACTGACCGGTCAGATCACGGAGGCTACACAGGTCTACAATCTGGATGACCTTGAGGATTTCAGCGAGTTTTTCGACGACATCATGACGGCCTGTGAAGCGCAGGGAATTCAGACCGGTGCAATTTCCTCTGAGTACGCTCCGGGGCAGTTTGAGATCAATTTGCAGCATAGCAGCGACATTCTTCGCGCTGCAGATCACTGCGTCATGTTCAAGCGAACCGTTCAGGGCGTTGCGCGAAAACACGGTATGCAGGCCACCTTTATGGCGAAACCATATCCCGAGCATTCCGGCAGCGGCCTGCATTTACATATCAGCATGCTTGATGAAGATGGAGGCAATGCTTTTGACGGTGGCGGCGAATACAGCACGCCGGAATGCGGTAGCGAACTTTTGTATCAAGCGATTGGAGGCGTGCTCCACAGCATGGACGAATTTATGGGCGTATTGGCACCGTCAGTGAACTCCTACAAACGATTCGTGCCGAACATTTACGTACCGGTGTCGAAAAGCTGGGCATATGAAAACCGTTCGGTTGCTCTCAGAATACCAAAGAGTCCGGGCAAAGCCAGAAGGATAGAACACAGAATAGCCGGCGCCGACGCCAACCCTTACCTGACCGCAGCCGCAATTTTGGCAGGCATCCATAATGGTATTGCGAACCGCATGGATTGTCCGCCCCCAGCAATCGGTAATGCAGGTGAGCAACTGGACCCGCAACTGCCTTTTGACGCGGCTCTGGCATTCGACCGATCTCGGGCCGGTAGAACAGTAAATTCATATTTTGGCGAGAATTATGTTCGCGCGTATACCAGTTGCAAGCAGCTGGAACTCGACGCCTTTCACAACTCCAAAGCAGCGGATTCAGACTGGTATGTTTAAGTAATACACATCGAGGAAACATGAGCCCCACAGACCCTCGATACGACATTCTGTTCGAACCGGTCAAAATCGGACCCGTCACGGCCCGCAACCGGTTTTATCAAGTGCCCCACTGCAACGGCATGGGACATCGGTACCCGCAGGCCATCGCGGAAAGCCGACGAATCAAAGCCGCCGGTGGCTGGGCTGTTATCTCCACAGAGGAGTGCGAGATCCATCCGGCATCCGACGTTTCTCCCTATATCGAGGCACGACTTTGGGACGAAGGCGATATGAAACGTCTTGCGCTCAGTGTTGATGCAATCCACGAAAGCGGTTCGCTCGCAGCGATTGAAATCACGCACAACGGACATCATTCAGGCAATCGCTTCAGTCGACTCCCCACTATGGCGGTGAGCGATACCAATGACGGCAGTCTGGATCCGGTGCAGGCTTACGCGATGAGCAAAAGGGATATCGCGACTTTCCGTAAAATGCACCGGCAGGCTGCAATCAGGGCGCGGGATACCGGATTCGATATTGTCTACGTTTATGCGGGACACGACCTTGCACTCCCCTTTCACTTCCTGACCCGAAGGCACAACCGGCGATCCGATGAGTACGGCGGATCGCTGAAAAATCGGACACGGCTGCTGCGAGAATTGCTGGAAGATACGAAAGACGCTGTTGGCGACTGTTGCGGAATTGCCATTCGCCTCGCGGTGGATGAGCTGATGGGAAGCGAAGGTATTGAGTCCAATTCAGAGGGCCGCGAGGTCGTGGAAATGCTGGCTGAGATGCCGGACCTTTGGGATGTCAATGTATCTGACTGGTCCAATGATTCGCTCACGTCGAGATTTGGCGAGGAAGGCAGCCAGGAAAAATACACAAGATTTGTAAAGCAATTGACATCAAAACCGGTTGTCGGCGTTGGCCGGTTTACTTCCGCCGATGCCATGGTGTCCCAGATTCGTCGAGGCGTACTCGATATGATTGGTGCAGCCAGACCGTCGATATCCGATCCGTATCTGCCCGAGAAAATACGTCAGAACCGACTTGAAGATATTCGGGAATGCATCGGCTGCAACATCTGCGTGTCCAGCGATATGGTTGTACACCCCCTGCGATGCACGCAAAACCCGACCACGGCAGAAGAGTTCAGGCGCGGCTGGCATCCCGAAATCATCTCGCCCAAACATCGCGAAGCGGGTGTGCTCATTGTTGGAGCCGGTCCGGCTGGCCTGGAGGCTGGAATGTCACTGGGGCGCCGGGGGTACAACGTCGTTCTGGCGGAAGCAAGCGATGAGCTGGGTGGCCGGGTGCTTTGGGAGAGCTCCCTTCCCGGGTTGTCGGCGTGGCGTCGTGTCATAGACTATCGGGTGGGCCAGCTCCACAGACTACCCAACGTGTCATTGCACACACAGAGTCTTCTGGATGCCGATCAGATCTGCGAAATCTGCGATGAAATGGCGCTTGAACACGTGGTGCTGGCGACCGGAAGCCACTGGCGGCACGACGGCATTGGTAGAGCGCATCACACTCCCATTGTTCATGACGGCACCGTACCTGTGCTGACTTCCGACGATTTCAGGGACAATGAAAGGGATCTGCAAGGCAATCACGTTGTTATTTATGATGACGATCATTATTACCTCGCCAGTGTCTTGGCAGAATTCTGCGCGTACAAGGGAGCGAAAGTGACTCTGGCCACTCCGGCCTCTGATGTGGCGGCATGGACGGTGAACACTCTGGAGCAGACCCACATCGAGAAAAAGCTGAGGTCATTGGGTATCCACTTGATTGAAAAGCACAGCATCGAAAGTATCGTCGATAGTTGCGTGCGGATTGCGCACAATATCAGTGGAGACGAACAGCACATAGCGGCAGACCTCTGCGTAATGGTGACATCACGAGCGCCCGAGAACAGTTTATTCTGGGAACTTTGTGATGAATTCGAGACGCCGCACAGTCCGCAACTGCAGTCCGTGGATCGTGTGGGAGACAGTCTGGCACCGTCAACAATCGCCGCTGCCGTATACGAGGGTCATCGATATGCTCGCGAATTCGGTCAGAAGCCAGACCCTCTTGCTGTACCATTCAGACAAGAGCGAATCGAAATCAACTAGGGAGACTCTGCATAGACGGAACTAGTGCATTTTTGACCGGTTTAGCGCTATTATTGCCATAGATGCGCTGAATTTCAGCGCTGCGCGGCGGCTGTGTGGTGACGGTTGTTTTGAAACCGAAATTCCTTAAAAGCTGAAACCAGCTGAGGCGCAGACCGACCGTTATAAATAAAAACAGGCCGGTGACCAAGTCTCGCAGAGCCATGCTTTAATGATTCGTGAGGTGAGCCGGGCTCCGTAAGTTTAAATTCCAATTGGAGAATTGTTTGATGAAGAATAAATTTTCAGGCAAAAATATTGCCACGACGATCATTGCTGCCGCATTGGCTGCAGGCGCGAGCTCTGCTGTTGCGGACAGTGTAAAAATCGGCTTCGTGACCACGCTAACCACCCCCGCGGGCGTCATCGGAAAAGATATGCAAAATGCCGTCAATCTGGCGGTAGAACATCTTGGCGGCAAAATGGGTGGCAAAGATGTCGAAATCATCTTTGAGGATGATGGTTTTAAGCCGGAAATCGGCAAACAAAAAACGGACAAGTTGGTCAAACAGGATGACGTGGATTTCGTTTCAGGCTTTATCTGGTCACACGTACTGCTTGCATCAAGAAAATCTGCTCTGGATGGCGGTAAGTTCCTGATCAGTTCCAATGCCGGTCCTTCCAAAATCGCTGGCTCACTCTGCCACGAGAATTTTTTCTCAACGTCATGGCAAAATGATCAAACCCCAATGGCGATGGGTGAGGTGCTGAATCAACAGGGTGTTAAATCTTTGTACATTATGGCGCCCAACTATGCCGCTGGAAAGAATATGGTAGCCGGGGTTGAACGCACCTTTGGTGGCGAGGTTGTCGGCAAAGATTTCACCAAATGGGGCAAAGATGCACAGCTCGACTTCTCGGCGGAACTTGCTAAAGCCAAAGCATCAGGAGCCGAAGGTATTTTCGTGTTTTATCCCGGAAAGGCAGGCGGTGCCTTCATGAAGCAATACCAGCAGGCCGGATTGCAGGGTTCGCTGCCGCTTTACACTGTGTTCACCGTTGATTCAATCGCATTACCTAAATTGCAGGCTGCCAATATGGAAGGTGTGATGGGCTCTCGCATGACGCAGTTCTGGGCACCGGATCTTGACGTACCGGCAAACAATAAGTTTGTCAGTGATTTCAAATCCGCATACGGCGGGTACCCGTCGTTCTATGCGGCTCAGTCCTACGACACCATCATGCTGATCAACAGTGCTGTTGAAGCAGTAAATGGCGATCTTTCTGACATGGACGGAATGCGGGCCGCGATGAAGAGCGCGAACTTTGACTCCGTTCGTGGCAAGTTCTCATATGGAAATAATCACATGCCGATCCAGAACTTTTACCTGCGGGAAGTTGTTGCTGACGCGGACGGCGTCTGGACCACTAAAATCGTCTCGACAGTTCTGGAAAACCATCAGGATCCTTACGCGTCAGAATGTCCGATGTAGTGTGAAATCTACTCCAATACTCCGTATTCACGCCTGATCGTATACTGGCGAACGCGGAGAACCGGAAACCGCGCCCGGAATTGTCGAGCGCGGTTTTTTCATAACAGCGCAACTAAAAGCCTTCGTCTTTATGGACTGGAATCTGTTAACTGTTCAACTCCTGAACAGCCTGCAACTCGGGTTGTTGCTATTCCTGCTGGCTTCAGGCCTGACGTTGATTTTCGGAATTATGGACTTCATCAACCTGTCTCACGGTTCGTTTTATATGGCAGGTGCTTATTTCTGCGCGACTCTACTGATCGTGCTGGATTCCTTTTTCCTTGCGGCGGTGTTTGCGCTGGCGGGTGTTTTTATCGTTGGCGCAGTTGTCGAATATATTATTGCCAGAAAGCTGTATCACAATGATCATCTCGATCATGTTTTGGTGACATTCGGACTGATTCTTGTTTTTGACACTTTGGTTCACATCTTCTGGGGACCGGAGGGCATCGCCATTGCGCTGCCCGCATGGTTGGACGGACAGATAAATCTGGGATCAATAGTGCTGCCGACATATCGACTGCTGATTGTGGTCTGTGGTCTGGCAGTTGCAGCGGGTCTGTATCTGATGGTGACAAAAACCCGTCTGGGCATGCTGATCAGAGCAGGCGCCTCCAACCGCACTATGGTTACTGCGCTGGGTGTAAACATCAACAGACTTTACCTCGTCGTATTTGCATTGGGCGCAGCGATGGCGGGCCTGGCCGGTCTGCTGATCGCCCCGATTACCGAGGCCAGTATCGGTATGGGAAATGAGATAATCATCATCGCTTTTGTGGTCGTGATCATCGGCGGCATTGGTTCGATTAAGGGCGCGTTTTTTTCGGCCTTGTTAATCGGCCTGATTGACACGATGGGACGCTCCTATCTGGATGACTTTTTGAAACTTTCAATGTCGCCTCAGGCAGCGGAAACCGCAGCCCCGGCGCTGTCGGCAATGCTCGTTTATATTCTGATGGCTGTCGTGCTGGCGTTTCGACCACAGGGTTTGTTCCCACCGGCTGGCAGTAGTAAATAAATGACAGCTTTGTTCCGTTCTACCGCCGCCAGAATTTATGCTGTTCTGATAACTCTTCTGCTGATGGCCCCCTTTCTTGTGGAGTGGTTCAATCAACCGTTTTATCTCGACCTTCTGAGTCGGATACTGATTCTCTCTATTGCAGCGGTGAGCCTCAATCTGATTATGGGCTATGGCGGGATGGTGAGTCTCGGGCACGCGGCATACCTTGGGATTGGTGCGTATTGCGTCGGCATCCCTGCCTACTACGGCATCTACGGAGGCTGGGCCCAACTGGGCCTCACAATACTCTGCAGCGCTGCCTTCGCGTTGCTAACCGGCGCTCTCAGCCTTCGCACTAAAGGGGTTTACTTCATCATGATCACCATGGCGTTTAGCCAGATGGTGTTCTTCACATTTGTAAGTATGGAGGAATACGGTGGAGACGACGGACTGGTAATCGATCTGCGTTCCGAGTTTCCTGGAATGCTCAATCTGGAAAACGGCACAACGCTGTACTACACGATACTGTTCGTGCTTCTGCTCTGCATGTATCTGGTGCATAAAGTGGTCAATTCCCGTTTTGGACGCGTGATCGTCGGCACGAAGTACAACGAACGGCGGATGCAGGCTCTTGGATTTGAAACATATCGTTATCGACTGGTGTGCTACATAATTTCGGGCGTAATGTGCGGGATTGCCGGCTTTTTGCTTGGCAACTTCACAAGTTTTATCAGTCCGGAGATGATGGACTGGACTCGATCAGGAGAACTGATTTTCATGATTGTCATGGGTGGTACTGCGACGCCGTTCGGGCCGCTGCTCGGCGCCACCGTGTTCATTTTCCTTGAAGAATGGCTGTCGGCGATCACTATATACTGGCATCTGATATTTGGCATTCTGCTGATTTTGCTCGTGCTGTTTGCAAAAGGAGGTCTGCACGGCCTGATCTCACGGATCGGGAGCCGAAATGACTAACCCGCTGCTGTCAGTCAAAAATCTCAGCAAATCGTTCGGTGCTGTGCAGGCCGTGGAAAATGTTGATCTTGACCTTTCTCCAAACAGCATCCACGCGATCATCGGACCCAACGGTGCCGGCAAAACAACCCTGCTGTCCACACTGAGTGGCGAGTTGTTGGCAGATAAGGGTTCCATTGTTTTTCAGGACACCGAGATATCACGGCTAGGATTTGCACGGCGCGCGCAGTTGGGGCTGGCTCGATCGTTCCAGATTACCAGCGTTATTTTACCGATGTCTTTGCTGGAAAACGTCGCTCTGGCCGTGCAGTCTGTTCTGGGACACTCGTACCGCTTCTGGTCAGCTGCGATGGAAGATTCGACAATAAAAGTATCTGCCATGGAAGCGCTGACTCTGGTGGGTCTCGATTCAAGAGCGAACCTGCCCGCATCGGCGGTTTCACACGGAGAACAACGGCAACTCGAACTCGCAATGGCGCTGGCCATGAAGCCCAAATGCCTGCTGCTCGACGAGCCTATGGCGGGTATGGGTGTTGAAGAAAGCGCGAAGATGGTCGAACTGTTGTCGAGCCTGAAACACAGCAACGCCATGCTGTTGATTGAACATGATATGGATGCCGTATTTTCACTCGCGGACAAAATCTCCGTTTTGGTTAATGGTTGCATCGCAGCAAGCGGCGAACCTGCCGAAATCAGAAACAACCCGGAGGTGCAAAAAGCGTACCTCGGTGATGGTGATCTCGCAGATGCTTGATATCCGGGATATAAACGTTTCATATGGAAGCAGTCAGGTCTTGTTCGATCTGTCTCTTTCGCTGGAAGCAGGAACGGTCACCACCCTGCTGGGAAGAAACGGAATGGGTAAAACAACCTGCATCCACTCGGTAATGGGAATTCTGCCCGTAAAGAGCGGTTCCGTAACGTTCCAAAACGAGGCGATCAATAATTTGCCCGCTTTTCGGGTCGCGCAATCCGGTATCGGACTGGTACCGGAAGGTCGACAAATCTTTCCCAACCTGTCGGTTCGGGAAAATCTGATCGCGACCGCTCGAAGCGAGAATATAGAAATTGGCAAGCTCTGGAACCTTGAATCAGTACTTGCGTTCTTCCCCAAACTGTCTGAGCGACTCGACAATATGGGCAATCAACTGTCCGGCGGAGAGCAGCAGATGCTCGCTATTGGTCGCGCGCTCATGCTGAATCCAAAACTGTTGATTCTGGATGAAGCTACTGAAGGTCTTGCCCCGTTAATACGCGAGGAAATCTGGCAGCGACTGCATGAACTCAAGAAAATGGGCTTGACGATTCTTATAGTTGACAAGAACATTGATGCACTGACGCGAATTGCAGACAGGCACTACATCATCGAAAAAGGGCGCAATGTCTGGCACGGTGACAGTGAAGCCCTTCGCGAATCCGCAGATGTGCGCCACAAATACCTTGGTGTCTAGAGCAGTTTGAAGCCGGTATTGACGTGACTGATGTCACAGAATCGCCCAACGTGATGCTCTAGACTATACTAACGAATCGGTAGCCCCTGCCCATAAAATAACAGCCATCAGTGCATTAGGTGAAAAACTGTGAGCAACAATAAACTGCATTCCTCAGTGTTACAGGACTCTCCCGTTGGCGCGCTTTTGCGGTGCAAAACCTGCATGATTTGCGCGGCCATAATCCTGATTGCAATCATTTGGCTGTTCCTGCGGTCAGACAATCAAACGGCCCAGACACCCGGTTCAGCCACGATTTCTGTGTCTGAGCTGATCGGTAAATCCTTCAACGTGACGCAGTGCGTCGATATCGACGGCGCCACTGATTTTCGATCAAATCGACAGATCGCCAGCCTTCGTAATGTGTATTTTGGCGGTGATAAAAGTCTCGCCCAGCTCACCAGCCTGTTTTGCATGTCGGACAGTGCCGCGGATAGTGCGCTGCAACGTCTGCAGCAGGCCACAGAGGCGGATCGAAGGACTCTGGCCGACTACTATGCAGACCCGATGTTGCGGTTGGTTGCACTTCGTGACACCGACGAAGACGGAATTCTGGATTTTCGAATTAAGGAGTTCGGTGGGTTTATCAGTAATGATCCCGACGCTGACAATGACGGTGTGCAGAACATTTATGACGCGCATCCCCTGTCAGCAGGCGCGGTCCAGGATGCAATTATCAACAATGACCACGATCATGACGGGCTACCCAACCACCTCGACTGGTCTGACAAAGGTCGATTCCCGGGAAAATCCCAGGCACTGATCGATATCCAGTACGACGTATTTTCCAACTACGGTATCGTTCTGAATGAAACCGATCTCGGCTTCACAGTGTCGGCGGCATCAATGGTTCAGGATGCGCTCAAAGTATTTGCTGACCAGATCACGTCTGATGAATCGTCAATCAAGGACACGTTCAAGATTGTGACCTCGGCACAGGCGTACGATGTTGACCCGTACGGCGTTCTGGCCGAAGTCTCCCCGGTTAATGGCCGAGTCAATCTGTTTGCACTGGCTTTTAACAGTATTGACTCGAATCCCGGGTCGCGTCTGGCCGCTTTTGCCGTCATGGTGCACGAAATGACTCACGCCATCCAGAATGCAATGGACTATGAGTCGAATCGAGACGATCTGTTGCGTTACAATTTTCATCGCAAACCGACGAATTTTGTGCAGATGGCCAACTCTCTTGGCTGGAAAATGTCACTCAAAGAAAACCCTGAGTTTTCTCAGAAAGCATTTGTCGACCACGGATCAGAGGGCATAGGTGCGGATGAGGTTTATGCGGGCATGAACTTTCAGGAGCTCGGCGCGTTGTACGACAATATGACCGACAGCGAAGAAATTCGGACCTTCAGAAAGGATTATAAAATCGTGACTCCCTACTCACTGATGGATTCTCGAGAGTGGCATGCAGAGTATGTGACGGTCACCTTGCTAATTCACATGTACAAGCGTTTCGAAATCACTCACGGCAGCAGTGCCGAAATGCTGATTGAATGCGCACAAAAAGCAATGAGCGATGAATGGAACGGAGAGCCGTACCGTTACCAACTGGCTGACCCGGTTGCGGTAGAAAAAATTGCGGCGACGTTGACGCTTACCGACGAAGTGCTGGATGAACTGAACCAAAAATACATAGCCACGCCGTACGCTGACGGATGTGAATAAATGCCGGCAAAATCGGTGCACCAGCCTCTGGAAGTTGGCACATTCGACTATGAATGGGGTCAGTGGTACTACACTCCCAAGGAGATGTGGAATTTCTCACGTCAGGGATCACCAGCGGCCACACCCGAATCTGTAGCCCGGGATTTCCTGAAAGCCAATCACCTTCTTTTTGGCTTGCAGCGCAATCTCGCCAGCCTGAAGCACGATATCACGGCTCGCGGCCTGGCGGGCTACCACGTTGTTTTTCGGCAATTTGTGGGCCGAAAAAAGAGCCGTTCACCTCTGGCAGGTGCCATCGTGAGTGTTCATATGACTAACCGGCGGCTGGTCTATATGTGTAAAAACCGGGCCATGCCGCACCATCAGGCGTTGTCCGTCGCGAAAAACTCCTCCACCGATTATGTGCTCCCTGAAAGGCGCGCTAAGGCATTCGCAAGAGATGTTTTAAAAAACCCGGACTCTGAGTATCTGGAGAGTTTTGCACGAATTGCCCGAGACAAGATAAAGGTGCGAGATGCCAAGCGCATCTGGTGGCCGAGAGCTCAGGGGCAAATCATGTCTCCGGCGTGGAAAATCAAGTTGATGGTGGAAGATCCGGTTGAAGAATGGAACATTGTGCTGAGCGCACCCAACAGAAAAATTATTGAAGTACTCGAAATTTCTAACAACGGAGTATCTTATGCCTCAAAATTCAGACACACCGGCAAAGCCGATTTGTTCGACCCCAATCCGGTGATTCGTGCCGGCGCGGAGAAGCTGGTTAAGGACTTCGAAGTTTTCAGGAACAGGTCATTCAATCATGGAGAGTTCAGAAACAATCTGCATCGTGTGCCTGAGTCAGCTTATGTGAGAGTCAGACTGCAGGGACTCGACGATAGTGGTCATCTGAACGGGCGTCGTGTGAAAGTGAATGTGAGTCATGGCAAATCGCGAGTGCGTCGGGCAAAGCGGGATTTCACCGACATTCGCGCACGAGATGGCAACGGTCCCAGAACGGGGTTTGAAGAGCTGATGGTATACCACCACGCTGATCGCGCGATTGCACGGATCGAAAAAATGGGATACCGAGGCGATAAACGCATCTTCAGAAAACCACTGCTGGCAAATGTTTATTGGAGTAACGTAGACGGATCGGCATACGACGGCGCGTGGTACAACCATCCGGATCAGCAATTGTGTTTTGGCGAGGGCGAAGTCAGCGACGCCGAGGATGGTGAAACCATAGTGCACGAAGTTGGTCACGCCATTCAGGATCATATCGTCAACAATTTTGGCCAGTCCGCAGAAGCCGGGGCGATGGGAGAGGGATTCTCAGACTACTACGCGATGAGCCACTTTGAAAAAAGCAAGCCGGTAGACTACAGAAAAACCGTGATGAGCTGGGATGGCATCGTCACAGGACTCGAATGGGACATCGATCCTCCATGTCAGCGTCATATTCACTCTGGCTTTTACGGTGAATTAAACTACGAAAATTTCGTTGTTGGCGAGGACGCCTGGAAACACACTAACGGACTTATCTGGACTGCAACCTTATGGGACATTCACGAAGCACTTGAGGCCAAAGTTGCAGAACGGATCATTGTTGAAAGTCACTTTGAACTCAGTCCACATACATCCATGCCTCGTGGTGCCAGAGCCATTATTCACGCAGACCGCAATTTGAATGGCGGCAAACACGAAGATAAGCTGATCGAAATTTTTGAGAAGCGAGGCTTCCCGCCCTACGCCTACCGAACGCCTTCATTTCGAACCCACGCGGAATACGAGATGGAATACGACGTTGTCACCCACGCAAAATCGAACCCTCATCACGGCGAAAATCGGTTGGCGAGAGACCTAGACCTGACAGAAACGCGGCAACCTCGAAAACCAATAGAAATGCCTGTAACCCCCGAAAGAATCAGAAAAATGCTGTCACGTCACGGCATATCTCATCCAAGAGATCAGATTGTCGAAGTCCTTTTCAAAGGCAAGTGGCGTAGGGCCCGCGTGGTAATGCGAGAATACAACGACTTGCTGGTTCGGTTTGTCGGGCAAAAAAACTATACACTCACACGCATACATCACGCTAAAACCAGACAGACCACTTAAACGAAGATTCCAATGTCGGAGGACACAAATAACTGGCTGAAAAAAATCGGTCTTGAGCAATACACTGACACCTTTGCTGAGAACGATATCGACCTGGATGTGTTGCCCGAGCTTTCCGAGCAGGACCTGAAAGACATCGGCATAAGTCTTGGACACCGCAAAAAGTTACTTAAGGCAATTGCAAGCCTGGACACTGGAAGCGCTGCCGCCGATCCTGAGCCGAAATCGGCCACTCTTTCTCAGGTTACCAACACCCCTGAAACAGACCCCGAACGTCGTTACTTAACTCTGATGTTCTGCGACCTTGCAGACTCGACCAAGTTGTCGGCGCACATGGATATGGAAGATGTGCATGAAATCAACCGTGCATTTCAGGAAACCTGCACTTTGGCCATCAACAAGATTTCCGGTTTCGTAGCAAGGTATATGGGCGACGGCATTCTTGCCTATTTTGGCTATCCAACAGCACATGAAAATGACGCCGAACGAGCGGTGATAGCGGGATTGGAAATTACCCGAGCGATTAAAAAGCTGTCTGAGCGCTACAATCTCCCGGACGGTATGCAGCTCAATGTTCGAGTAGGTATTGCAACCGGGCCAGTAGTGGTAGAAATTATCGGTAGCGGGGCATCTCAGGAAAGTGCAGTAGTCGGTGAAGCACCCAATCTGGCGGCCAGACTCCAGAGCTTTGCGGCACCTAACTCATTGGTCATTGAGCCGGCAACTAAACGTTTACTGGATGAACGCTATCAGCTCGAGAGTCTCGGCAGTCACCCGATGAAAGGATTCTCGGGTCCGATCGAAGTTTGGGCGGTTTTGGGTGAGGAGAATCGGAATTCCTTTGAAGCGCCGTCAAACCGATACTATGCGACTCCGCTGATCGGGCGGGATGAGGAGATGGGATTGCTGATGTCTCGGTGGCAACGCGTCAAATCCGGAGAGGGACAGGTTGTGCTCCTATCTGGGGAAGCCGGCATCGGAAAATCTCGAGTTACGCAAGCGCTACTTGATCAGGTCAAACCAGAGGCGGCGGCCAGAATTCGATTTTTTTGTTCGCCCTATCACACCCAGACTGCACTACACCCGTTTCTGTCTCAAATTCAACGCGAGTCGGGTGTCAGTCCAGAGCGAGAGAATCGCGACAATCAAAGCCGGCTTGAACAGGTTCTACTTAAACAATACGGTTTCAGTCGAGACATACTTGCAATTATTGCGTCGATGATCTCCGTTGAACTAGATGAACAATACGTCACCACGGAACGCGATGCCGTTAGTCAGCTGAACCTGCTACAAGCCGCGCTGGTTGAGTTTCTGGTATCTGCATCAAAACTCGGTCCGGTACTGCTTGTTGTTGAAGATTCTCACTGGATCGATCCCACATCCAGAAATCTGCTGGATACCCTGGTGAGTGAATGCTCTGCAGAACAACTGTATATCCTTGCAAACAGCCGACCGGAGTCACTGCTGTCATATAACGATTCACATGTCACCAAACTGTCACTCAACAAACTGAGCGAACGGGACACGAATCAAATGATCCAGCAGATTTCCGCCGACAGTGGACTAAGCGAATCGATAATAAAAAACATAAACATAAAAAGTGATGGCATACCTTTGTACATTGAGGAAGTCACAAAAATGCTGATCGAGAACCAGCCTGATGTCGGTGAGGGCTCCATGGTTGCGGATCAGTCTGCGATGCGAGTGCCCGACTCGCTACAGGCTTCATTGCTGTCGAGACTGGATAAACTGGGAGACACGAAGGCAATTGCACAGGCCGCCGCTGTTGCGGGAGAAGGGTTTGATCCCTCAATCATCCAACATCTTTCCGAGAAGAATGAGTCAACTGTTCAGTCTTCTTTGGATTTGCTGGTTGATTCCGATGTCATCGTTCGATATACCAGCGGATCTGCTGCCGCTTATCGCTTCCGACATGCCCTGCTCAAGGACGCAGCATATGAGAGTCTGATGCGAAAAAGACGCAGCGGACTGCACCATCGTGCCGCAGAATTTATAAAGGGCAGTTGCGGCACGGGCAAACCGATGAATCATGAAATGATCGCCTATCATTTTGGACGCGCCGGGGTTGAGGACGACGCCTATTTCCATTGGGTTCACGCCGGGCTCAGCGCACTGGAAGCAGGGGCAACGATGGAGGCGGCCGCGTTACTGGATAACGCTAAATCATGTGATATTAAAGACTCCCGATACGCTGAAGACCGCGACCTGCGCTATCGACTTCAAATGGGGCATGGCCGTGCGCTAAACGCATCGTATGGAGCCTCTTCTGAAGCCGCACATCAGGCTTTTAGAGACGCCGTAGAGATTAGCCTTGAAAACGGCTCAATTGAGCAGCAGATCGACTCGCTCGACTATGAATTCGGCATTATTTTTAATTCAGGCAGTATAGAAGACTCGTTGGAACCGGCTGAAAAAATGCTCGCAATCGGGGTGGAAAACGACCACCTGATTGGTCGAATCAGCGGTTATCAGGTGTTGGGCATGGCGTACTACACGCTTGGTGAATTCGAGCAGGCCCGCTTTGCCCTTGAATCGGCACTTGATACCAAGGGGCAAATTGTGACCGGCATCAATTCTTATCCGAGCATGACGCTAGACTATCTTTCATACGTCTTGTTTGCTCTTGGAGAAGAGCAGGCTGCTAGATCGCGTTGTGAGGAGGCGATTGCCAGCGCACGCTCAGAAAGCAGCTACAGCACAGCGTCCGCACTCTACAATTCGAGCATCACCCGCTACATGCTGGGCGAGTTCAATCATGTTAACGACTACGCAAAAGAACTGATTCAAATCACAGAAGAAACCGGACAGTTTATGTATCTCAACAGAGGGCACATGCTGCAAAATCTTGTCCTCGCGGGAAGAGAGCAGGACTCAGATGCGCTCGATTTTGTGGTTGCGGCCAGCGAAAAACTTCTCGAAAGTGGCGAAGAAATCGATATGACATTCACCCTGGGTGTGGTTGCAGAGTTGCAGATTGGCTTTAATCGATATCGAGACGCAAAGCAAAGCCTTGATCAGGCTCTGGCATTAGCTGAAAAGAATAGCGAACGCTTCTACCTTGCTGAGCTGTACCGGTTGAAAGCACTTCTGGCCCGGGCGGACTCTTCACTGGAATCGTTAAGCGCATTGGACTTGCTGGAGAAAGCCTATTCGGTGGCGACCGAACAGGATGCCAAAGGATGGATCGATAAAATTCAGATAACCAGGGAACAGGAAAGATAAAACTCTAATCCATATCGATTATTAATCGCACGACTAGCTACAATGATTATAAATACACGAGAGGCTTTCCAAATAGCGTCCCAGGTCGACCCAACGCTCGAACTGAGTGACACACGATTGCAACGATTAAATCGCAGACGAATTCTTCCGTCCAGCTATTCGCGCGATGCCCTCTTTAGTGCAAGCGCGACGGGCCAGACCGTCGTGTTTTCAGATTTTCCGTCTCCGGTAAAAACAAACCGGTTTACTGTCGGTAAGACACCCGAGCAGTCTGTAATTTCTGCTTTCCGTCGTGCTCGGAGTAAACAAAAGATTCGGGCCAAAACGGGACATCAGGCGATATTCAAATACTTCACGCTGTCTGATCTTATTGACAAGTGGCACAGCGAGCGTTCAATCCTGAACGTGACCGACTTTCATTTTCGCGACTCCTCTATTGAAAATACCGTAGACGCTTACCCATTAAGCACTTTTAACTTGTACCCGAATACCAAAGACAGTATCGGAGACCTCGAGATGATGACGCTGGTGATCAGTAGCAGGCTTGGCTTCTCAGACTCACACTCCGATGATTCAGATGGTAGCAATCACTGCTTCTGCGGCGCCAAGTTGTGGCTCGCATGGGAGACTCATGAGGGAATCGCTGCCGGTCTGGAAGATTCAGATCGGCAAACTGTCACTGAGCGATGTGAATTTGATATGCAAACCTTCCTCTCGCTCAAGTCCGCTCACTGGTTCACAGTTGAAAAAGATCAAACGCTGTTCATGCCCGGACACCTCACGCACAAGGTTGTCACACTCTCACCGTATATTGGTGTAGGCAGTTTTTATCTGTCTTTTCCGAACTACTTGCGGACAGTAACCCGCTGGCTGCTGCACGAACCGAATTGGGAGGTTCTGGAAAGAAACGGGTATAAGCAGCAGGCATTTCGTGAACTGTTTGCCTTGTCTGCCCGGATGCGGACACGGATGGATCGAATCTCAAAACAGTCACGACGACAATGGGGCTGGGATTTTCTACCATTTGCTGCCGACGCCTGGCGCAGGGAATTTTCCAGATCCGATCGACAAAGAGTACTCGATGATCCCGTTCTGACACTTCCGGGGAGTGACTTCTTCCGCTCGTTAGTCGCTTAAATACGCTGTCTGCTGCTTCTTAATACGGCTAGCGAGCGTTCAGGTAACCGGGACGCCCGGTGGCAACGGCTGTGACGGTTGTGCTTACGAACAATTCACCGTCGATATCGTGCTTTACGTGATTCGCATTGTGCTCCACCCGGGTTTCGACTGAATTGGCTCCGGCGGAAATCGCACGCCCAAGCGCGTCTTCCCGGGCAAGTTCTACCGCCTTGTCAATTGCCGGTTGCAACGCGTCATACTTTTCCGGAGAGTCTTTGTGAAATACATAGAACACTCCAAACTCCGGCTGTGTAACGGTCACGTGTGATATCTGAACCACAGCACCCATCACGGCACCAATCGCATTCGCGGTGTCTGCGTGTTCTGGCAGGTGCAACTCAATACCCAACATCTTGGCCACTTTCGGAAAATAATCTCCCGCCGGTCCGCCCACCGCAACCAGCGGATAGTGCCGGGCAAACTGCAGATCAAACAGGGGATGCACCTTCTGGGCTTCGCCAGTTCCCAGCACGATGTCCGCCAGTAGTCGCGTGATGTTCTGCGACCTTGAATCAATCAATTTGCCGTGTTGATTCAGCCCGGCTTCAATCAGCTTCTGACTGATTTCGCGGGTAACCAGATCAAACACCTGCTGCGATGGTGAAACCGCGTCGTCCGAAGGCCAGTCGCCACAACCATACAGATGGCGCATCTGACGCGCCCATATTTTTGCCGCCAGTTCAGCCGCTTCACTGTTCCAGTGATCACTCATACCCAAAACATGGGTCGCATCAGAGGGCGTAAATCCGGAATAAATCACCAGTCCCATTCGCTCAAGTCGCGCTATTGCCCGCATCGCAGCACGATTGTTGTCAACCAGGGACTCCATTTCCGCAGGCCCCTTTTCGAGCATCAACCAGGCGTCGTACTCAATCTCGGACAGCCGGGATAACAGAACTTCATTGGACTGCAGTCGCAAAGCGAATTTGTTATTTCTCGGTGACGGTGCCGCAGACCATTGCCGCTGTAAACGTGGGATAACCTCAGGAAACTGATGGGCCAACAGACTCACAGGCACAACCCGTCGCTGGGATATGTCCATTTTGCCCTTGAAACGGACCTCACTGTCCCCTCCAAGACCAATGGAAAACACTCTGATCGCCTCGACCATTGGCTGCCAATCACCGATTTGGGCACCCTCAGCACAGAGTTCGGGCTGACCATCAGTGACAATTGCGATATCGGTAGTCGTGCCACCGATGTCGACAACAATTGCATCGGGTACCCCGCTAAGCGCGCAGGCTCCGACCACGCTGGCAGCCGGTCCGGAAAGAACGGTTGCGACGGGTTGCTGCAGTGCAGTTTCGGCATTCACCAGCGATCCATCTCCTTTAACAATCATCAACGGAGCCCGGATCCCGGTTTTGTCCAGAATGGTCTCCACCGATTCGATCAGCGCCTGAATATAAAGAATCATTCGCGCATTCAGCGTCGCGGTAAGCGCACGTCGCGGCGCACCGAGTGAGGACGCCAATTCGTGTCCGCAGGCAACAGGTTTACCTGACAATTCCCGGACCAGACGGCGAAGATCCTGCTCGTGTCTGGAGTTGCGAGTACCAAACATGGCGGAAATTGCGAAAGCTGAAACCCGATCCATGGAACGCACTATAAAATCTCGCGCTGCCTCGGTATCGAGCGGTTCCAGCTCAGCACCGACTGCTGAATGGCCACCCGGTAAAAGTTTAATCAGTTCCCGGTCCAGTATTTCAGTCAGGCCGCTTTTGTCGATTTGTTGTTCGGTGTAACCCGGAAGCATAACCGCAACCGGAGCACCTCGACCTTCAACCACAGAATTGGTTGAAAGCGTGGTAGACAGTGCAACAAGATCAATCTCGGACAACAGCTCTGGTGGCAAATGACTGATGGCCTGACCAATTCCCTCCGTCAGATCATAAGCCGTGGTCAAACTCTTGTTTTTTGCGACGACACTTTGATTCTGGTCAACGATGACGGCATCGGTGTAAGTGCCGCCAGTATCAATTCCCAGTTGATAGGTCATTTTGATTTTGCCGGGAGCGTTTTGTAATCGGCGCGATTCTAATGCAGATATTTGCTCTGTGACAGCCTCCTTAACGCCACAATTTTTCCGGGCTGACCCTGATTTCCAGAAAGCAGCCTCGAGAAACCCCGCCAGCAGACTATGGCCGCACCATACGCAGCATCTAGTCGAAGACTTTGGACTGGGCAACCATGAATTGACGGATGTGGAACCGACTCTGAGCACCCGGATATTTCGACTGAAAGCCAACCGGACAGGCCAGGCGCGCATGGCACCCATCGTCTCGGCAGGCTATTTCACGATCGTTTTTGACGAGATGGCGATAACAGGACTCTACGTCGTACTGACCCTGCTCGAATGCCGACACCGGACAGGCAGTAAGACAGGGTTGTGAATCGCACTGCGCACAGATGTCTTCGCCTCTCTCTGTCTGTGGATTTATCTGGGATGCCAGACATGACGATTCTCCATACTGGCTCAAACCGGCCGGAACCATCAAGGCAAACCTATAGGCGTGCCAGAGCCCGTGTGTCGGGTGGATCAGCATTCCCATTTTTGAATGATTCAGATTTTCCGCACGTCGCGCCCAGTCCAGAAACGGCTGGTAAGGTGGGCCACCGAACGGAAGCTTCGCCTCTCCGCCGTATTTTGATGCGAGCATTTCTGCAATCCTTGCGCTCCAACGATTCATGGGATCCGGTAAACCGTCCGAGTACTCACTGGAGTCTTCAAATGCGTTCCAGATCGAACCCCCAACATGTCCAAACAAGAACAGAAGCACCGTTGCATCATGGGAAACATGCAATGAATGCTCGTCACTGTTGAGTGGAACTACGCCACGGCAAACGAGACCAAAATCATTAGCATCACTTATGAGCTGCAGCAATTCGTCTTCGTTTCGCATGGATCAAACCTCATTTATCCCGTGATGATAGGCGGACCTGCTCCTGAATCCAGCTTATGAACGCCTTCATTCCCGGTTTGGGAATTGCATCTTCGGGGTACACGATATAGTAGGCAAATCGAGAGGGCTGGACAATATCAAACGGAGTTACCAGTAATCCACGGGCAATGTCGTCCGAGACCAGTTGGCTGCGACCCAATGCGACGCCATCGCCTTCGATAGCGGACTGTACGGCCATCGCTGAATCGGTATAAACGGGTCCCTTGCTGGCGTCAACATCGTGCACATCGGCCGCCAACAACCACTTTCTCCAGTCCCCGTGTCCTTCGTCATGCAACAGGGTGTATCGCCTGAGATCTGAGGTTTTTTTCAACCCACCCTTACCTTTCACCAGTCTTGGACTGCAAACAGGCAATATGTTTTCATCCAACAAATGGATACTGGTGAGTCCCGGATATCGACCCGATCCATATCGGATGGCGAGATCAATTTTCTCAGTAGCAAAGTTTGTCAGCCCTCGACTCGGTGCGAGTCTGAAATCGACCTCGGGATGCGCCTTCAGAAAAAGTCCCAGTCTGGGAACCAGCCAACGAGTTGAGAATGACGGTAGCGCGGTTACCGTCAGAGTCTCCTGCCCCGGATCCTTCATCAACTGTTCAGTGCCTTCCTGAAGCACAGCAAACATCTGATCAATGTAGGGCAGATAACTTTCGCCATATTCACTAAGGGCCAGACTGCGGTTGCCACGGACAAACAGTGGCTTACCCAGGAAGCCCTCAAGACTTTTAATCTGGTGACTGACAGCAGCCTGAGTGACATGCAGTTCCTCAGCAGCCTGAGTAAAGCTCAGCCAATGTGCCGCAGAGCGGAATGTTCTCAATGCACCCAAAGGTGGAAACCTGAAGCTCATCGCATTATTTTATTTAATCTGATAGATGAAAAAAGATCGGTTGTAGTACTTCGAATTGGTGTTTATTCTCTGAATATCAAAGGTTTTTTGCAGTTTAATCAAACGCGATCAACGGAGGCATATTATGACCAATTATTTATATTCATGTAAAGAATCTGCGATCGAGGCGTTTTTGCTACCTATCCGAAAATATCGTGGAGCACGGCATAGATCGATTGCGGAAGCAGCAACCTTCGCAGTGCGGACCTGGCGGCAGCGCAGCATGCAGCGACAGGCGCTTCGCGAGATGACAGATCATCAATTGCGTGACATCGGGATCAGTCGACGCGACGCTCTCCTCGAGGCCGACAAGCCATTCTGGCTCGCATAGACCTCTCCTTTCAGGGCGGCGCCAGCCGCCCTTTTTTTATTTCAGAGGTCACCGCGTCGCATCTTTCGATAGCGCGGCATCAACAGCGGGTACCAGGTAAGGCGACTATTGAGACTACCGGCTGATTGTAGTTCGTGCGAACAATTCCACGGACTCAACAGGAAAAGTCAAACATCTGTGGCCCCGTAAACGCTTGCGGAGGTTTCAACGACCCGAAAATACTGCTATCGTTCGCTCAATTGGATCACAATTTCGTCATTGCCGAGATGAAACCATCTGAATTGACCCGGGACAATATCGTGGATTTTATCGGAGACATTATTGGTCGCCGTGGCAAGGAATCCTACCTTGGCGAGACTGTGACCATGGAACAGCATATGCTTCAGGCTGCCTGGCAGGCTGAACAGGATGACGCCAGTGATGCAGAAATTGTCGGGGCATTGCTGCACGATATCGGACACTACACCAATGAATTTGGTGATGACTATATCGACCAGAGAATCGACAATCATCATGAATCTGCGGGAGCAAGAGTGCTCGCACCTTTTTTTGATCCTTCAATCGTGCAGATGGTCGCACTCCATGTTAAAGCCAAGCGCTATTTGTGTGCGACTAATCCGGAGTATACCCGCGAACTTTCTGATGCATCCATAAAGACTCTTGAGCTTCAGGGAGGTCCGATGAATGAAAAGGAAATTCGTTCGTTCGAAAGGCACAAAGCGTATAAATCTGCGGTCAAGGTTCGACACTACGATGATCTTGCTAAAGAGCCGGACATCAAAACCCCACCATTGGACCACTATCTTCAGATCGTGCAGCGAGTCCTTGACAGCACAGACTGACGCAATCAAATCTGGTAATCAGAATAGTCCGAGCCCTTAAACCTTCGACGCCACTGTTCATAGGTTTCAAGAGTTTTTGCCATCCGATCGCGATCCTTTTGCATGGCTCTCCGCCGTTTCTTGGAGTCGAGTAAGCCTCCGGTTCGAATCCAGCGAAGGATGACCTCCAATTCCCGCAGATCGAACCAAAAGCCGTGCTTTTGACACTGATCAATAATGATTCCACTTCCCGGACCATAATTGCGACGATGCATCATTGATCGACACTGTGGACAGCGACGATAGAGATTCTGATCATCAAGACTTTGACGTGGCAGTGTTGATGAAAGCGACTTGAACGCGCGGTCCATTCCGCTACTGGCCATTTCAATTGCGGCAGATTCGAGCACCGCAAAGACCTCTGTCTCCAACCAGAGGCCTGCACAGCGACCACACTCGAGCGCTTGAAATTCAGATTCCCGAATAGCGCGGGCTGCCAGGTTCCGATCTTCCCCGCATTTGGGACAAGTCAGATCCACTGGTTCACCCAATTCACCACTCGAGACGATTGCAACGGCGCAAAAATGGCAGTAACGGGATTTATTGCTGATGCGTGTGAAGCATTTGGGGCATATAGTCTGCAAATCCTGCTCGTGCAATGAAAAATCAGCTTTGCAGTATCGACAGGACATCGCGTTACCCTGCCGAGTTCCCCCACAGCTTCCGCAAGAAACTACCGACGACTCATACGAACGTTCGGCGGGCACGATAATCAGATCGCCGCAATAACAATGGAAGCGCTCACCCGCGCGATGAGGACCGATATCAAACTGTCGATCACATGCTTCGCATGCCACAAGTCGGCGAAGACTTTCAGACATTGTGTTTTAACGGACTCTCCATCGTCTACGGAACCGCAAAATACTCAGGTTTTGGGGAGAGTTACGCCAGTCTGACCCTGGTACTTGCCGCCACGGTCTTTGTAAGATGTCTGGCACTCTTCATCCGACTCAAAAAACAACACCTGTGCGACGCCTTCATTTGCATAAATCTTCGCCGGAAGTGGGGTTGTGTTTGAAAACTCGAGAGTCACATATCCCTCCCACTCGGGCTCAAATGGCGTCACATTCACGATGATACCGCACCTGGCGTAGGTGCTTTTACCGAGACACACCGTAAGCACACTTCGAGGTATCCTGAAATATTCTACGGTGCGTGCAAGTGCGAACGAATTGGGCGGGATAATGCAGACATCCCCACTAAAGTCCACAAAGCTGTTTTCGTCAAATTGCTTCGGATCGACAACCGCTGAATTTATATTGGTAAATATCTTGAACTCATTAGAACAGCGGATATCGTAGCCATAACTCGACGTGCCGTATGAGATCACTTTATCGCCATTGGAATGACGCACCTGATCGGGTTCAAATGGCTCAATCATTCCGTGATCTTCGGCCATCCTCCGAATCCAGCGATCTGATTTGATAGCCATCAGTTTTGTTGAATTACGATGTTTGGAAACTTGGCGCTGAAGTCCTTTTTACGGCGTGCCAGTCGCGCCGACGCCCTGCGAGCGATCAGCCTGTAGGTTGCGGCGATCTTGCCATTCGGATCTGAGACCACAGAGGGTTGACCACCGTCAACAGACTCACGAATCGCTCGATCAAGTGGGACCTCTCCCAGAAATTCCGTGCCGTATTGTTCAGCCATATTCTGACCGCCTCCAGACCCAAAGATATGTTCTTCATGTCCGCAGTTCGAGCAAATGTGAGTGCTCATATTTTCAACCACGCCCAAAACTGGAATTTCCACTTTTTCAAACATTTTGTACGCTTTGCGGGCATCCAGCAGCGCAATATCCTGCGGTGTGGTGACGATAACTGAACCGGAAACAGGAACTTTTTGAGCAAGTGTCAACTGGGTATCACCAGTACCAGGTGGCATATCAATGATCAGATAGTCAAGATTGTCCCACTGCGTATCTTTTAACAGCTGCTCCAGAGCCTGCGTGACCATCGGACCGCGCCAAATCATCGGTGATTCCTCGTCAACCAGAAATCCAATAGACATTGCCTGCAGATTGTGACTGGTCATAGGTTCGAGCGTTTTGCCGTCTTTGGACTTGGGCTGTCCCGAAATACCCAGCATTCGCGGCTGGCTCGGGCCGTAGATGTCGGCATCCAGGATGCCAACACGGGCGCCTTCAGCTGAAAGCGCCAGCGCCAAATTCACAGACAGTGTCGACTTACCGACACCACCTTTGCCGGACGCAACGGCGATGATGTTTTTTACTCCGGGTAAAGGTTTAATACCTTCCTGAACCTCATGGGAAACGGTATTGGAGCTTACAGAGACCTGTGCGCCGGGTATCGCTTTTTCGATCATCGCGCGGAGTTCAGGATGCCAGCTGCTGGCGGGATACCCTAACTCAATCTCAATTTCAATTACCCCATCATCATTCGTTTCAATACGTTTGACGTTGTTTCCGCTGACCAGGTCTGTGTCTGTGTGGGGGTCAATAATTGTCTTGAGTTTTTCTTCTGCAACCTGTTGTTCGGTGGAGGCCATCTTAAGTTCCTGTGACAGTTACCTGTTGGTTATGTATCTGACAGCGTTGACACGGTAGAAATCCGAAACACTATGCGCGCGCAATTCCCGGGGGCCGGCGCATTTTCATAACGTGGGAACCGCGTAACAAAGTATAATATTGTACCGCACAACTGTTTTCGCTCACGCCGACTGTTTCACCCCACATGTCCCGTCCCATTAAAAAAATACTGATGACCAGCGCTTTGCCTTATGCAAACGGTCCGATCCATTTAGGGCATCTTGTGGAGTACATTCAAAGTGATATCTGGGCGCGATTCCAACGAATGCAAGGTCACTCCTGCTCGTACGTATGCGCAGATGATGCCCACGGCACCCCGATCATGCTAAAGGCGGAATCTGAGGGAATAACACCGCAACAACTGATCGATCGCGTTTCGATCGAACACCAGCGTGACTTCGCGAATTTCGAAGTGGAATTTGACAACTACTACACCACGCATTCCGAAGAGAATCGACATTATTCAGAACTGATATACAACAGACTTAAATCCGACGGTCATATCGTTAAACGAAACATCGAGCAGTTTTATGACCCGGAGAAAGGCATGTTTCTGCCCGACCGCTTTGTCAAAGGCACCTGCCCAAAATGCAACTCGGAAGACCAGTACGGAGACAACTGTGAAGTTTGCGGGAGTACCTACGCCCCGACCGACCTGATTGATCCAGTCTCAGCGGTCAGCGGCGCTCGCCCCGTCAGAAAAGAATCCGAACAATTGTTCTTCCAGCTCGAGCATTTCAAATCATTTCTTGGCGAGTGGCTTGACAGTGGCCGTACCCAAAAGGAAATTGCCAATAAACAGAAGGAGCTTTTTGCAGAACCACTTTTGGAGTGGGATATTTCACGTAACTCGCCGTACTGGGGATTCGAGATTCCTGATGAACCTGGCAAGTTTTTCTACGTATGGATGGACGCGCCGATCGGCTACCTCGCCAGTTTTCAGAATTATTGTGATCGCGAAGGTCTGGACTTCGATGAATACATGAACCCCGGCAGTGACGCCGAGTTGGTGCATTTCATTGGCAAAGATATTGCGCGTTTCCACACACTTTTCTGGCCGGCTCAACTTCATGGCGGCGGTTTCCGCACCCCAACAGCGGTATGGTGCCACGGCTTTTTAACCGTTAATGGTCAAAAAATGTCAAAGAGTCGCGGCACTTTCATTATGGCTGAAACGTATTATCGCCACCTAAACCCGGAGTACCTGCGTTATTACTTCGCCGCCAAGCTCGATGACAGTATCGATGATATAGACCTCAACATGGAGGACTTTCGTTCACGTGTGAACTCAGATTTGGTCGGCAAGCTGGTCAATATCGCCAGCCGCTGCGCCGGCTTTATCAACAAGCAGTTTGAAGGACAGCTCTCCTCAGACCTTCCGGACAGGGCAATGTTTGAGCATTTTTCGGCGGCCGGAGAGGAGATCGCCACCCTCTGGCAGTCGCGAAAATACAGCAGAGCTGTGCGGGAAATTATGGCTTTAGCCGACAAAGCGAATCAGTACATCGATGCAGCGCAACCATGGATACTGATCAAGGACGAAAAGACCAAACCCGAGGTGCAGCAAATTTGCACGCAGGGCCTCAACCTTTTTCGTCTGCTCACGATCTACCTTAAACCGGTCATACCCAACACCGCAAAAATGGCCGAGGAGTTTTTATCGGTTCAGCCCTTGCAGTGGGCGGACTCAAAGTCCCCAATTCTCGACCACGGCATAAACCGATTCAAACCGCTCCTGGTCAGAGTGGAAGAGACCCAGATTGAAAAAATGATTGAAGAGTCCAAATCGAGTCAGGAACAGGCTTCCATTCCTGCTGGCCCATTGAGAGATCATCCAATCGGTGATCATGTTTCAATCGATGACTTCAGTAAGGTCGACCTCAGAGTCGCGAAAATCGTCGATGCCAGTCACGTCGATGGCGCAGACAAACTGCTACAACTTACCGTAGACCTGGGCGGCGAAACCCGAAATATTTTTTCTGGCATCAAATCGGCTTACAGTCCCGAGGAACTGATTGGCCGATTAACGGTGGTCGTGGCCAATCTGGCGCCTCGAAAGATGCGCTTTGGCATCTCGGAGGGAATGGTGCTTTCGGCAGGCCCGGGTGGCAGCGATCTATTTCTGCTTACGCCCGACACGGGCGCTGAACCTGGGATGCAGGTCAAATAGGCGATTTATTTTCTTTTCAGAAACGTTTTAACGCTCCGCAACGGCTCACCATTGCGGACTCTCCTGTAGTCCAGCTCGAGACCTCCTTCAACCAGAGTGCGGTGATATTCCTGCATTTCATAACCTCCTTGTTCGTCGATCAACAAGGAATATACGGTCATCACATTACCCTGAATTCGAGCCCACACATACGGATCTCCTTTCATCGGATCAAGCGCAACAGGATTCCCAAAAACATTGGTGCCCATCGCTGAGGAATAAATCCCTTTCCGTTTGGTGGACACGAAGTTGATCTTGTATTCCTTTTCTTTTACTTTTCCGCTCGATTTGTAGATGGTTGATTTCCATTTGACGGTGTAGCCGCCATCATCGCCATCTAAAATGTCCACGCTCAGGTCTCTTTTCTGGGACTGTCCAGCGACCTCCACTTCCGCACTACCTTCATAGTGACCGATGAATGATTCGATCTGAGCCGTTACTGAACCGCTCCACGCGGCACAAAGTATCGCAATTCCCAATCCAACCTGTCTTACCGAAAAATTCATATCACTGCCCTATGGTTGTGTCCAGTCTGACTTTTACGCTCACTACAAAACTGAGCGATAGCTCACTGCTCAATCGAATAAGATTGCGCCCGGTTCACTTGGTTCCGTTCTGCAAAACTGCATTAGTATTGCTATTCAAAGGAATTTCCTATCGAGCCCGTCGACGCAAGAAATGGCTGGGGGAGAGGGATTCGAACCCCCGCTGGCGGAGTCAGAGTCCGCAGTCCTACCACTAGACGATCCCCCAATTCAGAATCGAAATGCGACCTTAAAACGCAAAATTATCGAATAGCCATATTGTGCCTGTTTCCCGCCGGGTTGCAACTTAGACATGATGCGCCTTTATAAGATCTCGCCAGGGTTTTCGGTCAGTAGATTTAAAAAAGGCGGCCAATGCCGCCTTTCCTGCAAACGATGTTTTGGAAACTATCGCTTCGAGTATTGAGGTCGTTTGCGTGATTTGTGCAGACCGACTTTCTTTCTCTCCACCTCTCGGGCGTCGCGGGTCACAAAACCGGCTTTTCTTAAAACCGATCGGAGTTCCTCATCGTAATCGATGAGCGCGCGAGTGATGCCATGTCGGATCGCCCCGGCCTGACCGCTGTTTCCGCCACCATCCACATTCACGCGGATATCAACTTTATCGAGCATCTCGACGAGTTCAAGAGGCTGACGGACAATCATTCGTGCCGTTTCCCGTCCGAAGTACTCTTCGAGCGACTTTTTGTTCACCGTG